>DATJRJ010000249.1:0-2004 GCA_035504735.1 Binataceae bacterium (SeqCode)
ACCGAATCTTCAGCGCGCGACGATGGAAGTTGATCGACCTTCCACGACCATCGAAGCCGCGTCGACGGCGTGAACGGCGCCGACACGGGCCTTTGCAGGATCGTGCCGTCGTCGATAATTTCGCAGCGAATTCGGCCTTCATCGTCCGCGCGGAATGCCTCGGCGTCTCCGGTCGACCACAAATATTTCCATCCGCGAGGCGGCGTCACCGGATTTCGACACGCGCGCACCTCTTCGGCGGCAAGCTCAGCCGCTGGACCGCCTTGTTCAGCCATCCGCTGCAGTCCCTGGTGAGCATCCGATCGCCAGCGGATGATCAGCACTTCGAAAGCGCCCGCGACTTTTTCAAATGCGGACGGTGGCGATGCAAGCGCACCGTTCTCGTCGCCCCATGCGCCGGGGAACAGATTGGCGAGATAGAGCTCGCCCGCGTGAGGCGCAGTAAACGTAAGCGATCCGCGCGGCACGCGAAACATCGGCGCGCGCGTGCCGACCCTGATCCACAACCCGAAGTGCGCATCGACCCAGACCTCCGGGATCGCAGTCAGCCAGGCGCGGCCCGCGCAGAAAAGAGTAAAGCAATCACCTTCCGCAAGCTTGATCCCGGTTCCGTTCCATGGCGGCCGATTGGCCGAAACCTCCACGAATCGATATTCTTCGGCCAGCTCCGCAACGCGCGGTTGAAGGAGGGCGGAAAATTGTGTTCGAAAATTCCCTGACGATGTCTTGAACCGCATTAACTAGCTCCGCACGAGAACACCAGCGGAAAGCGTCCACCGATCCGCCGAACGTTTCAAGTTACGCATAGACAGCGGTTTTAGTAAAATAGAAACGCTCACCAGGGGAATCAAAAATGCTCAATTCGAGATTCTCGCAGCAGCATCCCACAGCATACCGTTCGATCAGCGCTCTGCGATGGTCGTGCTCGGCGCGTGGGTGGATCTTGGCAATCACCGCAATTGTTATTGTTGCCCTGGCAACCGGAGCCGCGATTGCGGCCACCGACACGCCGCTGGATACCGTCAAGCACCTGGTGACGCAGGTGCTGGCCATCGTCAAGGACAAGCAGATGGCACAGCCGGACAAGCAGAAGAAGCTGCGGGAGTTGGCCGCGGCGAATCTCGACTTCGATCAGATGTCGCGGATGGCGATGGGCAGCTCATGGCGCTCGCTGAGCGCGGAGCAGCAGCGTCAGTTTGTACCGGTGTTCAGCTCGTTCCTCGAGGACTCGTATATAAACAAGGTTCAGAACTACTCGGACCAGGAGATTCAGATCACCAACTCGCGGATGACCGAGCCGAACTTCGCGCACGTCAGCGGGCGCGTGGCGCAGCAGGGCGCAGAGCCGATCCAGCTTGGCTTCGCGCTCAAACGTGAGAGCGGTGCGTGGAAGATCTACGATATCGCGCTCGACAATGTCAGCACCTTGCACGGTTATCGCGTCGAGTTTCATCGTGTGCTGGCGCAGAATGGCTTCGACGCGTTGATGAAGCAGATCCAGCAGCGCGACCGCGAGCTTGCCTCGACCCTGGGAAGTCCCACCGGGCTTCCTTTTTAGCTCTGGCTTTTTAGATTCGGGCGCGCCGGATGTTATATCGGTGCATCGAGACTTTTTGCCGAACTATCCCAGGAGGAGAAGATATGACGCCGCAGGAATTAGTCAAAGCGTTCACCAAGGCGGTTGAAGATCGTAACGGCACGGCGATGGCGGCGCTGTTCACCGAGAACGGCGTCTATCACGACGTGTTTTACGGATCGTTTGAAGGAAGGAAAAGAGTCAAGGAATTAATCGAGGACTGGTTCTATCGCGACGCGCACGATTTTCGCTGGGATATGCTCGATCCCGTTAGCGACGGGCACAATCTCTACGCCCGATACCTGTTCAGTTACATTTCCAAGCTTCCCCAGGCGCAGGGCAAACGCGTGATGTTCGAAGGCGTCGGCGTCATGCGCCTGGAGGGCGGATTGATCGCGGAGTACAAGGAAATCGCCAACACCGGACCC
>DATJRJ010000250.1:0-3084 GCA_035504735.1 Binataceae bacterium (SeqCode)
TACACTCATTAGGAATGCACCAGGGAATCGCGTTTGCCCGCACGCTGCGCGCGCTTGAAGCCGACGATTTCCGCGCGTCGAAGCTTGGGCTCCTCACCGCGATCGTACTCCTGGGCGCCTGGACCTGGTGGCTGTTCGCCGCGCGCGTTCCCGAATACGAATCGACGAACAACGTCCGCATCGAATCCGGCCGCGCGATCGCCTATTTCCCGTCTACATCCAGCATCGCGATCGGCCGGCCCGCACTCGTGCATGTGAACGGTACGACAATTTCTGCCCAGGTGCAAACGATTGCCTCGGATCACGTCGAGCTTGCGTTACCTGCCACGAGCCAAGTGCTAACAGCTACATCGGTCGACATCGAAACGGCGCGCGTCGCACCAGCGGCCCTCGCACTCAAAACGTTGCGCGGCGCGCGATGAGGCTGCTCGTTCCCGAGGTCGTCCAGACCTCCAACATGGACTGCGGGCCCGCCGCGCTCAAGTCGCTGCTCGAAGGCTTCGGCATTCCGATCAATTACGGCCGCCTGCGCGAAGCCTGCCAGACCGGCGTCGATGGCACGTCCATCGACACCATCGAAGACGTCGCCAATCAGCTCGGCCTCGAGGCGGAGCAGATCATGCTGCCGCGCGATCACGTGCTGCTCGACGAAGCGCGCGCCCTGCCCGCCATCGCGGTGGTGGTGCTCGCCAACGGCATCACACATTTCGTCGTCATCTGGCGCAGATTCGGCCGATTCGTGGAGCTGATGGATCCGGCCGTCGGACGCCGCTGGGTGAGCACCGAGCGATTTCTATCGGATCTTTATGTGCACGCTCAGCGCGTCGACCCTGAAGCGTGGCGGGAGTATGCCGGCTCCGATGACTTTCTCTCGCCCCTGCGCGGCCGGCTGCGCGCCATCGGCATCCAGGATGATCGTGCGGTTTCAGCAGCCCTTGCCGACCGCGGCTGGCGATCGCTCGCAGCCCTGGACGCCGCGGTGCGAATGCTCGCGTCCCTGGCCGATGCCGGGGCCATCCATCGCGGCGCGGATTGGGCGCGGCTGTTGACTGAGTTCGTTGAGAAACCCGACACGATTCCCGAACATTACTGGACTGTTCGCGCCGATGGCGACGGCCTGCTCATGCGCGGAGCGGTTCTGGTTCGCGCGCTCGGCCCCTCCCGCGAGCAACGCAAGCTCGGAGCCGAAATGGCCGCGGTTCTCGATCAGCCTTCCGCGCACCCCGGCGCCGAGCTGCTCAGATTGCTTCGCGCCGACGGCGTTTTCACACCCGCCGCGATCGCGGCCGCTCTGGCATTATCCAGCGCCGCCGTGATTTTCGAAGCGATCCTCTTTCGCGGCCTGATCGGCGCCGGCCGCGGCCTCTTCGCCGCAACACTCGCGCTTTCGGCGGTCCTGCTGCTGCTCGAGATCCCAGTCGCCTCCAGCCTGCTGCGCTTCGGGCGCCGCCTCGAAGTCCATCTGCGCCTGGCCTTCCTCGAAAAACTCCCGCGCCTGGCCGACCGTTATTTTCAAAGCCGCCTCAAGTCCGACATGGCGGAGCGCAGCCACAGCATTCACCTGATCCGCCGCCTGCCGGAGCTGGGCGGCCAGCTTCTGCGCTACGGCTTCGAGATCGTGTTCACCACCGCCGCCATCATCTGGATCGATCCGCCCTCGGCGCCGCTCGCAGTCGCCGCCGCCATCGCCGCGCTCGCGATTCCGCTCTGCTCCCAGCCATTCCTCATGGAGCGCGACCTGCGCCTGCGCACTCACGCCGGCGCCCTCACGCATTTCTACCTCGACGCCTTGCTCGGCCTGATCGCCATTCATAGCCACGGCGGCCAGCCCGCCGTGCGGCGCGAGCACGAGGCCTTGCTTTCCGAATGGGCGCGCGCCGGATTGAATTTGCAGCGCGCCGTGCTGTCGCTCGAAACGCTGCAGTTCCTCGCGGGCTTCGGACTCGCGATCTGGCTGCTGGCTTCGCATCTGGCGCGCGGCGGCGATCCCGGCACGGCCCTGCTGCTGGTGTTTTGGGCGCTGAACCTTCCCGCGCTCGGCCAGGAGGTCGCGATTATCGCGTGGCAATATCCCTCGTATCGAAACATCACGCTGCGCTTGCTCGAGCCGCTCGGAGCTTTGGAGGAAAGACGACCTGCAACGGGCGCGAACGCGCAGGCCGGTGGTCCGGTCTCGATCAAGCTCGACAACGTGAGCGTAGTCGCCGCTGGTCACGTAGTCCTGCGCGATGTCAATCTCTCGATTCCCGCGGGCTCGCACGTAGCTATCGTCGGCGCTTCGGGCGCGGGGAAATCGAGCCTGGTCGGATTGCTGCTCGGCTGGCATCGAGCGGCGTCGGGCTGCGTTGTGATCGACGGCACTGAACTGGATGACACGGGCCTCGATCGATTGCGCCCTCACATCGCTTGGGTGGATCCGGCGGTCCAGCTCTGGAACCGGCCGCTCTCGGAAAATCTGCGCTACGGATTAGCGGACGGTGCATCGGCGCCGGTCGAACGCGCAATTGAAGCCACTGACCTGACCCGCGTCATCGATCGCCTGCCCGACGGTCTGGCGACACCGCTGGGTGAAGGCGGCGGCCTCGTATCGGGCGGCGAGGGGCAGCGTGTGCGTTTGGCCCGTGCTCTGCTTCGGCCCGGCGTTCGCCTGGCGATTCTTGATGAACCCTTTCGCGGCCTCGATTTCGAGCAACGCCACACATTGCTCCAGCGCGCGCGCGAGGCCTGGCGCGGCGCAACCCTGCTCGTCATCTCGCACGATATCGGCGAGGCTCTCGCATTCGATCGGGTTCTGGTGCTGGAGGGCGGCCAAATCGTCGAAGACGGCAATCCGCGCGAGCTCGCCGCCGATCCCAAATCGCGCTTTCACTCCATGCTCGAAGCCGAACGCGCCATCCGCGAAGAATTTTGGAACGGACCCGAGTTCCGCCACCTGCGCCTGGACCATGGCCAACTTACCTGATTCCCTGCTCTGGCCTCCCTCGCGTCTCGGCGAAGTGGCGCACGCACTCGTGCGTGCCGCATCGCCACTCTTGGCGACGCCTCCGCGCGACGCGGACATCTCCACTCTCGGCCGCTGGCTCG
>DATJRJ010000251.1:0-18885 GCA_035504735.1 Binataceae bacterium (SeqCode)
TCGCGGTTTCGAGAATCGGATGGTCGACGCGAAAATCCTTGCGTACGAATACCTGCAGCAGAACGTTGGCCGAGGCTTCGATCGCGGTGCCCGAGATCTCGCCGTCGCCCTCGGCGGCATGCGGGTCGCCGGCAAACAGCAGCGCACCCGGGTTGAAAACCGGGTAGTACATGATAGCGCCCGGTCCGATCCGCCAGTTGTCGATGTTCCCGCCAAAGTCCCCCGGCGGGATACTGTTGATGCGCCCGTCTTCCTTCGGCGCCACACCCATCACGCCCAGATGGGGCCGCAGCGGAACCGTCACGTTCGCCAGCGCCGCTTCACGGCTGCTGCGGTCCGGAACGATTATCGCGCCGGGCGCGTCGTAACGCGGACTGCTGCGATAATCGAACGCAAACGCCGCCCGCGCCCATCCCGCTTCCGCATCGATGCGATAGATCGTTATGCGCTCCTTGCGGAATTCATCGTAAAGGCCGCCCCACCAGGCCGCGATATTCGAGCCGTACGGCAGGCGCGGCTCGAAGCCAAGAATCCTGACCTCGAGCGTGTCGCCGGGTTCCGCACCATGCACGAATATCGGTCCAGTCATGATATGGACGCCGGGACCGCGCTCGGGCATCGCGATATTCTCGTAAACTTGGCGTACACCGTCATCCATCATCAGGTCGGGCGCATCGCCCGCCTGGTGCGTCAGGGTCTCAATCGAAATTATGTCGCCCGAATGCACGCGCAAGACCGGCGCGAGCGATTTATCGAAGAAGCCCCAGAAACAGTTGGCCGCCGTCGCGCCAAGCGCATGGTAGTTCGGCTGCGCCGCGGCGGGCGGCTGACCTTTTTGGTTGCTCATAAGTGATCAAAAATCCCCTTTCCTGGCGACGCGATCTAAGACGGATTTGAGTACCCGCGCGGCAGGCGCAGCCGACCGTAAACTAAGCCGTTGCGTTCAGCTCGTGGCCGGTTCGGCCGGAGGCTGGCGCAGCAGGATCTGGTCGGTATAGAGCCCTTCGATCTCGGCGGCCGAGAGTCCCAGCAGCTCGCGCATCACGCGATCGTTGTCCTCGCCGACGCGCGGCGCGCGTAGCTCGCTCTTCTGCGCCCATCCCGAGAACTTGACCGGCATCCCCGGCACATCGAAGTCGCCGATCGCGCGGTCGCGGGTGCGGCGCACGGTTTGACGCTCGCGCAGATGGGGATGGGCCATCGCCTCTTCGAGCTTCAGCACGGGCGCGCACGGCACGCGCTCGGCCTCGAGCGCGGCCAATGCTGCGGCGCGCTCGGGGAAGGTGTCGAGCCAATTCTGGATAAGCTCGCGAATCGCAAGGTTGTTTTTCATCCGGTCGCGATTGGTGGCGAAGCGCGGATCGTCTTTGGCCGGCGGATCACCCATCGCCCGCCACAGGCGCGCCATTTCGTGTTGCTGTACGATCAGAAAGATATATCCGTCGCCGGCCTTGAAGACCCCGCACGGACTCATGTTGGGATGCAGCGAGCCGGTGCGCCGGGGCTTGTAGCGGCCGGGTCTCAGCGCCACCACCGGCACGCTGATTTCGTGCATGTGGAAGTAGGTGTCGACGATCGAGGCGTCGATATACTGGCCCTCGCCGGTGCGCTCGCGATTGAGCAGCGCAAAACCGATCGCCATCGCACCCGCGACGCCGGTCGAGATGTCGCCGATCGCCATCGCCGGCACCACCGGCGGCAGGTCGGGCTCGCCGATTAGCTCGGTGATTCCCGCATAGGCCTGCCCGACATAGTCGTAGCCCGGGATGCGATTGAGGGGGCCGGTCTGGCCGGCCGCCGAAATCGAGCACATGATGATTTGCGGGTTGATCTCGCGCAGGCGCTCGTAGCCGAAGCCCATCCCAGCGATCACGCCGGGCGCGAAATTTTCCACCACCACGTCGATCTTCGGGATCATCCGGTAGATCAGCTCGCGGCCGCGCTCATTGCGCAGATCGAGCGCGATGCCGAGCTTGCTGTGATTGTGCTGAAAGTAGTAGGTGCTCATCCCGTCGGCGATCACGCCGAAATTGCGCGTATGCTCGCCGTGAGCGCCGCGCTCGACCTTGATCACCTCGGCGCCCATCTCGGCCAGAATTCGTGCACAGGTCGGCCCGGCCACGAAATGGCTGAAATCGAGCACCCGGTAGCCCTCGAGCATTTTCCGCGCGCTTGCCAATCTGGATTCTCCCCTCGTTTACTGGTGCGCGCTACGGCGGCAATCCGCGCAGCGGCCATAAAGCTCGAGCCGATGACGGGTCAGCTCGGCGCCCAGCTCGCGCGCGACCGTTTCCTGGATACGCTCGATACCCTCGTTCTCGAACTCGATAATCTTGCCGCAGGATTCGCAGATGAAGTGATCGTGATGATGCTTGCCGGCGGCCTCGTAGCGGGCCTGATCCTCGGTGAAGTGGCGCTCGGACGCCAGCTCGCATTCGGTCAGCAGCCGCAGCGTCCGATAGATAGTTGCATAGCCGACGTGCGGATTGATCTTACGGACTTCGGCGTAGAGCTCTTCGGCGCTGATATGGCGGCCGAGCTCGAAGAACACCCGTACGATGTCGTCGCGCTGCCCGGTCGATTTCAGCCCGCGCTCCTTCAGCCGGGTGTGAAACAACCGCAGCCGCTGTCCGGTCGGGTCGCTGGGACGGCGCTCGGCCCTGGTGCGGGCTGGCCCCGTGCTCTGCTCGAGGCGTGGCATCGAACCCCCGGCTAGCCCTGCTCGGGTCCCCCTTGCACGAGGCGGCGCGCGGCGGGTGAGAGATAGAGCGCTTCGAGATCGCGCTCGCGTAGCGCCTCAGCCAGGATTTCGATCTGATCGGCGCTCGGCTGATCGCGGTCGATAATCAGCAGGTTCTGATCGTGCAGCCGGCAGGCGCCGCCGCGGGCCCGGTATCCGACCTCGCGCAGAATTTTCTCGCGCCGCACTTGCAGGCCGCAACGTCCGGCCGCCTCGACCAGTTCCTCGACCAGCCGGACTAACCCTCTGGACCCATGCTCGCTCAACGCCGAGCCCCCCTTGTTACTTCGATACAGCTCATGATATCGCGATCCGGGGAACAGGATTCATACCGGTGATCAAAACGATACTGGTCGGAATCGATTCGTCCGAGCATTCGCGCAATGCGCAGGTGTTTGCTTTCTCTCTTGCGCGGCGGTTCGGGGCGACGCTGCATGGCCTCCACGTGGTCGACATCGTTTCGATCGAAGGATCCTTTTTTCATGATATCTCAGGTTCGCTCGGACTTGAACCATACCTCGACTTCTCTTCCCGCATGCGCGAGGTGCTGACCGAGCGCGGCCACACCGTGCTCGAGGAGTTTCAGGCCGCCGCCGCGCGCGAACGTCTGCCTGCCGAGACTCACCTGGATATCGGTATCGTGCCGAATCAGCTCTGCGAGCGGGCCAAAATAGCCGATCTCGTGATGATCGGGCATCATGGCGTCAACGAGCGTTTTTCGACCGGACTGCTGGGCTCAACCGCGGAAAGCGTAGCACGCAAATGCCCGCGCCCGCTGATGATCTCGCCGCGACCGTTTCGCGAGGTCCGGCGCCTGGCGCTGGCCTATGACGGCAGCGAACGAGCAGCGCGCGCGATGCGCGCGGCGGCCGAGTTCGCCGTCGAGCTCAAGGTGCCGCTCGCGGTCGCGACTGCGGCGCGTGACCCCAAACTCGGTGAGCGGGTGTTGGGCGAGGCCCGTACGTATCTGCAAGGCTATCCGGCCGAGACCAGTTTCGAGCTTCTCGGCGGACACGCCCACGAGGAGATCGTTCGCTTTCTGAACCGGACTGAGACTGATCTGCTGTTTATCGGCGCCTATGGCCACAGCCGGATTATCGAGATGGTCCTGGGCTCGACGACCGAATATGTGCTCCGCAACTCGCCGTGCCCGGTGTTCCTGTCACGATAGCCGACATCGAGCGCGAACGGTCAGGCACGCTCAGCGTTTCGCGACTCCCACGCCGATCAGAACCAATCCCAGGATTAGGACCCCGCCGCTCAAAAGCGGTGGGATAACATGCGTCTGCTGTTCGTTGGCCTGAACTTTCAGACTCCCCAGCTTGGCTACATCCTCGGTGTGTTGAGTAGTAAATACAGGAATTGCAAAGGCTAACAAACCAAGCAGAGCCAGAATCGCACCGCTGATTATGATTCCTTTCATTTTTAATATTTCGTCTTAAGCGAACCCCCGCCGGTCTGAAAATGGGAAATTGTGGCGTACTCGAGTGACTATCGCAGTTAGTATAGCACTGCTCTTCGCTCTGTAGTTAAACCGAAACAATACTCTTCGTGCGGCGGAACTTCACCGCCGAAGCGTTACTCGCATCGTGCGTGCCAATCAAAAATAGCCTCAGAGTGGGCGGATTTCTCACGGCCCCATAACTCCGGTCGGTAAGTTTGACCGCGTGCAATGTCAATTCTACCGGGCCTTCGCGATAGTTATTGCTTCACGCAGATTACTTGCTGGCACAAAAGTTGCCCCTCTTTTCCGAGTCTCAGCTAAGAGGCCGGAGGAATGCCACTTATGAACCTTACGTCGAAAAAATCGTTGAGTCGTTTGATACTGATCGGGCTGATGTCATGCGGCGCCGCAATTGCCTCGGTCGGATGCTATTCCCATACCGAAAAGGTCGTACCGATGGCCGAGCCTGCGGTTACCGTGCCCGGCGCTACTTCGTCAACCACGACGACGACCACCAATGACGGCACGGTTCGGAAGGATACGACGACTACCTATACTAATCCGTAAATACGCACTTCGTCTTTGTCGAGCGGCGGGCGATGCGCGCTCCGATCTGTGAACCGCGCGCCGCCGAGAATCCGGCGGCGCGCGGTGGTGCGGACGCGGCGACGGCCAGCTTGCTCTTAACACCGAGATCCCTACCGGGCTAATCTCGGAGGGCATGAGCTCTAATCGTCGTTCCGTCCTGAAACTGGGTGTGGTCGATCTGGGAGTCGAAAGCGCGGCGCTGCCCAACGGCTTAACGCTCGACCTCGCCGTAATCCGCCATCCCGGCGCCGCGGCGATTGTCGCGATCGACGACCATGGCGAAGTTGCGATGCTCGAACAATGGCGTCATACGATCGGCGGTTACCTCTGGGAAGTACCAGCAGGAACGCGACGTGAGGGCGAAGCCGCGCGCGTGTGTGCCGAGCGCGAGTTGCGTGAGGAGGCCGGACTTGGGGCGACGCGCTGGGAGCATCTCGGCACGATCGTCACGATCCCGAGCTTTTGCGACGAGCGGATCGAGCTTTTCCTGGCGCGCGGACTTATCGATAGCGCTCAGGAACACGATCCCGACGAGGTAATTCGTGTGGTTCGAGTTCCGCTTGGCGAGGCGCTCAGAATGATCCGCGCCGGCGAGATTACCGATGCCAAAACGATCGTCGCCCTTTACCGCGCACAAGAGTTTCTTGCGGCTTAAAAGAGCTACGTCTGGAACCAAGCGATGCCTGAAATACGTGCATCCGCACGCATTTCAGGCGCAGTCTACTCGATCACGATTTCGTTCGGAAACAGGAATGTCGTCGCATGATCCTCGAATTGTACCAGATACATCTGGCGTCCGAGGTTGATAATTTCGCGTACGATCCGGGGATGTTCCCCGAAACGGGTTCGTCCTTGCTGGTCGCGTACCGGCTTTAATAGCCTGCACTGCCGTCCTACTACGTTTTCTACGCCTATGTCTGGAGTCATTTCAGCACCCCCTCCCAGCCAGTTGCTTATCTGGTCAACCCCACCGGTTCGGGAGTATAGCAAGTTTTGGTCCTGAAATTTAGACGTTCCCGGCCCCTGGCGTGTTCATCTATCCACGGGACCCTCCAGCGGCAAATTAGGCTTACAGTGTGTATCTATTTTTTGACTTTCACGAACCGGCGATTCGGAAAGATCTTCGCCGGCCAGCCATCAGGACCGACAATCGGTAGTCGCAAACCGCCAACGTGATGCGATTCATCCCCGCCTTACGAGTACGCTAGGATGCGGATTTTCCCGGAGAGTTCAAAGAGATGAAAACACTTACTCCTCAAATGATGGGCCATCGGGCGATGATCGCGACCGAACACGACCTCTCGGCCGCCGCCGGTGCACGTATCTTCAATCGCGGCGGTAACGCTATAGACGCAGCAGTCGCGGCGGTGCTGGTGGAAGGTATCGTCAACCCGCACATGTTCACGATCGGCGGTGAAACGCCGATGCTCGTCTATGCCGCCAAGGCGCGCCGGGTGGTGGCGATCAACGGCAACATGACCGCCCCCGCGCGCGCCACGATCGCGGCCTACCGCGAGCGCGGCCTCGACGCTGTCCCAGACCAAGGCTTGCTCGCCGCCGGCGTCCCCGCGGCCTTCGACGGCCTGATCACCGTGCTGGCGAGCTTCGGCACGATGTCGCTCGGCGAAGTTGCCGAGCCGGCATTGGAGCTATGCGAAGAAGGCTTTCCGGTTCATCCCGGTCTAATCGGCTTTGAAGCGTCGCAGGTGAAAGGTGGACCGGCGGTCAACTCGCATATCGGGCCGCTATGCCTGAATGCCGAGCGATTTCTCAAGCAATGGCCGACCAGCGCGGCCCTGTGGCTGCCGGACAAGAAGCTTCCCGCAGTCGGCACGCTGATCAAGAATCCGGCCCTGGCAAGTTGTTTCAGGCGCCTGCTCGATGCGGAGGCCGGCGCACGCAGCCGCGGCCGCGAGGAAGCACTGGCAGCCGTCCGCGATCGTTTCTACCGTGGCGATATCGCACGCGAGATCGGAGCCTGGTCGGAGCGGCATAACGGTTTGCTTCAGGCCAGCGATCTAGCCGGATTTGCGACTCGTATCGAGGAGCCGGTGAGTGTCGATTACCGCGGCTACACCGTCTACAAATGCGGACCATGGTGCCAGGGCCCGGTATTCCTGCAGCATCTGCGGCTGCTCGAGGGCGTCAACCTGCGTGCAATGGATCACAATTCCGTCGACTACGTTCACTTCATGATCGAGACGGCGAAGCTCGCGTATGCCGATCGCGAGGCCTACTACGGCGACCCCGAGTTCACCCGGGTGCCGATGAAGGAGCTGCTCTCGCCGGCGTACGCGGAACTGCGCCGCGCGCTGGTTGATCCGCGTCGCGCGTCGCTCGATCTGCGGCCCGGAGATCCGATCGCGATGCGTCCGCTCGGCAGTCTTCCATCGGGAATCCGTCCATGGGGCGCCGGCACAGTGCACGTCGACGCTGCGGATCGCGAGGGCAACCTGATCGCGATTACGGCCAGCGGCGGGTGGCTCCAGAGCTCGCCCGTGATCGACACGCTGGGTTTTCCGCTCGGCTCACGGATGCAGACCTTCTACCTCGACGAGCGCCATCCTAACGCGCTGGTTCCCGGCAAGCGTCCGCGCACCACGCTGACCCCGTCGATAGCGGCTCGGGACGGCGTGCCCTTCATCGCGTTCGGCACGATGGGCGGGGATCAGCAGGATCAATGGACGGTGCAATTTTTTGTCAACCTGGTGGATTTCGGCATGGAAATCCAGGAAGCGATCGAAGCGCCGAAATTTTCGTCGCGCCATTTCCCGTCGACCTTCGCGCCGCACGACGCGTCGCCGGGCGTGCTGAAGATCGAGGACCGTATCGAGCCGCGGGTGCGCGATGAGCTGGCCGCGCGCGGCCATCGCGTCGAGGTCGGGCCCGCATATAGCGAAGGCTACGTGCTCGCCGCCGCCATCGATCGCGAGCGTGGCGTTCTGATCGGCGGCGCCGACCCGCGCGGTTATCTGACTGGAATCTTCCCGGCCCGCGCTATCGGCTGGTAGCCACAGCACTTATATGCGCGTGACACCGCCAGTATAATCAGACTCAGGAATTAGACCGGATGCGCCCGGTCAATATTCGCCAATAATGAACAGGATTTTCGGGTGTAAAACGGCTTCGAGAGGCACCTGAGGACTCGGTAAACGGGATGGACCGTGCTGACGTCTAAAAGGAGGAATGAGAATTGAAAACGAGGTCGATTTTAATTGGGGTGCTGGCGTTAATCGCCCTGACGAGCGCGATTGGATGCTCCGGGCAGCCGCTCAGCACGCGTGAGAAAGGCACGTTGATAGGAGGTGGTGTGGGTGCGGCGACTGGCGCGATTATCGGCGCCGCGGTGGGTGCGCCGGGAATCGGTGCGGCGATTGGCGGCGGTATCGGAGCGGTTGGTGGTGCGGTGGTCGGAAACGCGATGCAGAACCAGGAGACTCAAAACGCGCAGACCCAGTCGCAAATTCAGCAGCAGCAACAACAAATCGAGCAACAACAGCAACAAATCCAGCAGATGAAGAGTCAACAGGAAACAGAATAAACCTCACGTTTAGGGGAGTTGTTATGGGTAAGAAAAGCATTGCCGCGATTTTCGCGCTGGCCTTGGCCTGCATGATGACGCTGGCGGCTTGCTCCGGCAGCCAGCCGCTCAGCACTCGCGAAGAGGGCACTTTGGGCGGCGGTCTCCTAGGCGCCGGTGGCGGTGCGATTATCGGCGCGGCGGTAGGTCATCCGGCGGCAGGAGCCGCGATTGGTGGCGCGCTCGGCGCCGGGACTGGCTTCGTAGTCGGTAACCAGATGCAAAATAACGAAAATCAGCAGGCGCAGACCCAGCAGGCCGTCGAGCAACAGCAGCAGCAGCTCGAGCAGCAACGCCAAGAGATTGAACAGATGAGACAGCAGCAAGAGACCGAATAGTTCTCCTCCCCATCTCCCCTCGGTTTGCCCCGAGCATCGTCCGCTACAAGCCCCTCGCGATTGCGCTCCACCGCAATCGCGGGGGTCTTGCACTGATGGTGCTCTTGGCGGCAGGATGCACCGGCGATGCCTGATTTCATTGGCATGCCGTTCAGGACGCGCACCATACCCGGCTTACCCGTAATTCGGGTGCCGCAGCGGGCTGTATGTATGATCAGCCGAGAACCGCGGGTACGCTGATCGGCGGAAATTGGCAGCCAGAAGGGGAGGCGGATATGCCAAAGGTAACTACCTTACACAAAAGCGGAATTGCCCGCGTTGCTTTCATCATCGCAGCACTTTTGATTGTCGCCGGATGCTCGGGGCAACCGCTCAGCACCCGTGAGAAGGGTACGCTGATCGGCGGCGGTCTCGGCGCGGCCACTGGCGCGATTATCGGCGCTGCGGTCGGCGCTCCGGGCGCGGGTGCCGCGATCGGCGGCGCGCTTGGTGCCGGCGGTGGATTCCTGGTCGGCAACCAGATGCAGAATACGGAAAATCAACAGGCCCAGACCCAGGGACAGATCCAGCAACAGCAGCAACAGATCCAGCAGCAGCAGCGCGAAATCGAACAGCTCAAACAACAGGGCGAGACGGAATAACGCGCACGCAGTTGTCGACCGCTGAGAGCTGCTCCTAGCCCGGCAGGCATTGCCGGCAGGCGCGGAGTCCAGCGCTCCGTGCCCGTGCGGAATCGGCGAAAATCATCATTCGCGCCGGATCGGCTCGACGGGCCGCGCTGCACGAGGGCCGGCAATAGATATGCGTGCGCTGATGGCCCAGCACCGCCCCGGCTGCGACGCGGTGGTCTTCGCCAATCTGAAAGCCCTCGACCCGCAACAGCCGCAGCTTGGAGGCGACCCCACCGCCATAGTTGCCCACCGATCCGTCGGAGCGAATCACCCGATGGCATGGCACATAGACCGGCACCGGGTTCGACGCCATCGTATTGCCGACTGCGCGTGAGCCGTGCGGCGCGCCGCTCGCGGCCGCCAGTGCCTGGTAGGAGATTACGGCCCCGGCCGGCACCTTGCGCAGCCGCTCCATCACGCGGTGCTGAAACGGACTCTCGATCAGGCTCAAGTCGACGGGCGTGACCAGCGCGGCGAGGTTGCCCGCCATAAAGTGCCGAATCTCTTCGCCGACTCCGGCCACCACGGGCTGGTCTTCCATCACGTCGAAACGCCACTGCAGCATCGCGATCGCATCGGCGGCGTTGGCGCGCGGCACGTCGAGGAAGTAAATCAGCGCGATTCCGGCCTCGCTTATCGCGACCACTAATCTCCCGAGTGGCGAGGAAACCAGCCCGGCCCGGACCGGCGGACGTCGCACCCGCGCCAGCCGCGGCGCCATCTGCCGATGCGCGGTTTCGATCAAACTGTCGAGCGTCCGCTCGTCGCCGAGCTCCTGATTCACCGCCGCTTTGCTCATGGTCTGATTCATCTTTTTATTCCGCTACGGTTTTGAGTTTTTTGAGAGCCTGATAAACGTGGGCGCGCGCGCTCTCGGGCGAGCATTTGAGCGAGGCTCCGATTTCGCCATAGCTCAGGCCGTCGAACTTTCGCATAATCAGCGAACGCCGTTGATTCGGCGGCAGTGCCTTGATCGCGCTGCCGATTGCGATCGCACCGTCATTGCTGCCCGTCACCGCCGCGCGCTCGGCCAGTTCGTGCCCGTCGGAAACCATCACGCGCGCCCGCCTCGTGCGGTCGCGCGCCCGATTGCGGCACAGATTGATCGCGATGCGATACAACCACGGCCGCAAAGCGGTCCCGGCTTTGAGAGCCGGGTAGGCGCGATAGGCTCTGAGCCATGTCTCCTGGAAGAGATCGAGCGCGTCCTCGCGGTCGCCGGTCGTACGCAGCAGATAGCGCATCAGCTCGCGCTCATGGCTGCTTACCGCTTCCTCGAAGATCGGCAGAATGGGGAGGCTGCTTATTGATGCCATCTCGAACCTTATAACCCCACTGGCACCTCGAATGTGAAATGCCAAAAAGAGAAGGCGGTTTGGGCGATTCAGAGCGGCGACAATTTGAACAGCCGGGCGCTGTTGGCGCTCACGATCGCGGCGAGCGCCGCCGGCTCCTGGCCGCGTAGTCCGGCCACGATTTCGAGCGTGCGCGGCAGATAGGCGGGTTCGTTGCGCCGCCCGCGAAACGGCTCGGGCGCGAGGTAGGGAGCGTCGGTCTCGACCATCAGGCGGTTTTCGGGAACCAACGGCACGACCGCGCGCAGCGAGCCCGCATTTTTGAAGGTCACGATGCCCGAAAATGAAATGTAAAAGCCGAGACCGAGGAAGTCGCGCGCGGCGACGGCATCACCCGTGAAGCAATGGATTACGCCTCCGGCTGATGGGGCGCCAATCTCGCGCACGATTTCAAGCAGGCGCTGCTCGGCATCGCGGCAATGGATCACGATCGGCAACCCTAGCGACGCGGCGAGTTCGAGGTGGCGCCGCAGCGCCTGCTCCTGCGCCTCGGCCGGCGAGCGCAGGTAGTGAAAGTCGAGACCGCTCTCACCGATCGCAACCACTTTTGCCGAGCGCGCCAACCCGCGGAGCTCATCGAGACGCCGCTCGTCGCATGCGGCGGCATCGTGAGGATGAACGCCGATCGCGGCGTGGACGCCCGCGTGATGCTCGGCGATGTCGACCGTCAGCCGATCGGTTTCGATCGTATCGATCGCGCCGACCGCGATGATCGGGCCGACTCCGGCCGCGGCGGCGCGATCGAGCACGCCGGCGAGGTCGGCGTGGATACGCTCGTCCGCCAGATGACAGTGGCTGTCGCAGAGGCTCGCCATCGGATTCGAGTTCACTCTCCCAGCACAAGGAGAGCGTCAAGCCGCCGGCGAGATCAAGTTGCGGTCTTCTCGATACGTGGGAACAACGGAACCGGCGGCTTTACGCGATGGCCGGGTTTCAGGCCGTCGCCGAACGGTTTCCTCAGCAGATCGTCATCGGTGTTGAGCATATCGGCTATCCGGCGGGCCGTAACCGGCATGAACGGTTCGAGCACGTAGGTCACAACCCGAATGCCCTCGAGCAGGTTCGCGATTATCTTTGCCACGCGCGGCAGATTCGCCGGATCGCGCGCCAGCGTAAACGGCGCGGTGGCCGCAACGTACTTGTTGGCGACGTCGAGCGCGCCCCAGATTGCGTCGAGCGCGCGATGAAACGCAAGCTGATTCATGTGCGCATCGACCGTCTGCGGAAAAATGCCGAAGACACTGCTCAGTATTCCGTCCTGCTCCTGATCGTCATCGATGCCCGGAGCCGCAGTAATTTCGCCCTGAAAGTAACGCTGCGCCATCGCCAGCACCCGGCTCACCAGATTGCCGAGATCGTTGGCGAGGTCGGCGTTGTAGCGCTCGATCAGCCGCTCTTCGGAGAAGTCGCCGTCCAGCCCATAAACCACCTCGCGCATCACGAAGTAGCGCAACACGTCGGCGCCGAAGGCCCGCTCGTAGGAGACCGGGTCGCGCACGTTGCCCGAGCTTTTCGACATCCGCGCGCCGCCGAAATTCATCCAGCCGTGGACGTTGAGATGGCTGAACAACTGGTCTTCGCTGAATCCTGCCGCCAGCAGCATCGCCGGCCAATAGACGATGTGCGTCTTCAGGATGTCCTTGCCGATAAAATGCTCGGTGTGGGGCCAAATCTCCCGTTTGAAGCGTTCGAACCCGAGCCGTCGCGCCGGTTCGCTGACGTAAGCCCAAAACGCGTCGTACCAGACATAGGTCACGTAGCGATCGTCGAAGGGCAGCTCGATGCCCCAATCGAGCCGCGACTTCGGGCGTGAGATGCAGAGGTCCGAGATCGGCTCGGCCAGCATGTTGAGCGCCTCGTTGCGGTAGCGTTCGGGCCGGATGAAATCCGGATGATCGACGATATGCCGGCGGACCAGCTCCCGGTATTGCTCGATCTTAAGGAAGTAATTGCCCTCGCTGATCAGCTCGACCGGGCGGTTGTGCGTCGGGCAGAGCTTGCCGTCGATCAGCTCCTTGTCGGTGTAGAAGCGCTCGCAATCGACGCAATAGAGCCCCTCGTAATCGCGGAAATAAATATTGTCGAGGCGCTTGCTCTCGAGCAGCATCTGCTTGACGAAATTCTCGTGCTCGGGGTCGGTGGTGCGGACGAAATAGTCGACGCTGATATTGAGGCCTTGCCAGGCCTCGCGAAACAGCGCGCTCATCTTATCGGTATAGGCTTTCGGCGCGAGTCCCTCGGCCCGCGCGGCGCGGCGAATCTTGTCCCCATGCTCGTCGGTTCCGCTCAGAAAACTGACCTGATCCACGCCGCGCTTGTGACGTTGATAGCGCGCGAAGACGTCCGACGCGAGCGCTTCATACGCGCTACCGACGTGCGGCGTGCCGTTGCAATAAAAGATCGCGGTGGTGATGTGAATCGGTTCAGCCATCGATGCGCATGTTCATCCAGCCAGCATTGTGTCCCGTGGATGAGCCCGACGAAGAATCATGCTCGCTTCCGAGCGCCCGGCCAGCGTATTCGCAGGACACCATACTAGCGAATCCGGCCCTGGAATCAGACCGGTGCCGCGCTCACTGGGCGCGCGAATCGACCAGGTCTTCCAACGTGGCCTCGACCACGCCGCCCTCGCCCTCGAGCAGCAGCGTGACGGTCTGCTTGAGGATATTCTGACGCAACACCTTGCCGTCGCCCTTGACCGATTGCACGTGCTTGCCGATTCCCGGCAGGTTACGTTTGAGTTCGACGTAGGTGCCGTACTCGTAGCGCAGGCAGCACTTGAGCCGTCCGCACATCCCGGCCAGCCGCGAGGGATTCAGCGCCAAGCCCTGCTCGCGCGCCATCTTGACCGTGACCGCCTCGAAATCGCGCAGCCACGATGAGCAGCATAGCTCGCGCCCGCAAGGTCCGACCGCGCCGGTGACCTTGGTTTCGTCGCGTGCCCGGATTTGTTTCATCTCGACCCGGACGTTGAGGATATTGGCGAGATCGCGCACCAGGTTGCGAAAGTCGATCCGATCCTCGGCGGTGAAATAGAAGGTCGCCTTGCGGGCCTCGAACGAGTAATCGACATTGACCAGCTTCATCGCCACGCCGCGCTCGCGAATCTTCTCGACGCCGAGCCGGCGCGCGTAGGCCTCGCGGGTCAGATTATCGGACTCGATGCGGAAGTCGTCATCGCTCGCCGGCCGGGTCACCGGCTTGAGTACCGAAAGGTCGAGCGTATGGGCCGGCTCATGCGGCTCGATCTCGACCGTGCCCAGGCGCATCCCGGCCTCGCTCTCGACCAGCACGCGATCGCCGCGCTTGAGCGCCAAATCCCCGGCCAGGAAGTTTTCGATCCGTCCGACGGCCTGCAGGCTCACGCCGACGATTCTTGGCAGCTCCTGGCCGTCGCTCTCGAAAGAATCGCTATCTCGGTTCACGTTTCCCCCCGCGCCGCCCGCGCGACTTCCATCCACCAGCTTTCCGCTTGGAGTCGCGGATTCGCCATCGCCTCGACCGCGGAAGCGGCGCGCACCGCGCCTTCCAGGGCGGTCAGAATCGCGGCCAGTTCGAGGCGCTCAACCAGCCCGCTCATGACAGCCGTGAGGTCGGCGTTGGAAGAGCCCTCCGCATCGTACCCGCCGAGCAGCTTGGAGCATAGCATCTCCTCGAGCAGGCGGGCGATCAGCTCGAAATTTTCCAGCGCTTCGCTGCGGTTGGCGAAGAAATCCTGCGCCAATGCCTGCGCCGCCGCGAAATCGATCGTCGCCGCGCGCTCGAATGCCGCCAGCAGCTCGGCCATCGGCGGTGCGCCGCCCTCGGCCAGCGCAAAACCGCGCGCGGCGCTGCCGCGCGCCAGCAGCGCGAGCGATTGGGCGCGCTCCGGCTCGAGATGCAGCCGTTCGCCCAGGATGGCGGCGATGTCCGCGGCCGGGAGTGCGGGGAAGCGCACCAGGCGCAGGCGCGATCGCACCGTGTCGAGCAAGGTCCGTTCGCTATGCGCGATCAGAAAGATAATCGCAAAGCCGGGCGGCTCCTCGAGCGTCTTGAGCAGCGCGTTCTGGGCCGGGAGGTTGAGCGTTTCGCCGTCGTTGATAATTGCCGTCCGCATCGCTGCCCGCGCCGGCCGCATCCCCAGCCGCGCGATCAGGCCTCGCACCTGTTCAATCGAAACCTCGGTGCGTCCCGTGGCACGCCCGATACGGATGAAATCCGGATGGACTCCCGTAGCAACCTGGACGCATCCGGCGCAACAATCGCAGCGCTCGACCGGCGGCTCGCCGCGACCGGCAGGAGCGCGCACCGGGCATCGATCGGGGCGGCAGCAGAAGCCGGCGTCGGGCACCCGTTCGCACAGCAGGCTATGCACCAGCGCCTCGGCCACCAGCGCCTTGCCGACACCGTCGGGTCCAGTGAACAGATAGCCATGCGCCGGGCGGCTATGCAGCTCGGCGAGCAGCCGAGCGTAGAGTTCGCGATGGCCGCGCAGGCCATCTAGCGGCATCGGCGTTCCAGCAGCTCGTCGACGCGGCGGCGGATTGCGGCGCTCACGATTTCCAGCGGCTGCTCGGAATCGATCACCGTCACGCGCTGCGGCTCGCTGCGGGCGAGGTCCAAAAAGCCCTCGCGCACGCGCGTATGGAACTCGACGCCCTCGCCCTCGAAACGGTCGGGCCGGCGCGCCGCCGCGCGGCTCATGCGGCTCTGAATTCGCGCCAGACCGGTCGGCACCCGGCAATCGAGCACGATCGTCAGGTCGGGCATGATGCTATCGGTGGCGAGGCGGTTCAGCTCGCGCAGGAAGTTGAGATCGACGCCGCGCGCATAACCCTGATAGGCGACGGTCGAATCGGCGTAGCGATCGGAAATCACGATCTCGCCCGCGGCCAGTGCGGGCTTGAGTTTTTCGCGCACGTGCTGAGCGCGATCGGCCAGCACCAGCAGCAGCTCGGCGGCGACCTCGAGCGAGACCGCGGGGTCCAGAAAGATCGCGCGGATCGCCTGGCCGGCACGGGTGCCGCCGGGTTCATGCGTGACAATCACGCGGTGGCCCGCAGCCCGCAGCGAATCGGCGAGCAGGGCGGCCTGGGTGGTCTTGCCCGAGCCCTCAACGCCTTCGAGCGTGATGAAAACTCCCGCGCCCATCAACGGGAAAGATACCAACGGATAAGCGCCGGCTGAAAGAGCGCAAAGACTCCCGCGGCCAGCGCGAGAAACGGGCCGAACGGGACTTCAGTGCGCAGAATCGAGCTGTCCTGCTCTTGCGGTTCGGAGTTTGGATCGGCCACCGGCGCCGGCAGCGTCGCGCCGCTGAGCGCGACCGCCAGCCCGCCCACGCTGCCCAGGATCGAACCGAAGAACAGCGTGAACAACACGCCTACCCAGCCCAAAAACGCACCCGTCATGCCGAGCAGCCAGACGTCGCCCATGCCGACGCCTTCGCGACCGCGGGCCAGGCGGTAGACCTCGCCGGTGACGAACAGCACGCCGCCGCCGATCGCGATTCCGATCAGCGATTGCTTCCATCCGATCTCGGGCATCGCCAGCGCCGCGAAGGCGAAGCCGATCGGGATACCGGGGAAAGTGATCAGATTAGGAATCAGCCGCCAGTCGTAGTCGATCAATGCCACGGTAAAGAGCGCGGCGCAGAAGACAAAGCGCGCGATCGCGTCGGCCGGCGCGAAGTGCAGATAGAGATAGGCGGCGGCGCTGCCGAGCGCGAGCTCGGCCAGGAAATAGCGCAACGGGATCTGCGCGCCGCACATCACGCAGCGTCCGCGCAGAAAGATATAGGCGAGAATCGGAACGTTTGCCCACCATGGAATCGGGCGCTGACAATGCGGACAGAACGACCCCGGCCGCACGATCGAGAGGTCGCGCGGCAGCCGGTAGGCGACCAGGTTGACGAAGCTTCCGATCGAAGCGCCGAATACGAAAGCTATCAGCCCTTCCAGCCCGCGCGGTATGTCGATCATCGCCGCCTCACCTCCGCCTGCGCCGCCAGCTTAACGATGCGCCGCGCGCGGTGCTATCACCCTCAGGCGAGCCGCTTGAGCCGGGCCTGGCGGATTTTCTCCGCGATCGCAAGCGGATCGGGGACGCCGTTGAGCCGAATCGAAAACTCCGCGCTGGCCGCCGAGGCCACGATCACGTCGCCCAGCCCGAACAGCTTTTGCCATGCCCGGCGGTCGATCTCGACCGATCGGATATCGGCCAGTTCCATGTGACGCTCGCGGCTGGCGAGCATCCCGCGCCGTTCAATCAAGCGCTCGGAGGTGACACTCCAGCTAAGCCGCCGGCGCGCGATCGCCGTCAATATCAGGATCAGGATGCCGACCATCCACAGGATCGGCACCGCACTCCAGGCTTGTCTGCGTGTGAACAGCAGGAAGACGCCCGCCCCGATCACGAGTAGTGCCATGATGATCGGCCGCGCGAATTCCCACCACGACGGCCACACCCGCAGCAGCGCGAACTCGCGTTGCGCGGCCGGTCGTGGAGCGGAGAGGCGCGTACCGCATCGCGAGCAGAACGCCGCGCCCACCGGCATCTCGTTTCCACACTGCGTGCATCTCATCGAACGGGCTCGATGCTGAGAGCTTGATGATGCGGGCGCGCGATGGCAAGCGCGGACCCGCGCCGCGCGATCATTTCTGGCAGGCGGCGCAGAAGAAGCTCGAGCGCTGCCCAACCACGATTTGCCGGATCGGCGTCGCGCAGCGTGGACACGGCTGTCCCGCGCGATCGTAAACCTGCGGGCGGTATGCGCCTTCGCGGCCGCGCCCGTCGATATAGTCGTTGAAGGTCGTCCCGCCGCTGCCGATCGCCTCGCGCAGTATCGCAGGGGTGAAGCGCACGATCAGCTCGATTTCGGCCCGGCTCAACCGCCCGGCGCGGCGGGTGGGACGCACGCCCGCCCGGAACAGGATTTCCGATGCGTAGATATTGCCGACGCCGGCGACGATCCGCTGATCCATCAGCAGGTTCTTGACCGCGACGCGCCGCCCGCGCGCCTTGCCGCGCAGGTACTCAGCGTTGAACTCGGTGCCGTCCGGCTCCGGTCCCAGCGCTTTAAGTTCGGCGGCCGTCGCCAGCTCGGCGGCTCGCACCAGCTTCATCAGGCCGAAGCGGCGCGGATCGTTGTAGACCAGGCGGCTGTGGTCGTCGAGCTCGAACTCGACGTGGTCATGGGCAGCGTCCAGCGAGTCTGAGGCGAAGCCCTGGTCGCGATGCGTCAGGCTGCCGCTCATGCCGAGATGGACCATCAGCACCGCCTCGCCGCTCAGCGTCATCAGCAGGTACTTGGCGCGCCGTTCGAGGCGCTCGACGCGCCGGCCGCTCACCTCCGATCCGAAATTGCGGGCCAGGCGGCGGCGCAGGCGCGGCTCGGCGATCGTGGCGCGGATGATAGTGCGCCCGACCAGCAGCGGAGCGAGCGAATTCTTGAGCGACTCGACTTCCGGTAATTCAGGCATCGCAGCGAACCTGCGGCTTCATGCGAGGCACGACCAGCGCCCGCGCGATACGGACGAAGTCGCCGACTTCCAGAGCGGCGGCGCGAGCCGACGGCTCGATCCCGATTGCTTCGAGCGCCGCAGCCACCGCCGGCGCCGGCAGCGCGAGTCGATGAGCGAGCGGGTTGCGAATCGATTTGCGCGGCGCGGAGAACGCCGCCCGCACGGTTTCTAGCACCCAGCGCTCCTCGGATGGCTCAAACGGCAGCGATTCACGCGCGCGAAAAATGATCACCTCGCTATCGACCTTGGGCCGCGGATGAAAACTCCCGGCCAGCACGCGGAAGTGATCCTCGATTTCCCAGTAAAGCGCGGTGAAGACGCTGAGCGCCGAACGGCCCGGCGTACCGCGTGATGCGCGGATACGCTCGCCGACCTCGCGCTGGAACATCAGGACCATCCGCGAGATCAGCGGGCGAAAATCGCACAGCCGATGCAGGATCGCGGCGGCGGCGTTGAAAGGCAGATTGCCGACTAGTTTAACCGGCGGACGTTCGACGAGCCCAGCGAGGTCGGCGGCGAGGAAGTCGGCGCATACGACCGTGATGCCCGGGGCGGCCTCGAAACGCCGCGAGAGCGCCGTCGCGAGGTTTCGATCCAGCTCGACCATCGTGAATTTTCGCGGCGCGGCGCGCGCGATGCGCTCGCTGAGGATTCCGAGGCCGGGCCC
>DATJRJ010000252.1:0-21338 GCA_035504735.1 Binataceae bacterium (SeqCode)
CGCGATCGCTTCTAGGTAACATACCGGCGAGTTGATGGCCTCGGCGTGGACCGCAAATTCTCCCGCCTTCGATCCTCGCGCATCGGCACAAACTCGCATAGACTCGATGCCGTTGTTGCCATGAACCGTGTCTTCCGGATCGCCCCGTCGATACTATCGGCCGACTTCACGCGCCTGGGCGAAGAAATTCGCCGAGTTGAGGAGGCCGGCGCCGATCTGATTCACTTTGACGTGATGGATGGGCATTTCGTGCCCAACATTTCGATCGGAATCCCGGTCCTGAAGTCGCTGCGCGCGATCACGAAACTGCCGCTGGATGCGCACCTGATGATCACTGAGCCCGAGCGCTACGTCGGTGCGTTCGTCGAAGCGGGCGCGGACTCGGTGTCGGTGCATACCGAAGCGTGCCGCGACCTGCCGGCGATCGCAGCGCAGATTCGGGCCGCCGGCGCGCGGGCGTCGATCGCGATCAACCCGGAAACCGATCCCGATCGCGTGCTGGCCTGCGCGGACCGGCTCGACATGATCCTGGTGATGAGCGTGCATCCGGGCTTTAGCGGTCAGGATTTTATCTCCGACAGTCTCGACAAGGTCCGATCGATTCGGCGTGACCTCGAGCGGCGCAGACTCGACCTCGACATCGAGATCGACGGCGGCATCAAGGTCGACAACGTGGCTGCCGCGGCCGACGCAGGCGCCAACATCTTCGTCTCGGGCTCGGGTATCTTCGGACACGCCGATTACCTCGGAATAATTTGCGAGATGCGCGCGCAGATCGCGCGAATCTGAAGCGCTCTCGCTTTGGCGCGGGGCCCGATGCTATAAAGTTTTCCCGGTTCCCATCACAGCCGGAAACGGGGTGTAGCTCAGCCTGGCAGAGCACTGCGTTCGGGACGCAGGAGTCGCTGGTTCAAATCCAGTCACCCCGACCATCTTCCGCTCAGGGGCCGCTGGATAAGCCACCACCTCGATGTTCTCGATCTTTCTGGTAGCGGTGTCATATCTGATCGGATCGGTGCCCGTCGGGGTGCTGGTCGGGCGGCTGTTCGGCTTCGATCCACGCGCGGTCGGCTCCGGCAACATCGGAATGACCAATGTCGCACGCGTCGCCGGCCGCGGCGCCGCCACAATCACCTTTGCCGGCGATCTGCTGAAGGGCGCCATCCCGGCGCTGGCGGCGCGCGCGATCGCACCGGGCGCAGACACTATCGTGCTGGTCGCGCTCGCCGCGTTCACAGGATCGATCTTCTCGCTATTCCTGAGATTAAAAGGCGGGCGCGGAGTGGCAACCTCGCTGGGTATCTGGCTTGCGCTGGCGCCGATCGCAACATTGATCGCGCTCGCCGTGTTCCTCATCGTACTCGCGATTACGCGGATCGTCTCGCTGGGATCGATCTGCGCAGCGATCGCGATGCCGATACTGATCCTGGCGATGGATTTTCCGCGCAGCTACGTCGCGCTGGTGATCGTGATGGCGGCGCTGATCGTGCTGCGCCATCGCGACAACATCTCGCGCCTGGCCGGCGGGGTGGAACCAAAACTAGGAAACGATCCGGCGTGAACGATCTCCATCCATTCTGATCGATACCGATTTCGCCATAATTTCGCCACGCGCGATGTGGGCAACCCTGCTGCGCCTGCGGCCGAGAGGGCTTGCCTAATACCTACGATACTGGAAATGGTATGCTTGGCCGCTGAGCGAGAGCCGGCCTCACGGACGGACGCTACCGAGGAGCAACATGAAGAAGGTCGAGGCGATTATCAAACCGTTCAAACTCGATGAGGTCAAAGAAGCGCTCTCCAGCATCGGCGTGCAGGGGCTTACGGTCACCGAGGTCAAGGGCTTCGGCCGTCAGAAGGGACATACCGAGCTCTATCGCGGCGCCGAGTATGTCGTCGACTTTCTGCCCAAGGTCAAGCTCGAGATTATTGTCTCCGATGATCTCGCCTCACAGGTGGTTGAAACCATTGAGCGCGCCGCGCGCACCGGCCGCATCGGCGACGGCAAGATTTTCGTGATGCCGATGGAAGAAGTGGTGCGTATCAGGACCGGCGAGCGCGGCTCCAACGCGCTCTGATCGCTGACTCCGACTTTAAATCCATCGCGCCCGGTTGCTCACTCGACCGCTTCTTTCATCACGAAGCCGTGCAAGCCTTTGTATGGCCCGCGCGCGACCACCACTTCGACCGAGTATTCATCGCGCGACAGCACCTTGACGCGCGTGCCGGCGACGATCGGCCTGGCCTTATCGGCTTCGCCGGCCGCGGCGAACGCACCCAGCATCCCCTCTTCCTTGATCATCTGCTCGACCTTGGTGACCGACTTCCGATCCGGAAAGATCAGGACCGCGGTCTCGCCGGGCGGCGCGATGAGCGGATGGGTGCATCCGGCGATCGTTAGCGCGAAAATAATCACGCCCGCCGCCGCAAAAAGATTCGTTCTCGCTCGTTTCATGATCTCCTCGAGTCCGCCGATGAAAACCAGTTTCTTCCAGCGCCCGCGCGACCCTGTTCCCGGGCCATCATAAACAATCCGCCTCGGAGCATTAACAGCGATTTTCGAGCTTGTCTAACCTGACGATAGTGGACCTGGCACGGGTCTGAACCAGTTTGACAAATCGCGGATGGAATCTGATTCTCAGGTCGAAGATGGCAACGCGTCCTGATCCTGACGAATCATCTGTCGCCTGCGCGGCGAAAATCCGAACGGAATATCTGAATCTCCGAGAACTGGCGCGCGAGGTGTGTGATGGACGAATTGACCGAACCCGTCAAAGCTTACTTCGACAAGATGCACCAGCTCGCTCCGCTGATTCGGGAGCACGCCGACCGCGCCGAGCGCGAGGCCCAGATGCCGCGCGAGGTCGCCGACGCTTTCCACAACGCCGGCCTGTTCCGGATTCTGCTCCCGCGCAGCATGGGCGGCGGTGACTTCACGATTCCCGATTCGCTGCGGTTCTTCGAGGAAGTTTCCCGTATCGACGGTTCGACCGGATGGAATCTTGCGATTTGTTCAAGCGGCCCGCTGTTTGGGCATAATCTTGCGCGCGAGGCATTCGAGAAAATCTATGGCGAGCCGCGCGGAGTGAGCGCCGGTTCGCTCAATCCAATGAGCAGCCGGGCGATTCCGATCGAAGGCGGATGGCGCTTCAGCGGCAAGGCTGCCTATGCGAGCGGCTCGGCTCACGCGACCTACCTGATGGCGGCGGCGATCGTGATGCGCGACGGGGCACCGCAAATCGCCGATGGGATGCCGATGCAGCGCGCGGGTTTCTTTCCGATCGAGCATGCGCAAATCCTCAACACCTGGTCCACCGCCGGGATGCGGGGCACCGGCAGCAACGATTGCGTTTTCGAAGACGTTTTCGTCCCCGATGGATTCACCTTCGACTGGCTCAACCCGCGATCGACCTGGCTGCGCGGGACCTTCGCCAACATTCCGCTGCTCCTGCAAATGGCAGGTGCGCTGGTATCGGTAGTGCTTGGCACCGCGCGCCACGCACTCGATGCGCTCAACGAACTCGCGCAAGCCAAGGTGCCGATGGGCACCCGGGCGGCCTTGCGCGAGCGTCCGATCGCACAGACCCAATTCGCGCAGGCGGAAGGCTTGCTGCAGGCAGCGCGCGCCTACTTCTACCAGTCCAACCAGGAAATCTGGCGCAAGGGCGAGGCGGGCGAGAGCTTCGACCTGCAGGACCGCGTGCGCGCGCGGCTGGCCGGCGTGACCGCCGCGAAGCTGGCAGTGCAGGCGGTCGATTTAGTCGCCGATGCCGCCGGGATGAGTTCGGCGCAAACCTCGTGCCCGATCGAGCGCTGCTGGCGCGATGCGCATACCGCCTCTCAGCATCTGCTGATGAACAGCTCTCGTTTCGAGGTGGTCGGACGCGTCCTGTTCGGCCTCGACCCCGGCTCGCCAATGATTTGAGTTTGTATGTATTCCGGGATCGGCATCCCACGCTTTGCTTTACTTCGCCTTCGACCGCCAAGCCCCTTCCCTCGCTGCGCAAAATTGCCGGGGCGGCGCGCGAATGATACGAAATTAGTAGCGCTCGGAGCGCCGATCGGCGGCTCGCTTCACGAGCATCGGAGGAATCGTTTGTCGGTAGCTGAGGCACCAAAGCCTGCGGCCGGGACCAAGAACCCGGTCACGATGGAGAAGCTGGTCAATCTCTGCAAGCGGCGCGGCTTCGTCTTTCCAAGTAGCGACATCTATGGCGGGCTCGGCTCGACTTTCGATTACGGCCCGCTCGGCATCGAGCTCAAGCGCAACGTCAAGGAAGCCTGGTGGCGCGACATGGTACAGCGGCGCGCCGACGTGCTCGGCCTCGACGCCGCCATTTTGATGCATCCGCGCACCTGGGAAGCCTCGGGCCATCTGCAGAACTTCACCGACCCGCTGGTCGACTGCAAAAAATGCAAACAGCGCTTTCGCGCCGACCATCTCACGGACAATCGCTGTCCGGCCTGCGGCGGCGAGCTCACCGAGGCGCGGCGCTTCAACCTGATGTTCAAGACTTTCATGGGGCCGGTTGAGGACGATGCCGCCACGATTTATCTGCGGCCCGAAACCGCGCAGGGAATTTTCGTCAACTTTGCCAATATCGTCGACACCCAGCGCGTCAAGCTGCCGTTCGGCGTAGCGCAGATCGGCAAGTCGTTCCGCAACGAGATCACACCGGGCAACTTCATCTTCCGCACCCGCGAGTTCGAGCAGATGGAGATGGAATTTTTCATCAAGCCCGACCCCGCCGAGGAAGAGCGCTGGTTCAACTTCTGGGTCGATTTCCGCTACCAGTGGTTTCTGAAATACGGCGTGACGCGCGATCATCTGAAGCAGCGGCCGCATCAGGCCGACGAGCTGTCGCATTATTCACGCGGAACCACCGACCTCGAATTTCTCTATCCGTTCGGATGGGGCGAGCTGGAGGGCGTCGCCAAGCGCGGCAGCTACGACCTCGATCAGCACGCCCAGTTCAGCGGCAAGGACTTGAGCTACTTCGATGAGGAGACCCGCGAGCGTTTCCGGCCGTGGGTGATTGAGCCGGCCTTGGGAGTCGACCGCGCGATGCTGGCCTTTATGCTCGAGGCTTACGACGAGGATGTGGTGGAGAACGAGGAGCGAATCGTGATGCGCTTCGACGCGCGCCTCGCGCCGGTCAAGGCCGCGGTCTTTCCGCTGCTGCGCAAGGGCGGCCAGCCCGAGAAGGCGCACGCGGTACGCGAGGAATTGCAACGCTATTTCACGGTCGCCTATGATCAGGCTGGATCGATCGGGCGGCGCTACCGGCGGCAGGACGAAGCCGGCACACCTTTCGGCGTAACGATCGACCACCAGAGCATGACCGACGATACCGTCACGTTGCGCGATCGCGACAGCACGCAGCAGGAGCGGATTCCGATCGCACAACTGGCCGCGGAAATAACCCAGCGTATCGGTTGGCATCGATAGCGCAGCGCGGCGCATCCGGGAACCCTCAGGCGGGGCGGCGCGCAGCCAACTTGAATCGCATCACCACCTCAACGGGAGAGTGATCCAATGGCGCGAGTCCATTCCGATATCTACTTCTTTGGCGGCGGCGTGGCCGAGGGGCGCTCGGCGATGCGCGATCTGCTCGGCGGCAAGGGCGCGAACCTCGCCGAGATGGCGTCGCTCAAGCTGCCGGTGCCGCCCGGCTTCACGATTTCGACGCGGGTCTGCAACTACTTTTACGAGCATAAGCAGAAGTATCCGCCGGGGCTGGCCGCGGGCGTGGCCAAGAGCATCGCGCGGACGGAAAAAATCCTCGGGCGAAAATTCGGCGCGAGCAAAAACCCGCTGCTGGTCTCGGTACGCTCGGGCGCGCGGGTCTCGATGCCGGGGATGATGGATACGGTGCTGAACCTCGGGCTCACCGACGAAACTGTCCACGGCCTCGCGCAGGCCAGCGACAATCCACGCTTCGCGTGGGATTCATACCGCCGCTTCTGCCAGATGTACGGCGACGTGGTGTTGAAGCTCAAGCCCGAAAGTGCGACCGAGCACGATCCGTTCGAGGTACTGATCGAGCAGAAAAAAAAGGCCCGCGGCGTCGAACAGGATGTCGATTTGTCGGCCGAAGACCTGCAAGAGCTGGTCGGCGAGTTTCGCGAGCTGATTCGCCGGCGCGTCGGGCGTGACGTGCCGCAGAATCCCGAGGAACAGCTCTGGGAGGCGATCGGCGCGGTGTTCGGCTCATGGAACAACGACCGTGCGATCGCCTATCGGCGCATCAACGATATTCCCGGCGACTGGGGTACCGCGGTCACTGTGCAGGCGATGGTGTTCGGCAACCTCGGCCCCGACTGCGCGACCGGTGTCGCCTTCACTCGCGATCCGGCCACCGGCGAGAAGGGTATCTATGGCGAGTTTCTGCCCAACGCGCAGGGCGAGGACGTGGTTGCAGGCATCCGCACGCCGCGGCAGATAAGCCTGCGGGCCGGGCGGGCGTGGGCCGAGCGCAACCATGTCGACGAGGCCGAACGTCACACGCGCTATGCGACGCTCGAGGAAAGCTTCCCCGGCGCCTACCGCGATCTACTCGCGATCGCGAAGCGCCTCGAACACCATTTCCGCGATATGCAGGACCTCGAGTTCACTATCGAAGGCGGCCGGCTGTTCATGCTGCAGACGCGCAACGGCAAGCGCACCGCCGAAGCCGCGGTCAAAATCGCGGTCGACATGACAAGCGAGCGGCTGATCGATCGGCGCGTAGCGTTGATGCGCGTCGAGCCGGTACAGCTCGAACAACTGCTCCATCCGCGACTCGATCCCAAGGCCCGCAAGGAGGTGCTGGCGCGCGGCTTGCCGGCCTCGCCCGGCGCGGTCTCGGGCGAGATCGTGTTCTCAGCCGAGGAGGCGGTCACGGAAGTCAACCAGGGCAAGCACGTGGTGCTGGTGCGCAATGAGACCTCGCCCGAAGACATCAACGGAATGCAGGTCGCCGAAGGAATTTTGACGGCGCGCGGCGGGATGACCAGCCATGCCGCGGTGGTGGCGCGCGGGATGGGCAAGTGCTGCGTGGCCGGATGCGCCGCGATCGCGATCGATTATGGCGCCGGCACGCTCTCGGCCAATGGTCACGTGCTGCGGCGCGGCGATGCGGTGACGCTCGACGGCTCGACCGGCGAGGTCATTGCCGGCGAAGTCCCGACCGTGCTGCCCGAGATGTCGGCGGCCTTCAAAAAATTCATGTCGTGGGCCGATACCGAACGGCGGCTGGGCGTGCGCGCCAATGCCGATACGCCGCATGACGCTGAAGTGGCGCTCGGTTTCGGCGCCGAGGGTATCGGCCTATGCCGCACCGAACACATGTTCTTCGACCCGCAAAGGATCGCGGCGGTGCGCGAGATGATCCTGGCTGAAACCGCCGAGCAGCGCGCGCGTGCGCTGGCGAAGATCGTGCCTTTTCAGCGCGAGGACTTCGCCGGCATCCTGAAAGCGATGGCCGGTCTGCCGGTAACGATCCGGCTGCTCGATCCGCCGTTGCACGAGTTTCTGCCGAAAGAAGACGCCGAGATCGCCGAGCTGGCGCGCACCATGGACCTCGATCCGGAGCATCTGCGCTCGGTGCGCGACAAACTGGTCGAGTTCAATCCGATGTTGGGGCATCGCGGCGCGCGGCTGGGCGTGAGCTACCCGGAAATCTACCGGGCGCAGGTGCGGGCGATCCTGGAGGCCGCGGCTGGACTGCGCGCCCAGGGTATCAAGGCGATGCCGGAGATCATGCTGCCGCTGATCGGCGACCGCCGCGAGTTCGAGCTGCTGGCGAACGAGATTCGCGCGGTCGCACATGAAGTGCTCGGCGGGCGCAACGGGGCGCGAGTCCCGTTCACGATCGGCACCATGATTGAGGTGCCACGCGCCTGTATCGTCGCCGATCAGATCGGAGCGGTCGCCGATTTCTTTTCCTTCGGCACCAACGACCTGACCCAGATGACCTATGGGCTTTCGCGCGATGACTCCTCGAAGTTCGTGGGCGATTACCTGCGCACTGGAATCTATCGCAAGGACCCGTTCCAGGAGCTCGATGCCGAGGGCGTCGGAGGCTTGATGCGAATTGCGATTCAGCTCGGACGCAAGGCGAACCCGAAGATCAAGCTCGGCATTTGCGGCGAGCATGGCGGCGATCCCGCCAGCGTCAAGCTCTGCCATGGCTTGGGGCTGGATTATGTCTCGTGCTCGCCGTTTCGTTTGCCGCTGGCGCGGCTGGCGGCGGCGCAGGCTGCGATCGAGAGCCGGCGCGCCAAGGGCAAGGCGGCGTTCAAAGACGTGTGAGGCGCGCGTTCAGCGCAGGTAGTCTTCGACCGAGATAGCGGGGATCGCGAACTGCTGCACCTGGTTATCGCGCAGGATCTTCAGATTGACGACTTCGCCCGGGCGATGGCTGTTGACGGCATCGTAAAGCGCGCGGCGCTCGCGGATATCGGCGCCGTCGACGGTCAGCACCAGGTCGCCCTGCTTGAGCCCGGCCTTTTCGCTCGGGCTCCCCGGCATCACGCCGGCAATAATCACGTGATCCTGAAGTGTGTAGGAGAGCAGACCGAGCCACATCCGCGGCGGCACGCTGGTGCGATGGCCGTGGCGCACCAGCTCGTCGCGGCCGGCGATGAAAAGCTCGCCCGGGATGCCGAGCACCGGACGCCCGATTTCGGCAAAGTTGAGGTAGGCGACGCCTAAGACCTGTGCGTTGCTGTTACAGATCGGACCGCCATTGAGCCCGATATTGAGAGCCGACGCGGTCATGCAGATACATCGTTCGAGAAAGAATTCCCAAACCGCGTCGAACGGACCGAGATAGGTGATGACCCCGCAGTCGGCGCAGCGTTTCTCGCCGCCCAGGCTCGCCACGATAAAGACTTCCTGGCCAACGTTCGCGCTCGCCGACGAGACCACTTCGAGATAGGGATACGGGCCGCCGTCGATCTTCACGAGGCCGAGCCCGGTCGTATAATCCTGCCCCACGATCCGCCCTTCGAGCTGTTCGCCGCCGCTGAGCGTCACGATCACGCGTTGCGCGCCCATCAGCATGTAATAGACGGTGAGTATCAGGCCGTCGGAACTGACCAGCGTGCCGGTGCCGCGGCGATCGGTGCCGAGGCCGATCGAGTTCGAGATATGATCGGCGGGAATATGCGAGTGCAAGGACACGGCGGACCGTGACACCTTGTTCAGCACCGAGAGTCTGGCATTCACGTCTGCGCTACCACGGTTCAGGGTAAGGCACGGAAAGCGGGTGTTTCAAGCGTTGTCGATCATCCGGCGCGGCCGATCGACGCGCTGGTACTGATCAGACCGCTCGCGTAATTGCTTAACTATAACGTTGTCCGGAGGATAATTTGAGTATCGAGAAGAAAAAAAGGAAATTCGTTTCGTCCGATCTAGACCGATCCCAATTTAGCTGACATCTTCGCCATCAACGTTAAGTCGGGCAGATCGAGAGCTTTACCAAGAGACGGCTTAACGATCTGCCGGCCGCGGTTTGGTTCCAGCCCGGGTGCTCCGATCTGATGCGGGAACCGAGAGCAGTTGCAGCGCCGAACCAAGATCGAGCTCCGAGTACTTGCTGCTCGCATACAGCGAGTTGAGCCGTTGGACTGCCTCAGCGGTGGTCACATCGGAGAGCGACAGCTCGCGTGTGAGCTGATGAATAATCTTGTGCGCGCCCTTCCAGTGAAACAGGTCAGCGGCAATCGTCAAGCTGTCCAGCTTGTCCACGCTAACCTGCATCGCATCGTTGTAGCCGTCGACGTAACCGGATTTGGCGTCACCGCTCAGCCGGTTCCAGAAGGTTCCATTGTGATTGAAGGTTGGCGATGCGAAAGCGTATCCCCAGGCGGCCAGAAAGCCGACAATCGCACCCGCGATGAATTTCTTCATCCTCGCTCCGCTCCCCCTCAAAATCGCCCCACCACCTGTCCACTTATCATAATTATTGAGAGTGCAAAAGTGTCTCGGCGTCAACCAGCATTCCCAAGCATCAGATTGCGCCAGGATTGAACGTTGCCTGTTGCCCACGCGCTATATCTAATGGATTGGGGCGGTGAGGGGCTGGCCCGTCTCGCGCAACCGGGTAGATGAATCAGGATCCGCGCCAGCAAGGCATCAAGGGACGGCCGGTCGCGCCGCGCAATAACCGCGGATCGTTGCCGCTGACCATGATCGACAGCAACGAGGACGCGATTCGGGTGCTCAAGCTGTCGGGCCCGGTCGCGGTGCTGTTCATGCTCGGTTTCCTGTTGCTGGCCGATCGCGACGCGGAGCCCGGCCAGTCCCTGCTGACCACCTTCCATTGGACGGCGCTAGGCGTAACGGCGGCCTTCTTCGGGATTACCTGGCTCCCCGCTTTCCGCCGCCGCTGGCGGCTTTGGACCCTGCTCTTCTCGGTAGTCATCGTAAGCCTGTTTATCCGCATCAGCGTGACCACCGGCGATACTGTTACGCCGTTCCTGGCGATTCTCCTGTGCCCGGTTGCGAGCGCGTCGTTCGTGCGCTGGAATCCGCGCTGGCAGGCGGCGATGTGCGTCACCTGCGTACTCGAGTTCGCCGCGGCCTCGCACTTTCTGCCGCTGCAGGACCCCTTCCAGGTTTATCGATGGCTGGGATTGGGAGCGGCGTTGTGCCTGGCCCAGTTCACCGCGGTATTCCTCCATGACTACGACCGCCGGCTGCACGGCCAGTTCGATCTCCTCACCGAGGCGGCTAACTTCCGCGAGCGCCAGGTGGCGATGCTGGCGCATGACGTGCGCAACCCCCTCTCATCGGTGACCGGCTTCGTCGGTATCATGGAGGAGGACCGCGAGCTCGGCGAGGCTGAGCGGCGCGAGATGCTGACCCGGATTGGGCTCGCCACCCGCATGATGGACCTGATCGTGGGCAACGTCCTGGATTACACCAATATCGAGGAAGGCCGGCTCACGCCCACCCGTCGCATCGTCGATCCCAACGTAATCACTGTCGAGGTCGCCAGCGAAAGCCTCAAACGGGCGCAGCGCAAGCGGGTCAGATTCCATACCGAGCTGAACCGGATGCCGTCCGTCAATTGCGACCCGCACCATCTGGAGCGGATCCTGAAAAACCTCATGCTCAACGCGATCGAACGAGCCGAGCACGGCCAGGTGCTGGTGACCAGTGAGAGTCGCGAGGGATGGGTCAGGATCGCGATTACGGATTCAGGGCCGCAGCTCGATCGGCCGGCATTAGAGGCATTGATGGCGGCGCCGCCGCCATCAACCGTGCGCGCCTGGCCGACGGTGGTCGGGATGTTCGTCGCGCGCTCGCTGGTCGAGGCCAATGGCGGGCGGATGAGCGTCCATTCCGATGATCATGCAGGCCTGACCGTCACGGTCGAGCTGCCGATCGAAAGCCCGCCATGACGGTGGCGATAATGGCTTATCGGATCGAGACCGGGATTGCCGATTCCGAGGGAATGTCTTAGCGTGTCTGAGTGTGAGAGTAAGCGGCAGCAGGTGTGCCGGTGAGTTCGCGTTCCCGGCGTGCTCTCCCTGAGACCTCAACGCGGATCCCGGCCGATTTGCCTGGATTGCCCCGCTCCAAAGAAAAAACACCGCCAGGCGAATTTGAACTGATCGCGCGCTTATGCGCCGGCCTGAAAACCGGACGGCGCACGCTTATCGGTCCGGGCGACGATTGTGCGGCGTTGGCGCCTATCAAGCGGCCGCTGCTGGTCACGATCGATTCGATGGTCGAAGGGGTCCATTTTCGCCTGCCCTGGTTTCAACCGGAGATACTCGGCCGCAAAGCGCTGACCGTCAACCTGAGCGATATCGCGGCCTGCGGGGGATGGCCGGTTGCGTGCGTGGTCAACCTCGCTCTCCCGGATCATCTCGAATCGCACTTCCTGGAGCGCCTCTACGCCGGGCTCAGGCGTGCAGCCGCGGCGGCAGAGCTCGACCTGGTCGGCGGCAATATCACGCGGGGCGGGGCACTCGCGATCACGATCGCGCTGATCGGCGAGGCACGCCGGTCGATCCTGCGGCGCGACGCGGCCCGGCGCGGCGACCAGATTTTCGTTACCGGCACAATCGGCGATGCAGCCGCGGGCCTGCGCATCCTCGAAGCAAAGCTTCGCGCTCGGGGCGTCGTCCGTCGTTTCCTGGTCGAGCGGTTCCTCAATCCCACGGCCCGACTCCGTGCTGGCCAGCGCTTGTCCGCGATTCGCCCTGCTCCCGCGGCCGTCGACCTGAGCGACGGCTTGTGGCAGGACCTCGGACACATTCTCGAGGCCAGCCGCGTCGCGGCGGAGATCGACGCCGATTCGATTCCACTCTCGGCCGCCTATCGCGCCGCGGTCGGCGATGACCCGGAGCTCGCGCTCGGTGGTGGCGAGGACTACGAATTGCTGTTCTGCACGCGGGCCGGATGGTCCGAGGCGCAGCTCACCCGGCGGCTCGGGGTGGCGGTCCATCGTATCGGCCGTATCGTCCCGGGCACCGGCGGCATCCGGCTGGTCGGAGGGCGCGGATCGGTCCGGCCGCCACGCATCGCCGGATTTGATCAGCTCCGCAGCCGAGGCCGTGGCGCGCCATGATGTCACTTCTGCCGATCGCGGTCGTCCTCCTGCTTTTGCTGAGCGCGTTGCTGGCGGCGTCGGAGACCGCGCTGTTCTCGCTGGCGCGGATGGAGCATACGCGCGCCCAGCTCAGCTCGCGGGTGCGTGAGGCGCTGGAGCGGCTGATGAACCGGCCGCTGGAATCGCTCATCATCGTGATCGGGCTGAACGAGACCGCCAACGTCTTCGCCGAATGTTTGGCGACCTCGTTCCTGCTCTTCTGGCTCGGCTCGATCGGCGGCTACATCGCAGTGCCGGTGATGCTGGTAATCGTGATGATGTTCTGCGACATCACGCCCAAAACCTTCGCGCTCGGCTTCCCGGCGATGATCGCTACGATCACTGCGCGGCCGCTGTCCGCTCTCAGCAGCATCCTCCATCCGGTGGCGCGCTACTTCACGCCCAGCGAGTTTAGTGCCCGTCCCGAACCGGTCTCAGAGGCCGAGTTCAAGGCGCTCTTGCGAATGAGCGAGCATCAGGGCGAAGTCGAACCCGGCGAGCGCGAGCTGATTCACAAGGTTTTCGATTTTGCGGGACGCCGGGTTGCCGACGTGATGACGCCGCGCGAGCGGGTCTTCTCGCTCGACATCAACACTCCGCCCGAACAGTTGTTAGCGGAAGTGGCCCACGCGCACTTCTCGCGCATCCCGGTTTACCGCGGCGACCCGGATTACATCGTCGGTATCCTGCATGCCAAGGATTTGGTCGCGCGGCGGCTCGATCAGACCCTGCCGCGCCTGGAGCGATTGATCCGTCCGCCGCGCTTCGTGCCGCCGGCCAAACTGCTGGTCGAACTGTTCGAGGAGATGCGCCGCGACCGCTTCCAGGTCGCGCTGGTGGTCAACGAGTACGGGCGGCTGCTCGGACTCCTCACGCTCGAGGATCTGCTCGAGCAGCTGTTCGGCGAGTTGCGCGACGAATTCGAGGTCGAGGGCCCGGAGCTCGAAAGTGTCGGCCCCGGCGAATGGCTGGTGTCGGGCGGAATTGACGTCGCGCAGCTTCGGGCCGCGCTCAATTCCGGCGGCGCGCTGCCCCCGTCCGGCAACGCGCGCTCACTCAACAGCCTGGTGCTGCGCAATCTCGGCCGGGTGCCGCGCGCGGGCGATCGCTTCCGGCTCGGTGATTTCGAGGCCACCGTCGAGCGCGTGCGCGGGGCCAGCGTCGAGCAGTTGAGGCTCAAACGATGGAATTAGCCGAGCTGATCGCGATCGTCGCCGCCTGCGTGATGGTGCAGGCGTTTTTCGCCGCCAGCGAAATCGCCCTGGTTGCCTCCGACGACGTGAAGGTTCGCGCCGCGGCCGCCCGCGGCGAGAAGCGCGCGCCGCTCCTGGAGGCGCTGTTGCAGCGGCGCGACCGCCTGCTCGCGTTGGTGCTGACCAGCAACAATCTCGCTACCGTGATCGCAGCCGCAGTGCTCACGACCTTTATGCATCGGATGGGACCGGCTTACGTTTTCCTCGCCCCGTTTATCCTTGCACCGATAACCCTGCTACTTGGCGAGTCGATGCCCAAGCTGCTCGCGCTCAAAGCCCCGCTCAAGTTCGCCGCCTTCGCCGCGCGCCCGCTGTTCGTGCTCGCGACCGCACTCGCGCCGCTGCTCAAGTTCGAAACCATCCTGAGCCGCTGGCTGAGAGGCCTGTCCGGCGTCTCGCCCGAGGTCGCCAGCGTATTCCTCACCCGCGAAGACCTGGCGCTGCTGTTGCGGCGCGAAAGTACCGGTCCCGGCCCCGGCGCCGACGCGATTCTGCCGGCCGAGCAGCAGATGATCAGGCGCATCTTCCGCTTCACCCATTCCGAGGCGCGCAAGGCGATGGTGCCGCTGGTCCGTATCGAGGCGGTGTCCGACGAGACCACGCTCGCGAATACGATCGAGGTCGCGCGGCGCGAAGGCTTCAGCCGGCTGCCGGTCTTCCACAATCGGATTTTCGATATCATCGGTGTGGTGCACGTTTTCGATCTGCTCGAGGCCCCCGACCTGAGCCGCCCGGTCAGCGAAGTGATGCGCCCGGTCAGTTACTTCTCGGAATCGACGCCACTCGACGAAATCCTGGTCGCGATGCAGCGTACCGGCGAAAACCTGGCGGTGGTGGTGGATGAGTACGGCGGGGCGTCGGGAATCCTGACCATCGAGGACCTGCTCGAGGAGATCGTCGGCGAAATCGAGGACGAGTACGACGCCAGCGAAGAACTGGCGACCATGGTCAACTCACGGACGCTCAAGGTGCTGGGCCGCGCGCCGATCGCGGAGCTCAATGATCGCTTCAGCCTCAATCTTCCCGAAGGCGACGAGTATGCTACGATCGCGGGACTGGTGGTAGAACGACTCGGCCATATTCCCAAACCCGGCGAACAACTGAAGGTGGGCGACCTGACAGCGACGGTGACACGGGCCGACGCGCGCGCGGTGCGCGAGCTTCTGATTAGGCTGGCCCGGCCGCTGCGTTCCGAACGCTCCCGCCGGCGATGACCGAGGAGCACATCCGGCGCATCCTGGAGCAGGTGGCGGCGGGACGGATAAGCGCTTCAGGAGCGCTGCGGAGGCTGCGCCATCTGCCGTTCGAGGATCTGGGCTTCGCCAAGCTCGATAACCATCGCACGCTGCGACGCGGCATCCCCGAGGTAGTATTTGGCGAAGGCAAGAGCGCGGCGCAAATCGCCGCTATCGGCGCGCGCATCCTGCAATCCGACGGTAATTTGATCGTGACCCGGCTCTCGGCGGAAAAGGCGCGTGCCATAAAAATCCGGCTCAAAAAACTTGTCTACCACGAGGTCGCACGTGTCGGCGCGATCGTTTCGCGGCGGGTTGCGACGCGTGGCCATGGCGTGGTGGCGGTGGTATGCGCCGGCACCTCCGATTTGCCGGTTGCCGAAGAGGCAGCGCTGTGCGCCGAGCTGTTCGGCAATCGTGTGACGCGCCTGCACGACGTCGGCGTCGCCGGGCTCCATCGCCTCACCGCCAATCTCGACGCGCTGACCGGCGCGGCGGTGCTGATTGTGGTGGCCGGGATGGAAGGCGCGCTGCCATCGGTGGTCGCCGGGCTGCTCGACAAGCCGGTGATCGCCGTCCCGACCAGCGTCGGCTACGGCACCGCGTTCGGCGGGCTGGCCGCGTTGCTCGGGATGCTCAACAGTTGCGCGAGCGGTGTAACGGTAGTGAATATCGACAACGGCTTCGGCGCGGCGCTGGCCGCCACCCTGATGAACCGCGTGGGCCTGCCGCGCGACGGCGACTGATGGCACAGCGCAAAACGCTGACCAGCGGCCGCGCGCGCCGCGCGATCGAAATCGGCGGCCTCGCCTCGCAGGTCGGCTCGAGCTATCTTTGGAACTCGATTCGCCGCCCGTTCCTCAACGCCACCGCGCGCGAGCGCGAACTGCTCGAAACCCATATCCGCAACGCCCGCCGGATCGTGGAGAGCTCGCAGCATTTGCGCGGCGCCTTCATGAAGCTCATCCAGATGCTCTCGATGCGCAGCGACCTGCTGCCCGCCGAAGCGGTCGATATTTTGAAGGCCACGCGCTCCAGCGTCCCGCCGATGGACTTCGCGACCATCGCGGACCAGGTGCGGCGCGAATTCGGCCGCCGTCCCGAACAACTCTTCGCGAACTTCGAACCCGAAGCCTTCGCCGCCGCCTCGCTCGGCCAGGTTCATCGCGCTCGGCTCAAGAACGGCGAACAGGTCGCGGTCAAAATTCAATATCCGGGCGTCGCCGAGACGGTCGAGCAGGATCTGCGCAACATGAAGCTGTTGCTGCGCACCTTTCAGGCGCTGGCAGGCGATGTGATGCGCCAGAAGATCGATACCCGCACCGTCTACCGCGAGCTCGAGGAGCGGCTGCGCGAAGAGCTCGACTACGTCAACGAGGCGCGCAATATCAACGAGTTCCGCCGCCTGCTGGCCAACGACCACGAGGTCATGATCCCGCGCGTGATCGAGAAGTTCAGCTCGCGCCGCGTGCTGACCATGACCTATCTCGACGGCTACTGGCTGTCCGACATCCTGAGTACGGCGGTCGACGAGGAGCTGCGCCGGTGGGTGGCGCGCAAGTACTATCGGCTGGTCTGGCGCCAGATCCTCGAGCTCGGCGTGCTCCACACCGATCCGCATCCGGGCAATTATCTCGTCACCCACCATCCGCGCCTCGGCATCCTCGACTTCGGTTCGATTCGCCATTACAGCGAGGCTTTGCGGCAAGGCAGCCTGACGCTGGCGCGCGGGCTCCTGGAGCGCGACGACCAGCTTATTGCGAGCGCGATGGTGAAGCTGGGTTACCTCGATCGCGATCGCGACCCGGCCCCGATGATCAAGGTGATTCATATTCTGTTCGAGCCGCTGCTGGTCGATCGGGTTTACGATCCCAACCGCTACGATTCGATCGCCAAGATGGCGGAGGTCGGCGAGCTGGCGGTCAAGCACAAGCTCTACAAGTCGCCGCCGCACAGTGTCTTCACACTCCGCGCGTTGATCGGTCTCGACGGTATCGTCAAGGGTCTCGCGATTCCCGACAACTACCGCACGCTGTTCAGCGAAGCCGTGGCCAGCGCTACGGCCGCGGGCTGAGTATCACGCAACCGGCCGCCCCCGTGATGGAACCATCGGGGTTGCTCGCCAGGCTGGAGGCCTATCGCGACCAGCGCTTTCGCCGGCTGAAGAGCCGCCGTGTTACCGGCGAGCAGAGCGCGCTCGGCTTCATCAATCAGTCCGGCTTCTGCACCGCGTTCAGCGCCGGACTCGGCGTGCCGTGCCTGCGCGAAGCGATCGCGGGTGAGCGCGAGCCGGCGCTGCCCGAACATATCCAGCACGATTACGCGATCGGAAAGGCGTGGGAGCTGAAGGACCGCCTGCCTGCGAAGCGGCTGGTCTATTACGGCAAGGTGATCGGCGGGCGTCCCGGATTTATCGCCCTCGATCTGCTGCCGGCTTTTCTCCGGCTGCGGGTTGCGCCGGGCAGCTATCGATCGCTGTACGCGCGCGGACAGCTTTCGCGCTGTGCGATGCTCGTGATGCAGACGCTCAGCCGGCGCGGCGCCGCCGAAACGCGAGTGCTGAAGCTCTCCAGCGGTTTCGTCCGGCCGCGCGAGCGCGCCGAATTCGATCGCGCCATGAAAGAGCTGCAGGAAAAATTCCTCGCGCTGAAGGTCGAGGAGCGCTACGACCCTTTCACTTACGTATGGGATACGCTGGAGCATCGATGGGCCGCGGCGCTGCGCTCGGCACGCACGCTCTCACCGGGCGGCGCGGCCTACCAGATCGTGCGGCGCTACTTCGAGATCGCCGGCTTCGGAAGCGAACGCGCCGTCGCGCGGCTGCTCGCGATCGAACCCGCGCTGGTGGCACAGGCCGCGCGACGGCTTGAGCGCGAACGGATTATCGCGCGCGCCGTCCGGATCGATGGGGTCACGGGCGTCCACAGCATACTGAGCACCCTGCTGGAGTAAGTCACGTGCGCCGCGAGGATGTTCACCACTGCTCGTATTTCACCGCACGCCGTTCGTAACCCGAAGTGCGCAGCAGATCGCGAATTCGCAGCACGCCCGGCCCGACCCCGCAGATATAGAAATGGCGTGTGCGATCCGTGTCGGTATTGACCCATCGCTGCTCGACGATCGCGTACACGCGATCATAAATCGCAGCGGGCGCGGCGCCGGCAGAGGAAGTTACGAGCTCGAGATGAAAACTCTGATGCTCGCCCGCCCATCGTTCGAGCTCGCCGCGGTAGAGTAGATGGGCTTCATCGTGCGCCGCGTAGAGCAGATGGAAGCGCGGCTGGAATCCGGATGAAAGCAGCCGGCGAATCATCGGACGAATCGGCGCGACGCCGGTGCCGATGGCGACAAAGATCAGCTCCGCGGCAGGCGGCTGATCGACGTTGAAGAGCCCGAATGGCCCGCTGATGAGCAGCTCGTCGCCGGGCTGGCGCTCGAACAGGTAATCGACGCCGCGTCCGCCGGGCACACGATTGAAGCAAATCTCGAACGGCTCGCCGTCCTCGGGACTCGAGGCGATTGTGTAGGGCCGGGTGCGAGTCTCGTCGCCGAGCGGAATCGAGATCGAGATGAACTGGCCGGGAACAAATTTGACGGCCGGGCCTTCGGCCATACGCAGGAACAGCGAGCGCGTATCGCCGTTGTGATCGAAGATCCGCTCGACCCGCACGGATCGGCCCGGACGTTTCGCACCGCTCTCCGGCGGTCTCGATTCGCCCACCTCAGTGACTCTCGCTCAACTGGTTGATGGTGTAGCGCGGGACCACCACCACGATTTCCGCGTCGGGATCCTCGATCACCGCCTGGCATCCCAGCCGCGAGGTCGGCGTCAGTCCCGGCGCCTTGTCGAGCATGTCCTCCTCCTGCTCGCTGGCCTCCGAGAGCCGATTCGCGCCCTGCTTCACGATTACGTGACAGGTGGTACAGGCGCAGTTGCCGCCGCAGGCGTGTTCCAGATGAATCCGATGGCCGAGCAGGATATCGAGGATCGAGCCCGGTTTGCCGTCGTGATGAAACGGGGCATCGGCGGGGTTAAACTCGATCACCCGCTCCGGATCGCCGTTTTCATAAATGATACGTAGCTTGGCCATCAAACCTTCATCGGCGGATTCTTTAGCGCCTCGATTTTTCTCGATTTCAAGAATATGCCCGCGCGCCGCGGAATCGAAACAGCGCCGCGCGAAGCGACCGCTGCGCCGGGGTTACTCGAATGCGTTCAAATCCGGCTGCGCGATCGTAGGATGCGCAATCGTGGCGTCGACCGCGGGGCGGAAGCGGCGCGCAAACTCCTCGGGCGAGAGGCGGGTCTGGGCCGCAAGCTGCGCGAGCATCGGACCTTCGAGGTCCGGCGGCTGCAGGCGAATCATGTAGGAGCGTGCGACCTTATACGATTCGCTCTTCACATCGACGATCCGGATGCGAATCCGGCCGGTCACCGGATCGATCAGGTCGGCGAGGCTGACCGGCGTGACGCGGCCGCCGGTGATTGCGATCAGCGCCCCCGAACCGCCGCCCAGCAAATAGCGCACCGCGCCGTAGCCGAGCGTGCGAGTATATTCGATATCGAACGGCAGCGGCCGCGCGCATCGGAGCTCGTAACCGATGTCCTTCGCGATCACGGTGCCGGCGATACCCAGTTCCTTGAGCGTCGCGCGAATCCGATCACGCAGAAAGCTGGCCAACGGAATATCGGCGATATGCACGTGCCCGTAAGCATCGCGCTGGAGGCTGTCGACCGGCAGCGTGTCGAGATCGATTCGCTCGGCGACGCCTTCGGCGACAATTGCGACGCCGTAGTCATGACTGGCAACCAGGCGCTTGACGATCGCACCGACGATGATATCGACCACGACGCGGAGATCGATCTTGCCGGGGCCGAATTCCTCGGGGATGACGGTTAGCGTCGCGCCCGCCGACTTGCCGATACCCAGCGCCAGCGAGCCGGCCTTGCGGCCCATCGTGACCACCACGTACCAGCGATCGGTGCTACGCGAATCCTCGATTAGCGACTCGATAATAGTGGTGCCGAAGGCGCGGGCGGTCTCGAAGCCGAAGGTCGGCGCGTTCTCGGGCAACGGCAGGTCATTGTCGATGGTCTTGGGTACCGTCGCCACACCGATCCGCCCCTGTGCGTACTCGGCGATGCGCGCGGCACCATAGGTCGTATCGTCGCCGCCGATACAGATTAGATAGCGGACGTGCAGCCGATCGAGAGCTTCGACCGTGCGCCTAAGGCTCTCTTCGTCCTGGACCGGATTGGTGCGCGAGGTGCGCAGGATTGAACCGCCGGTGAAATGGACCCGGCTGACATCGGGAATATGCAGCTCGATGGCGTGTGAGATGTCGCCCTTGACGAGCCATCGATAACCCTCGCGCAGGCCGATCACGCGCAGGCCCGAGTTAATCGCCTCGATAGTGGCGGAGGCGATTACGCCGTTGATCCCGGGAGCGGGGCCGCCGCCGACCAAAATCGCCAAAGTGGGCCGCTGGTCATTATCGGAAGACATCTTGGCGCAAGTTCAACTGGATGCGGACGAGTTTGCGTCGCCTTGGGAGCCGATTTCGAGCCATTTTACAGGAATCACCCGCTCATCAAAACCGGCGCACTTGCGTTTTCGCCTGATTTTCGCCAAGATTGCCGCGAGTTCCGGCGGAGGTTCACCGACGCTCATGGCCGAAATGAAGACTCTCACGAAACGGCAGAAACAACTGGTCGATTTCCTCGAGAAATATATCGAGGAGCATGAGTATGCGCCGACGCTGGCAGAGATCGGTGAGTATTTCGGCTTGTCGTCGCTCGCCACTGTCCATAAGCATCTGCACAACCTCGAACAGCGCGGCTTCATCCGCCGTGGCCATAACCACAGCCGCGCGCTGGAGGTCACCGCGGGCTCGCGCACCCGGATGCGCGGGATACCGCTGCTCGGGCAGGTAGCGGCCGGCGCGCCGATCGAGGCGGTTGAGGGCCAGGATACGATCAGCGTGCCCGACGAGTTCGTGCGGCGCGGGAATACCTTCTGCCTGCGGGTGCGCGGCGAATCGATGATCGATGAAGGGATTCGCGACGGCGACTATATCATCGTGGAAGAGCGCGACGCGGCTAACAATGGCGAAACGGTGGTCGCCCTGCTCGGCAATGAAGCGACGGTGAAGAAGTACTTTCGCGAAGGCAGCCGGATTCGGCTGCAGCCCGCCAACGTCACGATGGAACCGATCTATGCTCGCGAGCAGGACCTCAAGATTCGCGGGGTGGTGGTGGGCTT
>DATJRJ010000253.1:0-9342 GCA_035504735.1 Binataceae bacterium (SeqCode)
GTCATCACGTCGACCTGGTAATGACGCAGCTTGAGCGCATCGACCACGCTCTTGCCGGGCGCGATCCCGACCAGCAAGACCCGCGGCGTATCGAGCACCGAGACCGAAGTGCTGGCGCGCGGATTGATCGTCACCGCCGGCTCTGGGATCGAGAGACCGACGCTCATCTCGTAAGCGCCAGGATGATCGATCTGGTAGGGCAGCTCGAAGCGATTGAGACCGGGCCGCAGGGCGACGGTCTCTGCGCCGACCGCCTTACCATTGCTGTAGAGCACCAGCTTGCCGGCCAGCGGTGCGCGCGCCTCGCTTTGGATATCGAGCCGGAGCGCGAAACGCGCATAGGCGCGGACCAGGCCGGGGGCGCTAAGCGACGTGAGTGCGACGCGTTGCAAGGCCGAGGCCGGCGGCGCGGCGGCGTAGATTCGCACGCCATCCTCGGCCAGCGCCGGCACTTCGGCCATCGCATTGCCCTCGGTCTGATTACCATCGCTCAGCAGCATCACCCGTTTCTCAAAGTCGGCGGGAAAGATCCCGAGCGCGGTCGTCAGCGCCGAGCCGAGGTTGGTCGCGCCGCCATCGAGCGGTTGATTGATCGCGCCGAGCAGGCGTGGATCGCCGAGCGGGGAGATCAGGCGGGTGTCGCGGCCGAAACCAATCACAGCCAAACGATCAGCCGGGTCCATCGCGGCGGCCAGTTCGGCGACCCGCGCTCGCATCCAGGCAACCTGGTCGGGTGCGATCGATCGTGATTGGTCAACCAGGGCGACGACTGCCATCCGATCGGCGCCGACCCGGACCGGAAACTCCAATCCAGCCAGTAGCAGTACCGCAGCGCCAAAGGCGAGCGCGCGCAGCAGCGCCTCGAGCGCGCCGGCCAGTCGCCGGCCGCGGCTGAAAGCTATCAACCCGGGCGCCGCAATCAGGGGCGTGAGCAGCAGCAGCCAGAGCAGTTGCGAGCGTTCATACATGACGCAGGATCCGCCGCGACCACCAATCGCGCGTAAGCAACAATGACTCGGCCAGTAACCCGAGTATCGCCAATGCCACCAGCCAGACCCCGAGTGCCAGCACGCCGGTGGTCATCGGCTGGGCCGGAAACTCGCGATTTACCGGCTGCGGCCCCGATCGAGTCGTCTGCGGACGCGCGGCGAGGTCTGACTCCTGTTCGTCGAAATAATTCGCATAGACCGATAATTCGCCGGCCGCGGTCGAAAGCCGATAGTGGCCCGCCTCCAGCGCCGTGAACCCAACCCGTCCCGAGCTATCGGCGACGAGCTTACGACTGCTCCCGCCCGGCTCAATCAGCGTTGCTCCGCGTGGCGCCGGAACCGTGACGTAGCTGGCGGTCGTCACCACCTTTAGGTGCTCGGGAGCGGTCAGCAACTTGACGATTTGGACCGTCAGCAAGAGCGCCTCGAGATCGTCCGGATTGATCAGCAGATGATCGCGGACATCGAAGGCCAGCACGCCGACATGCGAATCACCATCATCAGTGATGGCCGCCAGGGGAATTGCGGTGTGGCCGGAATCTTCCGCCGCGCGCGCGAGAACGTCGCTGCCCGCAGGCAGCACCAGCTTGCGCGCCGCGCCCAGCAGCAGGTTCTCACCCGCCGCGCCGGGCTCGTGCCGATCATCCAGCTCGACCGTTCTGAGAGAACCTGCGACCCGAATTCCGCTCGCGCCGGAAGCGGGCGGATAGATCAGCAGCAAGGCGGGCGCATGCAGTCCGGGAACATAAACATTGTGCATGACGATCAATTCGTAGGGAGCTTCGTTCGGCGTGGACCGATATTGCGCGGGATTGAAAGCGGCCACGGTCAGATTCTGATTGATGCCGAGCAGGATACGCGACAAGTCGTCGCGCACCGCCGGGTCTGATGAGAGCACCAGGGCGCGGTTGTGCGCGTCGCCCGGCGCGACATAGGCCCATCGATCATTGTCAGCCGCCAGCGCGTCGTCCGCGGTTGCGAGGTGGGCGTGAATCAGCCCGCCGCGCTTCAACGGACCGAATGGCACCACCGCCTCGGCTTGCGGCGCGATAATTATCGGTACCGTCAGATGTTCGCCGCGATCGCTTTCAATCGTCAACGTCGAAGCCATCGGATGCCGGTCGAAGCTGCGAATCACGGCGTGTCCCTGGCGAATTCCTGGGGTGCCCGGATCGAGTGAAACCAGCGCCAGGTTGTCGGCGGAGACGCCAATCAGATGGACCTTCAGGCGCGCCGGATCGATCACATCGGCAACCATCGCGGGGGGCGGCGGCCGATCGGTAAAAAGATCGATCGTGGCGGCGTCGCGGGCCTGAATCAGCGCGGCCTTGAGCGCTGCCGGCCGCGGCGCGACGGCGGCGGTCTCAAGACTCGCGAGCGCTGCCGCATTGGCGGCGCGATCGGCGCTGGCGGCATGCGTCACATGCGCGCTCAGCGCATAGCTGATGATACTGAAGCGCGTACCCACCGGCGCCCGCGCAACCATCTGCAGCGCCGCGGCGCGCGCGGTATCGAGCCGCGTGCCGGAGCCCTCGCGCGCGCCCATCGCGGCCCCCAGATCGAACACCAGCGCATGCGAGCGATAGCTCGCAATTGGCCGCGACACGCGCAGGTAAAGCCCGGCCAGCGCGAGCGACAGCGCCGACAGCGTGATGGCCTCGAGCCAGAAAAGCGCGTCCAGCCGCAGCATCCGGCGCTGGATCACCGGCGCACCAATCTCCTCGAACAGTCTCAGGCTCGAGACCTCGACCGTCATCCGCGCGCGTGAGCGCAAATAGATCAGCACCAGCACACCGATTGAGCCGGCGAGCCAGAGCAGGTTAAGCGGACTGAGGAGACCCATCGCTAGACGACCAGGCCCAGGCGCGGGAACTCGCCGGTAATAATCCGATCGAGATTCTCAGCGCCGAAAGCGCGCACATAAGTGATCCCGCGCTGGTTGCAGAAATCGCGCAGCCGCCCGGCCAGCTCCTCAACCCGGACGCGATAGCGCTCGGCGGCGTCTACGCTGAGTGAAATTTCGCGGATTTCGCCGCTCTCGCTGTCGCGCACGCGCATCATCTGATTGCCGAAATCGCCTGCCGTTTCGCGCGCGCCCATCACGTGGATAACCTTGACCTCGTGACGAGCGGCCACCAGCCGAATCAGCGCTTCTTCGTAGTCGGCCGGATCAACCAGGAAATCTGAAATCAGGATTACGAGCCCGGCGGGGCGCCGCTCGATGAGCAACTGTTCGGCCATCGCGGCCAGGCGAGTCGTGCCCTCGGGTCGGACTCCGGTGATGAACGGCTTCAGTTGCGGATAGGTCTCACGGCGCGAGTAGACGGCGCTGCGGTTGAGCCGCATCTTGCCGCGATGCATCGCGAAGCTCACTATCCGCACCGCGTCGTTTTCGCCGATCCCAAGGTAAGCGAGCGCCGCACCGAGTAACAGCGCAAAGCCGAGCTTGTCGTCGCCGCGCGGCACCGCCATAGAGGCGCTGGCGTCGACCAGCATCGTAACCTCGACCTGACGGGTGGCGCGAAAGGTGCGGAGTAACAAGTCGTCGAGGCGGGCAAAGGCGTTCCAATCGAGGAAGCGGAGATCGTCGCCCTCCGTGTAGGTCCTGAAATTTTCAAGCTCGATGCCGATACCCTGGGCGCGGCCGAGCGTGCGCTGGCCAAGGCGCGCCGTGCGCGCACGCTTGATGCCAAGTGCCAGCCGATCAAGCCGGGCCAAAAAATCAGGCTCGAACGCCCGCGCCTCGAGCATCCGCGATGGTCTCCGTCAGGTACGCGTCGCGCGGACCGATTTGACCACCCGTTCGACCACCTGGGCCGCATCGACGGCATCGGAATGGGCGGCATAGTTGAGCATGATGCGATGCTGCAGAGCGAGCGGCGCCAGCGAGTCGATATCCTCGTAAGCGATATTGGCGCGGCCGTCGAGCAGGGCGCGCACCTTGGCGCCGAGAATCAGGGCCTGCGCGCCGCGCGGACTAGAGCCGAAGCTGACGTAGCGATTGACCGCGTCGTCGGCCGGCACCCCGCGCCGCTCGCCCAGAAATTTTCCAGTGGTGGGCTGGGTCGCGCGCACCATCCGCGCTGCGTACTGTTCGATCGCCGGCGCGACCATCACCTCGCGCACCAGATGTTTCAGCGCCTCGATGCGGCCGGCGGCCTCGCCGTGCTCGAAGACCGGTTCGATCCCGGCCTCTTCCGGCCCGGTGGTTGCGGTGATGATCCGGACCAACTCGGCCTCGTCGGGAAATTCCAGGCTCACCTTGAAGATAAAGCGATCGAGCTGCGCTTCGGGCAGCGCGTAGGTGCCTTCCATCTCGATCGGATTGAGCGTCGCCATCACGAAGTAGGGTGGCGCCAGGCGATAGCTCTTGCCGGCGACTGTCACCTGGAGCTCGGCCATCGCTTCGAGCAACGCCGATTGGGTCTTGGGTGTGGCGCGATTAATCTCATCGCCCAGCAGGATATGACAAAAGACCGGCCCGGGCTGGAAGGTAAATTCGCGCCGATCGTCGTCGCCGGTCAGGATTACGCGCGTGCCGGTAATATCGGCCGGCATCAGATCGACCGTGAACTGGATACGGTTGAAGCTGAGATTGAGCGCGGTGCCGAGGGTTTTGACGAGCGTGGTCTTGCCGGTCCCGGGAACGCCCTCGATAAGAACATGGCCGCCGGCGAAGAGCGCGGTGAGCAGTCCTTCAACTGCCTGTTCATGACCAACGATCACTTTGTGAATCTCGCCCTGGATACGTCGAAAAGTGCGGGCGAAGTCAGCAACGGTAAGGGGTTCAGCCAGTGCGGCGCTCATCGTTCGAAAATCCGTTTGATCGTGCTGCGATCCTCAGCCGGAACGGTGGTGCGGCCGATCGGCTCGTCAGGATGCTGTTCGGTATTAAGCGGGGCGTTGACCTTGGGCGGAAAGGCGCGATCGCCGGCGTGAGCGCTCGACCCCGGACGGGCATCGATCGCGATTTGGAAGCTGCCGTCGCCCTGCGTGTCGGTGTCGGGTTGACCATAAAGACCCTGCGGATCGGACCCCGAGCCGTGCGATGCGCCGCCCGCGTCGTCGTTGCCGCCGGGCTGCTGATCGGCGAGCTGATGGGAATCGGTACCGTTTTGCGGCTGCGCTTCAGTGGGCGTGTTAGGCGACGCCTGCATCGCCATCGAGCCGGGATTTCCGCCCGGCTGGGTTTCTTGCGCACCGCGCGCCGGCGGCTGATCCACTTGCGCGGGATTGCCCGAATCTCCCGCTCGCGGTCCATTCGACACAGGCGAATCGTGATCATGGTTGGATTCGGCGGCAGGCGGCGGCGCAGAATTGGAGCCGGAATCGCCATTGTCGGCCAGCCGGATGTCGAGCGGCGGCGGTTGACGCCCGGTGATCTTGTCTTGCAGATTGCCGGCCAGGTCATGCGCCGACCGCATCATCTTTGAAAGCAAATCCTTGTTCCGTTCCTTGCGATCTGCGTCGGCCATCATCTGGGCGAGCTTGCGCATCGTTTTAGGATCGCCGCTCAGCCGGGCGCCGTTCTGCACCGGGCGGTCAGAGGGTTCGATGGTAAGATCGCGCAGATTGAGCGTGAGCGGCGCCGTCTGACCGGCCTTCGCAAGCGCGATCGGGTGCCGATGATGACTTGGGATGCGCGCCACCAGTGCCGCCACGATCACCGCCCCCAGCAGGGCGTAAAGGGTGCGCGAGATGCGGCGGCTTTCGATACGCGCGGGCGTGAAGTCCTCGCGCCTGAGGGTCGCGTCCTCGACCAGGTACGGCCACAGCGGCGAGCGTTCGGTCTGTTGACGCAGCGCAACCAGCGTCAGCAGGCGGCCCTTTAGATCGGCGCGCACATCAGCCAGCACCGCGACCGCTTCCGCGCTCCGATGCATCCGCCATACATGCCGGCCCGCGAGCATCAGGCCCGCCACGCATGCGAGCGCAGCGACTGCGCCGATTAACAGGAAGGCTAAAGGATAGAGCGTGAAGGCGGCGAGAACCACGATCGCCGTGGCTGAGATCAACAGCGCCAGCCCGACGAAGATTCCCTGCTGAAAGGCGAGGCTATTCAGGCGAAAACGCAGGGCCGCCAGCTGACCGAAGATCAGCCGGAGCTTCTCCTCGCCCCGCGCACTGTATGGAGCTGACACCATAGAAGAGAGAAATATCCCGGAGGCACGGCTGCCTCCTCTTGGGAAAAGGATAGTTAAGCATGCCGACGCGCGCAACTTCAAAGATCGCGAAGCCCAAAAAGGCCAATCAATCGACCGCGTTGCGCGACGGTTTACGGCTTCAAGCCCGCATCCTCACGCGTGCCGATTGCGATCGCTGCCCAATCCATCTCGCCTCGTCCATGTGCCAATCCAACCAGGATACGATCGCGAACCAGGCTCGCAGTCGGCACCGGCGTGTCAGTATCGTGAGCCATTTGCATGGCGAGCTCGATGTCCTTCAATCCCAGTTTGAGCTTGAAGCCGGCCGGCTCGAAGGCGCGCTTGGTGATGGTATCGAGGTAGCCTTGATAAAGCGGGCAGTTGAACAGTGACCCGGTGAGTACCTTCGCCACCACTGGCCCCTCAAGGCCGCCCTTTTCGGCCATCACCAGCGCTTCTGAGAGCGCCTCAATCGCGCTCATGATCAGGAAGTTGTTGACCAGCTTCATCACATTCGCCGCGGCCGGTTCGTCGCCCATATCAAAGGTCTGCTGGCCCATCGCGTCGAGCAGCGGACGGATGCGCTCCTTAGCGGCCGCTGCCCCCGAGATAACGATCCAGAGCTTGCGCGCCCGCGCTCGTTCAGGACGCCCGAACACCGGCGCTGCCAGATAAATGCAGCCATGGCGCGCGTGATGTTCGGCGAGCCGGCGCGAGAGCGCGGGCGAGACCGTGCTCATCGAGAGATGGACGCCGCCCTTGCCGAGCCGCGCGGCCACGCCGTCCTCGCCCAGCGCGATACTTTCGAGGGCCGCGTCATCGGCGACCATCGTCACCACGATTCCGCCCGGCTTGGCCACATCGCCAGCGCTCGTGACGAGCCGGGCGCCCTTGGCCACCAGTGGTTCCGCCTTGCTGGCAGTGCGGTTGAAGACCGTCAGGCTCATCCCGGCGTCGATCAACGCCTCGGCCATCGGCACGCCCATGCTACCCAATCCGACGAAGCCGACTTCGATTCCCATAAGAATCCTCCCGATCAAATACGATGCGGACAGTTGTTGAACTATAAAGCGTGCTCAGCGCGAACGTCTAACTCCGATGCGTGGACAGAGATGTGCGACCGGACAGGTCGAGCATCGCGGCGACAGCGGCTGACACAACGTCTGACCGAAAGCGACCAGGATCCGGTTATACTGAATCCAATACCGGCGCGGCAGGACCTCACGCAACGCAGTCTCGGTCTGATCGGGATTCCGGGTGCGCACCAGGCCCCATCGATTGGAAATTCGATGGACGTGTGTGTCAACGCAGATTCCCGGCTTGTGGTAGGCCTCGGTGACCACCAGGTTGGCGGTCTTGCGGCCCACACCTTTGAGCGTTACTAGATCGTCGATTTCATCCGGCACCCGTCCGCCGAAACGCGCGATCAGTGCGCGGCAAATCTCGCGGATCACTTTGGTCTTGGTGCGATAGAAGCCGACCGGATAGATAAGTTGTGTCAACGTATCAGGCGCGAGTTTTAGAATCGCTTCCGGAGTCGTCGCGCGGCTGAAAAGGCGCTCGGCGGCCGCGGCGGTCGTTTCGTCGCGGGTGCGCAGGCTCAGAATACATCCGATCAGCGTGAGAAAGGGATCATCGCGCTCGGCCGCGACCAGCGTCAGGATCGGGGCATTCCAGCGCGCCGATTCGCGGCGCAGGATCGCGAGCACCCGTCCGACCGTGTGCGCGTCGATCCGCGGTCGTCGCGGTCGTGCGCGCGCCGTCTGATTCACCGCGGATCGCGAAGTCTTCGCCGAAAAACGCATTGCGGATGAGATGTAGCATGCGCTACAAACCATCCGAACCATGCCCGCAAAGCGAAAAGGATTTCCGCTGCGCGCCAGCCCGCGAAATCCCTATCACGCCGGCCGGCTCGCAGGCCTCCTGATGCTCGGTGGATTGATGCTGCTCGTCGGCGGGTTCGCGAGCGCGAAAGCCAAGCCGCGCGCCCATCCGACGCCGCCCTCCAAGCCGCTCGACTGGGATCAGATCACCCGGGAAGCGACCAATCTGCTCTCGGCCTACATTCGCATCAACACCACCGACCCGCCGGGTGATGAACTGCCCGCGGCGCGGATGCTGCGCGACAAATTCCTGGCCGACGGGGTTCCCGCGACGATCTGGGAGTCCTCGCCCGGCCGCGCTATCCTGGCCGCCCGCCTCCATGGCATGGCCCGCCATACCAAGTCGATCATTTTGCTGAGCCACATGGATGTGGTGCCGGCCAATCCCAAGGAATGGCAGGTGCCGCCATTCTCGGGCACCGTCAAGAACGGCGAAATCTGGGGACGCGGCGCGCTCGATGACAAGGGGCCGGCGGTGGTCGAGTTGATGGCGATGCTCGCGATCAAGCGGATGGGCATACTGCTCGATCGCGACGTGCTGTTTCTGGCTACTGCGGGCGAGGAGGTCGGCGGCGCGGCCGGCGCGGGCTGGGTAATCCAGCACAAGCCCGACCTTTATTCCGACGCCGGCTATCTGCTTAACGAGGGCGGCGGAATCCTGGTGCAGAAAAACGGCGTGCTCTACACCGTTTCGGTCACCGAAAAGACCCCGCTCTGGTTGCGGCTCACCGCTACCGGGCCGCCCGGCCATGCGGCGGTACCGCCGGAGGAAACCTCGGTGACCCGGCTGGTCGCGGCGCTCGATCGGCTCGACACCTTCCGTATGCCGATTCGAGTGATCAATCCGGTGCGCGATTACTTTCACTCGCTCGCGATGCTGGGCGACGAACCTGACCAATTCGCCGACCTGACAACCGCTCTGCGCAAGGACCCGGCCTTCGCGCGCAACTTCGTCGCGGTACCGGCGCAGAACGCGCAGGTTCGCGATACGATCACCCCGACCGTATTGAGCGGCAGCGATAAGACCAACACGATTCCCCCCAGCGCCGAAGCCGAAGTCGATTGCCGTCTGCTGCCCGGCACCGACGAGAAGGATTTTCTCGCCACGCTGCGCAAAGTGATCGCCGATAAGTCGATCAAGGTCGACGTGCTGCTGAATTTTCCGCCCTCATCATCGCCGCAGAAATCGCTGCTGATGAACGCCATCCGTATTGTCGCGCAGCGCTTCGACAAGGCCTCGACGGTGCCGCGCTTGCTCGATGGGTTCACCGACAGCCATTATTTTCGCGAGAAGGGTATTATCGCCTATGGTTTCATCCCCCTCGA
>DATJRJ010000254.1:0-4020 GCA_035504735.1 Binataceae bacterium (SeqCode)
CGTCTATGCCACCGAGGATGAGCTGTTAATCGAAATTGAGCGTTCGCTGTGGCCGCAAGCACGCGCCCATCTGGAGAAATTCCTGGTGGCCGACGATGTTGAATTCGACGAACTCGATAGTATGGCGATAATCGATGTCGAGGGCCCCGCCGCAGTTAAGGTGGTCGCGGCAATTGATGCTGAGCCTGTCAAAGCGCTAAAAGAATGGCGCCATTTTTCTGCCGATTCGTCACTAATCGCATCGATTCCGCGCTTTGGTGTCCCCGCATACACAATACTCGCGAAGGCTCCAACTGCTTCCAATCTTATCGTGACACTGCTTCATTCCTCGGCCGGTACGGAGATGATCGAGCCTTCGGCACTTGAATTGCTGCGTCTCGAAAACAGTCTTGCTCGGGTCGGGGTCGACACTACGGACAAAACCCTCGTGCTCGAAGCGTGCCTGGACCGCGCAATTTCGTTCAACAAAGGATGTTATATTGGGCAGGAAACGGTTGAGAGAGCCACGGCCCGCGGGGGTATAAAAAAGCGCCTTTGCAGCCTGATGATCGATGGCAACGACGTGCCGCCATCCGGCTCCTCGGTTTTCCTCGACGGCAAAGAGGTCGGGCGCTTGACAAGCGTGCTACGATCGGCTCGTTTTGGCATTATCGGCCTCGGAATTCTTCATCATAGCGCGTGGGAGAGCGGCACAGCGCTGATGATTCGCGACGGTGAGCATGGCTTTCGAGCGGTTGTGCGGTGATCACTCTGTACTTGGCCCGCGTACCTTCGGGGCTTGCAATAATTGCTGCTGGTTCTAAGTTATAACGATTCAGTTGGCCGGCAGAGCCGGTCTTCGGATCCTAGGGAGTTGGTTAATAATGGCGAACGTACTTGGTAAACGATACATGTGTGAAACCTGCGGCACTGAAGTCCTCTGTAATAAGGCCGGGGCTGGATCTAGCGGGCTTGAGTGTTGCGAAGGAGAAATGAAGATCAAGGAAGCGAAACCGCTTCCATCTTCCGACTGACGCCTTCGGCTCATGCGTGGCGTCCGCACTGGGGGGGTGGCTGGACAATGCGCCGTCGGGGCTGAGGGGAGCTACAGGGGATGAGTGGGGTAGCTGGTGATAGCTCTCGAAAAAGCTGACCTCGTTTTACATGGCGGTAATGTTTTCGGTCATCCTGACAGCGATACCGTCGCTGTCGCTTCTGATCGGATTATCGCTCACGGAAGTTTCACTGACCTCAAAGGGCTGGTCGGCCAAAAAACCCGAATGGTTCGGCTAGCTGGTCGTACAGTTGCTCCGGGTTTTATCGACTGCCACCTTCACTTTATGGAAGCCGCAGCGGTCGCGACCGGTGTGGACGTTACCCGCTGCCGGAGCATCGAGGACCTGCTTGCTGACCTCCGCGTCGCCGCGGGACGGACGCCGGCCGGTAATTGGCTGCGGGCCTTTGGCTGCGACGAAGCGCTGATGCGCGAAGCCCGCGGCCCTGGCCGGGATGAACTCGACCGCGCCGTCGCTCGCAACCCCCTGCGCCTGCGCCATCAGACGTTGCACGGCTCATGGCTGAATTCGCGCGCGATTGCCCAATTGGGCCTCGAACGAGAAAGTTTTGTTCCCCCCGACGGCGCATGGCTCGAACGCGATTCGTCCGGGCGCCTCACCGGCTTGGTCGTTGGGATGGAACAATGGCTTTCGCGGATGCTGCCTTTCGTAACCTCCGCTGAACTCGAGGGCCGCGTTCGTAATTTCAGTAAAGAATTGGCCGCCTCAGGCGTTACGGCCTTCACTGACGCAACGTTCCGCAACGGCCCCGAAGATGTTGTCACTTTCGCCCGCCTGCTCGCCGCGCGCACGATCGGCCAGCGCGTCAATGTGATGGTCGGGCGCCGTCCCTTCGACGAGGTTAACGAAACGCGGAACGCCGCCGCCACACCCGGCCTCCAATTAGCCGGCGTAAAATTCACCGGTGTTGCAGAACGGCAACCGGACGAACTCGCTCATGAAGTCGCGCGGGCGTTTACGCAACACCTCGACTGCGCTTTCCATGCAACGGAGGTTGAGGAGTTGGAAGGCGCGCTGCAGGCGATTGCGAACGCCCGGCAAATTGCCGGTGAATTACCTGGACCTCATCCAATCGCCCGTATCGAGCATGGTGGGGTAATCCCGCCCGATTACCCAGAGCGTATCGCACAACTTGGCGTTTGGGTCGTCACGAATCCAGGTTTTGTCCACTACCGCGGCGCCAAGTACGCAGCCGAACCAGGGTTGATTCCCTATACCTACCCTGCGCGTAGCCTGATAGCTGCCGGGGTCAAGCTCGCCGCTGCTACCGACGCGCCGGTAACGCCAGCTCGTCCACTCGCCGCGATAGCCGCAGCGATTACGCGCACGTCCAAGGACGGTGCGGTGTTAGCCCCTGAGGAACGCCTGACAACGACTCAGGCCTTTGATCTCTTTACCCGTTCCGCCGCAGAAGCCAGCCGGCTCGACGCCGGAGTAATTGAAGAGGGACGTCTGGCCGATCTCATCGTCCTTCCCGCTGATCCGGCCAAACTCGATCCGGCTGCTCTGCGTACATTAGCTGTCGATATGACCGTGGTCGGGGGCCGGACTATCTATGAGCGAGGACTGGCCGCCGGTATCCATCGTTCGGATGCTGGCCGCGGACGCTAATAATTACTTGTTTTCCCGCTGATTCCGGCTACATTTCTCATCAAGGGACCTATGGCCGGATGAGGAATGAAGTCGCCATCGCAAAGGATTGCTGAAGCCGCCGGCTTCAGCACGGTGCTGTATGCAAAGCGCGGTACGGTGGCATGGGTAACGCTGAACCGGCCCGATCGGTACAACGCGTATAATGTCGCGATGCGCGACGACCTGTATCAGGTGCTGAGCGCAATCCATGAGGACCCCGAAATTCGTGCGATGGTCCTGACGGGAGCCGGACCCGCGTTTTCGACTGGCGGTGATGTCAGCGAATTCGGGCAGGCGCCGTCTCCGCTTGCTGCGCGCTGGATTCGCTTTCGCCGTGATGTCTGGGGCCGGCTACGCGGCTTGGCGATTCCGACTGTGGCTGCCGTTCACGGCTTTACTGTCGGTGGCGGCCTCGAAATGGCCCTCTTATGTGACATCGCCGTTGCTGCACGCGACACGCGTTTCTGTCTTCCCGAAACTGGACTCGGCATGATTCCCGGCGTAGCGGGAACGCAAACTGCCACCCGCCGTCTGCGCCTCGGGTGGGCACTCGACCTCTGTATTACTGGCCGTTGGATTGACGCCCGCAAGGCTTTATCTATAGGTTTGGTCGCCGAAGTCGTTCCGAACCGATCGCTCGAACGCTCGGCTCACGCTCTCGCTGTCAGGCTTGGACGTTTACCGCGCGCCGCTGTGGCAGCCGCCAAGCTGGCGGTGTGGGAAGGGCTTGAGTTGCCGCTCGCGGACGGTTTGGATCTCGAAAGCCGGTTGGCCGAGCGTCTGCACAGAATTTATTTGGCGGATGATTAACCCGCCATGCGCATCAGGCCGCGCAGGAGGTAACTTGACCTGTGAACACTATCAACTTTATCAGCATACCGGGCTCGATCGTGCCCGATCAGGAAGTGCTCGTTTTCGGCGAGAATCGCCTGACCTATTCCGCGTTGAACGATCTGGTGGCACGCCTTAGCACTGTCTTCAAAAGTTTCGGTCTGAAGCAACGTGACGTGGTAGCGATACTGGACACCAACTCACATTTCTATGTTGGAGCCTACTATGCAGCGGCTAAAGCCGGCCTGACGTTTTTGCCGCTCAATTACCGCGCCAAAGAAGCGGAGCTTGAGTACATGATCAACACGGCGGGCACTAAGGTGCTGCTCGTCGGAGATCGCTATATCGATTTGATCAATAGCCTGAAGGCCAAGCTACCCGGCGTACGCCTCGTCGCGGCCGGTACAGGCGATGGCAAGCTGCCCCAGCTTGCCAAACTCGCCGCTGGTGCCGTGCCCGACGAAACCGATGCCGACATCGAAGAAGAAGATGTTTCCGTCTT
>DATJRJ010000255.1:0-3085 GCA_035504735.1 Binataceae bacterium (SeqCode)
TGGAGCACGAGCGCTGGGAACCCAAGTACACCGGGATGCAGATTATCACCGAGGGTCTTGCCATCGCCGCCTTCCGTTTCATGCACGCGCAGACCGGCGACGAGCTGCTGAAGGAGCTGCTCGAATACATCATGAAGGACGAATCGCGCCACGTCGGCTTCGGGATGCTGGCGTTGCGGGACGCGGTGCGCAAGCTCGGCCATCAGGACAAAAAGTCGCTCGAGGAATTCGCCTTCGCCGCCTGCGATATGACCATCACCAAGGTCGAGGACGGCGTGCCGCGCGACGGCTTCCTCTCCTACAGCATGGTCTTCGACGAGATGGGAATTCCGATGGACCAGTTGCGCCTCGAGATGAACGGCAACCCGTCGTGGAAGGATGCCGAGCGTGAGCTTGAAAAGCAGTTCAACTCGATGCTGTTTGTCGACACGCTGATTCCGTGCCTGCGCCAGTTGGGATTGCTCAACGATCGCACCGAGTCGTGGTACGCGGACCTCGGCGTGCTCTCACTCGCCGCCTGAGATTTGCGGATCGCGCGCAGCATCGATGCGCTACTGGATTGGGGTCGCCTCGCGCGACCATGTGATGATTGGTGCAGCGGGCGGCTTCTGTCAGCTCGGCCATGGCAAGGCGGCACCGATTCGGCGGCTTAGTCCCGGCGATTGGATCGTCTATTACTCTCCGTGCATCAGCTATCCCGATGGCGCTCCGCTGCAGGCCTTCACCGCCTTGGGTGAAGTGCTGCCCGGCGAGCCCTACACGGTCGCGATGAGTCCGGGATTCGTTCCGACCCGGCGTGACCTGCGCTTCGTCGCATCGCACGAGGCGCCGATCAAACCGCTACTCGAGCGGCTGAGCTTTATCGCCGACCAGAAAAGCTGGGGGCAGATTTTCCGCCGCGGCCTGGTCGAAATTTCGGAGCGCGATTTCCGGGTTATCGCGAACGCGATGGGGTATGCTCAAAACCCGCCCGTTGCGTCGTCCTGAGCGGAGGCTGCGCCTTCCGTCCATCCTGAACGACGTGACGATCTCGGAAACGCGGACGCTACGAAATCGAATGGGCAACGCGAGGAGATATTTCGGCGCACTCAGGGAATCAGTCGATTCTCATCTTCAGCTCGCTTAGGCCGCGCAGAAAGAACGAGCCCTTGTAGATCCGCGGTGCGGCGGGATCGGCCAGGCGCAGGCGCGGAAAGCGCTCCAATATCGCATCGATCGCGACGGCACCTTCCAGACGCGCCAGCGGCGCGCCGAGGCAGAAGTGAATCCCGGTGCCGAAGGCCAGATGCTCGTTGGGACGACGGGTGATATCGAATTTTTCCGGCGCGGGGAATTTGGCCGGATCGCGATTCGCCGCCGCGATCAGCACGAAGGCGGGAGCGCCGGCGGGAATCTCGGTACCGTCGAGATTAACTGCCACGGTTGCGAAGCGTGCGGTGGCCTGCACCGGGCCATCATAGCGGATGATTTCCTCGACCGCGTCCGCGATCAGCGTCGGCTCGCGGCGCAGCAGGTCGAGTTGTTCCGGATGGCGTCCCAGCGCGAGCATCCCGTTGCCGATCAGATTGGTGGTAGTTTCGTTGCCCGCCAGCAGCAAGAGCACGACGAACGCCAGCAGCTCGTTGGCGCTGAGCGCCTCGGCGTCGTCGTGAGCGGCGACGAGAGCGCTTATCAGATCGGGGCCCGGAGCGGCGCGGCGCGCTTCGATCTGTCCGGCGAAGTAACCGCGCAGCGCGCCGACCGCGTCGAGAAATTCGGCCGGCGGTTCCTGCCACGGCTGAGTGCGCGCGGAGCCCGCCACTACAGCGTCCGACCATTGCTTGAAGACCGCGTAATTCGTGGACGGCACGCCGAGCAATTCGGCGATCACCATCACCGGCAGCGTATTGGCGACCGCGGCCATCAAGTCGAACTCGGCCGCGCCGCGCGCCGCGATCGTGTCGAGCAGCGCGGCCATGATCGAGCGGATACGCGGCTCGAGATCGTTGATTCGGCGCCGCGTAAACTCGCGGCTGATAAGCCGGCGCAGCCGCGTATGGACGGGCGGATCCGAGGTCAGCATCGTGGCGGCGCCGGCGAATGGACCGCGGCGCGCGAGCGGCAGATTGGGCGGACGCACGGCCGAGAAGCGCTCGTTATCGCGCAACACCGCATCGACGTCGGCATAGCGCGCAATCAGCGCAATCGGGCCGGCAAAGTTCATCAGGCGCGGCGGTCCTTCGACCAACGCCCGATAAGCGGGATACGGATCGGCGCGAAACGCCGGGTCCCACGGATTGAAGTAGAGCTCGGCCACGCTCAGGCCTGCATCTTCAAAAAGATGTCGCGCGCGGTGTCGGTGGTAAGCTTCTTGACCGAGGTCACGCGATCGCTGAATTGCGCCAGCGTCGAAAGCTCGCTCGAGCCGAGATCGACCAGCACCGCGAAAATCGAAAAGCCCAGCTCGTCCTTGCGCTCGCGCAGATGGCGCAGGAACTCGGGGCTGACCTGCGACTCGCCGTCGGTGATGATCACGATATCGCCGCGCTTGAGTTTCTTATGCTCGATCAGGGCGAGCGCCTGGGTGAGCGGCCGCTCGAAGTCGGTGCCGCCGCCCGGGAAGTACTCGGCCATTTCGAGCACCTTCTTGAGCTCGGGCTGATAGCGCCGCTCGCGATTGAGATCGAGCACCTTGAGGCTTTCGTCGCCCGACGAAAACAGCACGGCGCGAAACAGCCGGCGCTGGCGCCGCGCGATGTCCATCAGCGTCAGGCTCACCGCCTTGGCCCACAGCTCCTTGTCGCCCTGCATCGAGGAGCTCACGTCGATACATACCACCATCGGGCCGCGCCCCTTCTGCTGATCGTCGCGCAGCCGATATTGCACCAGCTCGCCCTCGATCAGGCGCCGCCCGAAGTCGCGCGCGAGGCCCGGATGATGCAGCGCGACCAGCTCGGAAGGGATCAGGCGGCCGAGCTCGTTGCCGCGTTCGATATCGTAGGCCTCGGCCACGCCGCGTTCGAGCAGCTTGTGCTTGACGGCGCGCGCCTCGTGCTTCAATCGTCCGACCAGCCGCGCCAGCTCGCCGAGCCGGCGATTGCGTGCG
>DATJRJ010000256.1:0-125141 GCA_035504735.1 Binataceae bacterium (SeqCode)
CTGGATGGCTACCTCGAACATTTGCCGCGGAATAACCTCGCGCATCTTTTCGCACAGCGAGCGGCCGCGTTCGTACGCCTTGTCACGGTGCACGATTATCGAAAGCGCGTCCACAATGTCGCCGTTGATGCGTACGTCCAATTTAACCAGAGGACCGGCGCGAAAGTCCAGAAAGTCGTAGTCAAGCGACGCATAGCCGCGGCTTACCGACTTCAGGCGGTCATAAAAATCGAACACGACCTCAGCCAGCGGCAGCTCGTAGTGCAGGATGACGCGATTTAGGCCGACATATTTGAGATCGCGCTGGGTGCCGCGGCGTTCCTCACACAGCGTCATGATGGCGCCGACGTACTCGTCCGGCACATAAATCGAGGCCATGATGAAGGGCTCTTCGATCGTCGTAATTACCGATTCATCGGGAAGACGTGAGGGATTATCGACCGTCGAGGTCTCTCCGGCGGCGTTGATGACCCGGTAAGCGACGGTCGGCGCAGTGACCACCAGGTTGAGCCCGAACTCGCGCTCCAACCGTTCCTGCGCGATTTCCATGTGCAGCAGGCCTAGAAAGCCGGCGCGAAAACCAAAGCCCAGTGCCTGGGAGGTTTCCGGCTCAAAGACCAGGCTCGCATCGTTAAGCCTGAGCTTTTCGATCGCGTCGCGCAGCGCGCCGTACTGGTTGGCCTCCGAAGGATAGAGACCCGCGAAGACCATCGGCTTGAGCTCCTTGAAGCCCGCCAGCGCCTGCGCGGCCGGATGCTCAGCATCGGTCAGGGTATCGCCGACCCGCATATCGGCGACCGTCCTCACGCCGGCAACGATATAACCGACCTCGCCCGGGCCCAGCGATTCGACCGCCTGATCATGGGGCGTGAAATGGCCGAGCCGCATCACTTCGCCGTCCTTGCCGGTCGCCATCAGCCGGACCTTCATGCCACTGCGGAACTCGCCGTCAAAGACCCGCGCCAGGCCGATCACGCCTTCGTAGGGGTCGTACCAGCTATCGAAAATCAGAGCCCGCGGCGCGACTGCCGGCTCTACGCGCGGCGGCGGCATCCGGGTCACGATCGCCTCAAGCACCTCATCGATTCCGATCCCTTCCTTGGCGCTGGTCAGGATGGCGTTGCTGGCATCGAGTCCGATCAGCTCCTCGATCTGACGGCGGGTGCGCTCGACATCGGCGCCCGGCAAATCGATCTTATTGATAACCGGCACAATTTCGAGGCCATGGTCGAGCGCCAGGTAGACATTGGCGAGAGTCTGAGCTTCGACTCCCTGGCTCGCGTCGACCACCAGGAGGGCGCCTTCGCAGGCCGCTAAACTGCGCGAGACCTCGTAGGCGAAATCGACGTGGCCGGGAGTATCGATAAGATTCAGGATGTAGGTTTTGCCGTCGTCAGCCGTGTAGTTGATTCGTACCGAGCGTGCCTTGATGGTAATGCCGCGTTCGCGCTCGAGCTCCATCGAATCCAGGAACTGCTCTTTCAGCTCGCGTTTACTGAGCGCGCCGGTGCGCTCCAAAAGTCGATCGGCAAGCGTGGACTTGCCGTGATCGATATGAGCGATAATCGAGAAGTTGCGAATCAACCGGGGGTCGGTCATGCCAGAACCGCTTCAACTGCCGGCCGCGGCGCGCTCTTTAAAGAATGCGAAGGTTGCACGCAGGCCTTCAGAGAGAGGGACCTCAGGGTGCCAGCGCAGATGCTCGGCGGCGCGCCCCGGCGAGATTACCGAGCGGCGCTGCTCGCCCGCACGGCGCGGCGCATGCACGGCTTGGCGATCGACACCGGCGGCCGCCGCCAGTTCCTGGTACAGCCGGTTGACGCTGGTTTCGATTCCGGTCCCGATATTGAACTCGCCGCTGGTTTTGCAATGCAGCGCCGCCAAATTCGCGCGCACTATATCGCCGACAAAAAGATAGTCGCGGGTCTGCTCGCCGTCGCCGAAGATCGTGACCTGCTGCCCGGCCAGCAATCGCCCGCAAAAGATCGCCACCACTCCCGCCTCGCCATGTGGATCCTGGCGCGGTCCATAGACGTTGGCGTAGCGCAATGCTAGGTACTCCAGGCCGTACTCGGCACGATAGAAAAACAGATACTTTTCGGTGGCGAGCTTAGCCACACCGTAAGGACTCACCGGCCGCACCGGATGGTCCTCGGTGCAGGGAAAAACCTCCTGCTCGCCGTAGATCGCTCCGCCGGTCGAGGAGAAGACCACGCGGCGCAAGCCGCTGCGCCGGCCGGCCTCGATCAGGTTCAGAAACCCGACCAGATTGACCGACGCGTCGAACGCCGGTTCAGCGACCGAGCGCCGCACGTCCATCTGCGCCGCAAAATGATAGATCGCCTCAGGCCGCTCGCGGCCGACGATGTCGTTGATCGCGCCGGCGTCGCGCAGATCGGCGTTGAAGAATCGCGCTGCCGGATTGACCTGCTCGCGCCGGCCGGCCGACAGATTGTCGAGTACCGCGAGGTCGTGCCCCTCGCGCACCAGCGCGTCGACCGTATGTGAACCGATAAAGCCTGCCCCGCCCGTCACCAGGATACGCATCGAATTTTTCCTAGACCGCCTGGCGCCCGATCGAGAAGTACTGAAACTCGAGCGCCTTCATCAGGGGCGGATCGTAGAGGTTGCGGCCATCGAAGATCACTGCCTGTTTCAATTCCGTGCGGATACGTTGGAAATTGGGATGGCGGAACTCGTTCCACTCGGTCAGGATCAGCAGCGCGTCCGCCCCTTTGAGCGCCTCGTAGTTGATCCGATGATAGCTTACACGCTCGCCGAAAAACTTGCGCGCATTGTCAAGCGCTTCCGGGTCGTGAACCTGGACTCGCGCCCCGGCTTTGAGCAGCTCCTCGATCACGACAACTGACGGCGCCTCGCGCATATCGTCGGTACGCGGCTTAAAGGCCAGCCCCCAGACCGCAAAGGTCCGTCCGGAGAGATTGTCGCCGAAATGCTGCTTGACGCGCGTGGCCAGCAGATGCTTTTGGCGATCGTTGACCTCTTCGGCGGCGCGCAGCAGGCCGAAGTCGAGCCGATGCTCGCCGGCGGTATGCACCAGCGCTTGCACGTCCTTGGGAAAACATGATCCGCCGTAGCCGACGCCCGGAAACAGAAACTGAGAGCCGATGCGCCGGTCGGAGCCCAGTCCGCGCCGCACTTCGTTGATTTCCGCGCCTACGGCTTCGCACAGATTCGCCATGTCATTGATAAACGAGATCCGCACGGCCAGCATCGCGTTGCAGGCGTACTTCGCCAGCTCCGCGGAGCGCGGATGCATCACGAGGATCGGATTGTCGGTACGCACGAAGCTGGCATGCAGTTCGCGCAGGACCGCGGTCGAGCGCTCGCTCGAACTGCCGATAATCACGCGGTCGGGCCGCATGAAGTCCTCGATCGCCGAACCCTCTTTCAGAAACTCTGGGCATGAGCAGATTTCCACCCGATCGATCGCGAGGCGCGCGGCGAGCGCCCGCAGCTTATCGTTGGTGCCGACCGGCACCGTGCTCTTGACCGCCAGCACATGATAACCGTTGGTCGCTTTCAGCACCGCCTCGGCTGCGATTAGGACGCCGTTCAGGTCAGCGGCACCGTTCGCACCCATCGGCGTGCCGACCGCGATAAAGGAAACGAGCGATTGGCGCACCGCATCGTCGAGGTCGGTGGTGAAATGAAGGCGTCCCTCGTTGACGTTGCGCCGGATCAGCTCCTCCAGGCCGGGCTCGTAGATGGGAATCTTCCCTGCTTTGAGTTGCGCAATTCGATTCGCGTCGATATCGACGCAGATCACTTCGTTACCGCTCTCCGCGAAGCAGGTGCCGCTCACCAGCCCGACATAGCCTGTCCCTACAACCGCAATGTTCATCCGGGTAAATCCTTTATCAGACTAGAATTCTTCCTTGATCACGTAGATCGGTTTGTGTTGCGCCTCGTGGTAGGTTCGCGTCAGCATCTCGCCCAACAGTCCGAGACTGACGAACTGCACGCCAACCACCAGCAGCAAAACCGCCAGCAGCAGGGCCGGGCGCGCGGCCAGTGGATGGCCGAGGATCGTTTTCTCGAATACCAGCACGCCGGTCCATAGCGCGCCGAGCATCGCCAGCACGATCCCGATCGTACCGAAAACCTGGATCGGACGCGTCGAATAGCCGGACAGGAAGCGCACCGTGATCAGGTCGAGGCAGGTGCGCAAGATACGGCCTGCGCCATATTTCGAATGCCCCCACCGGCGCGGCCGAAACCCGACCTCAACCTCAGCGATCTGCGCGCCGAGTTCAGCCGCGATCGCCGGTACGAAGCGATGCATCTCGCCGTACAGCATCAATTGGCGCGCCAGCGCCCCGCGATAGGCTTTGAGCGTGCAGCCGTAGTCGTGCAGCTCGACGCCGGTAAAGCGCGAGATGAGCCGATTGGCGATAATCGACGGCCAGCGCCTCAACAATCGCGAATCCTGCCAACGCGCGATGCGCCAGCCGCTGACCAGGTCATAGCCTTCCTCGAGCTTCGCCAGCAGGCGCGGTATATCGGCTGGATCGTTCTCGCCGTCGCCGTCGACCGCAACCACGCAGTCGCCCGTCGCGTGCTGAAGGCCGCAGGCCAGCGCCGCAGTTTGTCCGGAATTGCGCGCCAGTCGGATGACGCGGACGTGGGTATCGGCGGCTTTCAGCCGGCGCAGTTCCTCGATACTCCCATCGGTGCTGCCGTCATCGACGAACAGCAACTCGTAGGAACGACCAAGGGGGCCAAGCACCGCCTCGAGTTCGCGCTGCAGCGGTGCCAGGTTGTCCCGCTCGTTGTAGAGCGGAATCACTACTGAGAGATCCATCGAGTATGATGCGAATCGGTCAGCTCGATAAAGGCGCGATAGCGCGCATCGATCTCTTCCCAGCTCAGGTCGGCCAGCCGATCGAGCGAAAAACGCTCAACCACAAACGAGCCCATCACACTGCCGTAAACCACCGCGGTGCGCAGCACCGATTCGGTAATTTTGCCGCTGCGCGCGATATAGCCCATGAAACCGCCGGCGAAAGTATCACCAGCGCCGGTCGGATCGATCACTTCTTCGAGCGGGTAGGCCGGCACCGCGAACATCGAGTCCGGGCTGAACTGCAACACGCCGTACTCGCCGCGTTTAACCAGCACGGTATTGGGTCCCATCTTGAGGATCGCGCGGCCCGCCTTGACCAGGTTGTGCTCCTGCGCGAGCAGCCGCGCTTCCTGGTCGTTGAGCGTCAGGATATCGACCCGCGCCAGCATCTTGAGCAGAGCGGCGCGTTCGGTATCGATCCAGTAATCCATGGTGTCGGCGGCGACCACCTTGGGATTCTTCATCTGCGACAACACGCGCTGCTGCAGTTGCGGCGAGATGTTGGCCAGAAACAGGAAGTCGGCGCGGCACTGATCGGGCAGCAGGTCGGGCATGAAATCGGCAAAAACGTTGAGCGCCAGATGCACCGTGTCGCGCTGGTTCATGTCTTCATGATAACGGCCGTGCCAGCGGAAGGTCTCGCCGTCGCGCTGCACCAGCCCGCGGATGTCGACGCCGCGCTCGGCGAAGAATTTCAAATGCTCGTCCCGGAAGTCCTTACCGACCACCGCGACCATGCTGACCGGTGAGAAAAACCGCGCCGCCACCGAAAAGTAGCTCGCCGATCCGCCCAGCGCCTGGTCCACCCGTCCGCCTTGAGTCTCGACCGTGTCGTAACCGATACTGCCGACTACCACGATGCTCATCCTGACGTCCTCCCTCCTTGCGCGCGTTTCAGCGGCGCCTGAGATACTTGCCGGCGATCAGATCGAGATCGGCGGCGGTCTTGGGCGGAATCACCGCCGGGTCGGTGATAATCGCACCCTCCAGCGCCCGCGGACATCGACATTCGCGGCCGAGCCCGGACAGCTTGCCGGCCAGGCTCACGATCGCATTCTGCGCCATCTCGACGTTGAGCTTCATGACGCGCAAAATCTCCGCGATGTCGACCGCGGCGACACTCTGATGCCAGCAATCGTAGTCGGTCACCAGCACCAGGGTTGCGAAGCAGATCTCGGCCTCGCGCGCCAAGCGCGCCTCCTGCATCGCCGTCATGCTGATAACGTCGACGCCCCAGGTGCGGAACAGATTCGACTCAGCGCGGCTCGAGAACTGCGGCCCCTCGATGCAAAGGTAAGTGCCGCCTTGTTTGACTTTGGCGCCAGTGGTTCGCGTGGCGGTGACTAATGCGTGGCTTAGCGGCTCGCACACCGGATCGGCCAGCGAGACGTGCGCGACGATGCCGTTGCCGAAAAAGCTCGACGGGCGCCGAAAGGTGCGGTCGATAAACTGATCGGGCACCACTAGGTCGCCCGGCGCCAAGTCCTCGCGCATGCTGCCGGCTGAGCTAATTGAAACCAGATATTCTGCGCCGAGTTGCTTGAGCCCGAAAATATTCGCTCGGTAGTTGATTTCGCTCGGCAGCAGGCGATGGCCGCGACCGTGACGGGCGAGGAAGATCACCTCGACGTCGCCGAGCCGGCCCCGAAAATAGGGATCGGAGGGCCGGCCGAACGGCGTGTCGAGCTCGATCTGCTCGACGCCCTCGAGCCCTTTCATCTGGTAGAAGCCGCTCCCGCCGATTACGCCCAGTCTCTTTGTCGCCATCTAAAATCTCTTCCGCGCACGCCGCACTATGAAACCTCCACCGGCGATCCCTTATCGAGCCGGGAAACCCGTCTTCTCTCAAGGCCCGCGCGTTCGGCATAAAGCTGTCCGCACGCGGCGGCAATATCGCGGCCACGGCTTTCGCGCAGGGTTGCGGTCAAGTTACCTTGCCGCACAACCTCAAGAAAGTCCTCAACTCGGGGGCGCGGGCTGGGACGAAATTGCGACCCAGCAAACGGGTTGAAGAATAGCAGATTTACCTTGGCCCGCAGCGAGCGCATCAACTTGACCAGGCGCTGCGCGTCATCATCCGAATCGTTGATACCGTCCAGCATCACATACTCGAAGGTGATGCGGTTGCGGCGCGCGATCGGCAGGCGCCGGCAGGTCTCGATCAGCTCGGCGAGCGGGAAACGCCGATTGACCGGCACGATCCGACCGCGCGTTTCATCGGTCGTGGCGTGGAGCGAAACTGCGAGGTTCACTTGAAATTCCGCCAGCAACCGCTCCATTCCAGGAATCAGGCCGACGGTCGAGACCGTGATGCGCCGCGGCGAGATGCCCAGGCCCCACGGCGCAGTCATGATGCGCAGCGTGCGCGCGAGCTGCGGGTAGTTCGCCAGCGGCTCGCCCATGCCCATAAAGACGAAATTCGTCAGCTTCTCATCTGGCGCAAGCTCGCCGCGCGCCGCGATCACCTGTCCGGCCATCTCGGCCGCCATCAGGTTGCGGTGGAGCCCCATGCGAGCGGTGGCGCAGAACTCGCAACCCATCGCGCATCCGACTTGGCTCGACAGGCAGAGCGTGAGGCGCCTTCGGGCCGGAATGAGCACGCTCTCGATCGCCTCGCCGTCGGCCAGCGCGACCAGCAGCTTGCGGGTGCCGTCGATGGAACGGGCGGCGCTCGCGCGCGGTGTCGCGAGCGAGAATTGCGCAGCGAGGCGCCGGCGCAGTGCGGCCGGCACGTCACCCATCGTGTCGAAGGATTCGGCCGCCCGCGTCCAGAGCCATGCCATTATCTGACGGGCTCTAAATTTGCGCTCGCCGGCGGCGGTCACGATTTCTTCAAGCTCCTCGAGCAACAGGTCGCGAAGCTCGCGCCGCTCGGCGTCAGCGCGGTGCGGCATCGGATTTTCGGCGCTTGAAGTCACAGGCATTCATTGTAATCGAAAATCGAGGGCTGCGAACGAGCCGCCCCCGGCTCTTTACAGGTAAGTCAGCAGTTCGTAGGCGAAGTAGATGAACAGGCAGAGGAGAACGAATTCATCGAGCAACAGGACGCAATGCCTGATCAACCCCTCGGGCAGCAGGCGCTGCACCACGAAACCGACCAGCCAGAACATCACCACGGCCACGATGACCGCACTGGTGTGATGGATCAGCAGTTTGATTGCGGTGAGATTGATCCAATCGCTGACTTCGTGCGCCTCGAACAGAGCGTCGATGAACGCCAGCGCGTACACTTAGCTTCAGAGGATTTCCCGCCCGCTGAAAAAGAAGGGAATTTCGTGGGCCGCAGTCTCCGGCGCGTCTGAGCCATGCACCGCGTTCTGCTCGACATCGATTCCGAATTGCTTGCGAATCGTTCCCACCGCCGCTTTGGCCGGATCGGTCGCCCCCATCAGGTCCCGCCAGCGCGCGATCGCGCCCTCCCCTTCCAGCACCGCTATCACCACCGGTCCCGACGACATATAGGCGCAGAGCGAGGCGTAGAACGGCCGTGCCCGATGGACCTCGTAGAATGACTCGGCCTGCGGCGTCGCCAGCCGTATCATCCTGAGTCCGCGTATCGCGAGACCTGCGGCCTGAATCTGCTTCAGGATATCGCCGACGAAGCCGCGTCGGACCGCGTCGGGCTTGATGATCGCGAGGGTTCTTTCGATAGCCATCTACGCCGCCTTGCCGAGCACGCGTTTCATCGTCACGCCCATCTCGGCCGGGCTTATCGCAACCGTAATTCCCGCCGCCGTGAGAGCCGCGATTTTGTCGGCCGCGCCACCGTGCCCACCGGCGATAATCGCGCCGGCATGGCCCATCCGGCGCCCCTTGGGCGCGGTCTGGCCGGCGATAAATGCGACTACCGGCTTTTTAAAGTTCTGCTTGATGTATTCGCCGGCCTCTTCCTCGGCCGTGCCGCCGATCTCGCCGATCAATATGACCCCGTGGGTATCCGGATCGCGGTTGAAAAGCTCGAGCACCTCGATATGGCTGGTGCCGACGATCGGATCGCCGCCGATTCCGACGCAGGTCGATTGCCCGATACCGAGTTGAGTGAGCTGATGAACCGCCTCGTAGGTGAGCGTCCCCGAACGCGAGACCACGCCGACATGGCCGGGCTTGTGGATGTACCCCGGCATGATTCCGATCTTGCATTGTCCGGGCGTGATTACGCCGGGGCAGTTGGGTCCGATTAGCCGGCTATGGCTGCCGCGCAGATAATGCTTGACGCGCACCATGTCGAGTACCGGAACGCCTTCGGTAATACAGATTACTAGTTCGATTCCGGCTGCGATCGCCTCGAGTATCGCGTCGGCGGCAAACGGCGGCGGCACGTAGATCACCGTCGCATTGCAGCCGGTGGCGCGCCGCGCCGCCTCGACCGTATCGAAAATCGGGATACCCTCGAAGTCGGTACCGCCCTTGCCGGGGACCACCCCGGCTACCATCTGCGTGCCATACTCGCGGCCGGCGCGGGTATGGAACTGGCCGGTGGCGCCGGTGATGCCCTGCGTCAGCACCCGGGTGTTCTTGTCGACCAGGATACTCATTGCTTTGCGCCCCGCCCGCCAATCGCCTCGACCACGCGGCCTGCCGCGTCGGCCATGTCGGCTCCTGTAATCACCTTGATGCCCGAGTCCTTCAGGATCTGCTTGCCCCGCTCCACGTTGGTGCCTTCCATCCGCACCACCAGCGGCAAACTAAGTTTGACCTGGCGCGCGGCCTCGACCACGCCTTCAGCCAGCACATCGCAACGCATGATGCCGCCGAAGATATTGATCAGCACCGCTTTAACGCGCTCGTCGGCCAGCAGTATCCGGAACGCCGCCGCGACCTTCTCCGCGTTGGCACCGCCGCCGACGTCGAGAAAATTGGCCGGCGCGGCACCGGCCTGCTGCACGATATCCATGGTCGCCATCGCCAGACCCGCGCCGTTCACCATGCAGCCGATATTGCCATCGAGGTGGACGTAGTTCAGATCGTACTTCGAGGCCTCAATCTCGGCGGGGTCCTCTTCATGAGGATCGCGCAGCTCGCGAATCTCGGGATGGCGAAACAGGCCGTTGTCGTCGAACGACATCTTCGCGTCCAGGCAGATTACCTTTCCATCCGCAGTCACTACCAGCGGATTTATTTCGATCAGCGACGCGTCGGTCGCCAGGAAAGCATTGTAGAGCGCGCCGGCCAGCGCTGCGAATTGATTGACCTGTTTGTCCTTCAGCCCCAGCGCGAAGGCAGCCTTGCGTGCCTGGAACGCGCACAATCCAATCAACGGATCGATCGGCTCACTGATAACTTTCTCGGGGGTCTTCGCCGCGACTTCTTCGATCTCCATCCCGCCTTCGCTGCTGACGATAATCGAAACCGCCCCCCCCTTGCGATCGACCACCATTCCGAGATAGAGCTCGCGCGCGATCTGGCTGGCCTCTTCGACATAAACCCGCCGCACCACGCGGCCCTGCGGACCAGTCTGATGAGTCACCAGCGGCTGACCTAGAATCTTCGCGGCAAACTGGCGCGCCTCATCCGCGCTCGCCACCAGCTTGACGCCGCCTGCTTTGCCGCGGCCGCCGGCATGAATCTGCGCCTTGATAACCGCCTTCGGCTGCCCCAGCGCGGTGAACACCGCCGCAGCTTCGTCAGGCGTCGACGCGGCGTGTCCCTTGGGAACCGGCACGCCGAAGCGGGCGAGCACCTGCTTGGCCTGAAACTCGTGGATATTCATCGTGTCCCTGCTTCGCCTCAGCCGGTCAGCACGCGATCCATCGCTTCGACCAGTTCGCCCACGTGCGCCACTGATTTCCGGAACGCTTCCTTCTCGGCTGGTGTCAGTTCGATTTCGATTACCCGCTCGACGCCGCCTGCACCGATCACCACCGGCACGCCGGCGTAAAGGCCGCGTACCCCGTACTCACCTTCGAGATAAGCCGCGCAGGGCAGAATCGCCTTGCGATCGTGGATAAAGGCATCGACCATCTTGTAGGCCGCCGCGCCTGCCGCGTAATACGAGGAAGTCTTCATGAGGTTGACGACCTCGCCACCGCCGTTGCGCGTGCGGGTCTCGATCTCATCGAGACGCTTGGTATTGATATAGCGCTCGACCGGCACGCCGCCCACCGAGGTGTAGCTGCGCACCGGCACCATGTCGTCGCCATGGCCGCCGAGCACCATCGCGCCGACGCTCTCGACCCCGACCTTGAGCTCATCGGCGATAAAGGTGCGATGACGCGCCGAATCGAGCACGCCCGCCTGGCCGACGACGCGATGTTTCGAAAAGCCGGTGGCACGTTTTACCTGGGTGACCATAGCGTCGAGCGGATTAGTCACCACGATCACCAGCGCGTTGGGCGCGTGCTGCTTGATCGCGGCGCCTATCGTGTTCATCACGCCGGCGTTGATCTTCAGCAGGTCGTCGCGGCTCATGCCGGGCTTGCGCGGCGATCCCGAGGTCACCACGCAGCAATCGGCACCGGCGATATCGGCGATATTTGTGGTGCCCGTGACGTTCATATCAACGCCCAGCACCGGACCCGACTCGAACATGTCGAGCGCCTTGCCTTGCGGCAAGCCGTCGATGATGTCGTACAAAACCAGGTCGCCGAGCTGGCCCAGGAAGCACAGAAAGGCGCAGGTCGCGCCGACGTTACCCGATCCGATAAATGCGATTTTCTTGCGTGCCATCTTTTCAACCGAAGCTTATTGAATTTCGCCTAGCGCGGAACCGAAGCGGTTCCGCACTTTCAATTCTGCGCCAGCAGCGCTTACATATTTTCTACGATTGCTTTGCCGAACTCCGAGCATTTGAGCAGCTTCGCACCGGGCATCAGCCGCTCGAAGTCATAGGTGACGGTCTTGTTGGCGATCGATTTCTCGAGCCCGCGCACGATCGCGTCCGCCGCCTCTTGCCATCCCAGATGCTCGAACATCAGCACGCCTGACAGGATCACCGAGCCGGGATTCACCTTGTCCTGGTCCGCGTACTTGGGCGCGGTGCCGTGAGTGGCCTCGAAGATCGCGTGGCCGGTCAGGTAGTTGATATTGGCGCCCGGCGCGATTCCGATTCCGCCGACCTGCGCCGCCAACGCATCGGAGAGGTAATCGCCATTGAGATTCGGCGCCGCCACGACATCGAACTCTTCGGGCCGCGTCAGCACCTGTTGGAGGGTGATATCGGCAATGGCATCCTTGACCAGCAACTGGCCGGCGGGCGGCTTGCCGTCGCAGTCATCCCATCCGATCGCCCGTCCCTTGAACTCACGCTTGACCAGCTCATAGCCCCAATCGCGAAATGCCCCCTCGGTGAACTTCATGATGTTCCCCTTGTGGACGAACGTGAGGCTCTTGCGCTTACGCGCGATCGCATACTCGAGCGCCGCGCGAATCAGCCGCTCCGAGCCTTCGCGCGAAATCGGCTTGATACCGACACCGGAGGTTTCGGGGAAACGAATCTTGGTGACCCCCATCTCTTTCTGTAGGAACGCGATCACCTTCTTTACTTCGGGTGTGCCCTCGGCCCATTCCACGCCCGCGTAAATGTCCTCGGTGTTCTCGCGGAAGATTACGACGTCGAGTTTCTCCGGATGGCGCACCGGGCTCGGCACGCCCTGGAACCATCGCACCGGTCGCAGGCAGACATAGAGATCGAGCAACTGACGCAACGCGACATTGAGCGATCGGATACCGCCGCCGACCGGCGTCGTCAGCGGACCTTTGATCCCGACCAGGTAATCGCGAAACGCCTCGACCGTATCGTCGGGCAACCAGGTGTTGAACTGCTTGAAGGATTTCTCGCCCGCGAAAACCTCCATCCATACGATCCGGCGCTTGCCGCCGTATACCTTCTTGACCGCGTTATCGAAGACGTATTGCGAGGCGCGCCAGATATCCGGGCCAGTGCCGTCGCCCTCAATGAATGGGATTACCGGCAGATCCGGGACTGCGAGTTTTTGGCCGCTGCCGAGCCTGATTTTCTCTCCTTCGGAAGGTACTTTGATCGTCTTGTATGCCATCTCGATTGGATTCGCTCCGATTTAATTGATCCGGCCCCGAGCCGGGGCCGCCGGCCACGCACGAAAAATCACGCGCCTTATTAACATCCGAAAGCCGGTCCTCGATCAAGGCTCCCGCGATCGTTGAAAAGCGCTGCCATTGTCCCTAAAAGAAGGCATCACCATGGACTTCAGCCTGACACCCGCGCAGGAGGCATTTCGCGCCGAGTTGCGCGCGTTCCTCGAACGTCAGCGAACCGAACTTTTCGGCCGCACGGGATTGGCGAGCAACAGCGTAAGCTTCCTCGACGTCACCGATGACGCCGCCTGGGAAGGCCTGATGGAATATCATCGGCGGCTCAATCAGGCCGGCTACCTCGCGCTTCACTGGCCCAAAGAGTACGGCGGTGCAGGGGCCGACCCGGTCACGCTCTCGATCTACCAGGATGAAGTGCTGCGTCTGGGCCTGCCGATGTACGGCGCGAACCAGGTCGCTATCGATCGTATCGGTCCGACCATCATCCGGATGGGTACCGAGGAACAGCGCCGCCGTTACCTGCCCGCAATGCTCACCGGCGAAGAGATCTGGTGTCAGGGTTATTCGGAACCGAACGCCGGCTCCGACCTCGCCTCGCTCAAGACCAGCGCAGTGCTCGACGGCGATCATTTCGTAGTCAACGGACAGAAAGTGTGGACCAGCGTTGCCCATCGCTCGCACTTCCAATGCCTGCTGGTGCGTACCGACCCCGGCGCGCCCAAACATCGCGGCATCTCGTACCTGCTGGTCGACACGCGCTCGCCTGGCATCACCATCCGCCCGCTCGTCCAGATAACCGGTGAACGCGGTTTCAACGAAGTCTTCTACGACAACGTGCGCGTGCCGCGGGAGAACCTGGTTGGTGAACTCAACGATGGATGGCGGGTATCGATCGCCACCTTGATGTACGAGCGTATCTCGGGCGGCGCGCGTCATCCGGTCGAGCGCGACCTGAACCTGTTGATCGATCTCGCCCGGCACGTCGAGTTCGCCGGGATACCCGCGCATCGCCATCCCTACGTCCGTCAGAAGCTCGCTCAATTCTCGATCGAGGCGCGCGCGCTCCGGCTGGCCCGCTATCGCGCACTTAGCTCACTTGGTCGCAAAGAGCCCGGCCCCGAGAGTTCATTCGGCAAGCTCCTCGCGACCGAAATCAACCTGCGCATCGCGCTGTTCGCGGACGAAATGCTGGGCGCGTACAGCGCGCTGGGGCCCGGTTCGCAAGGCGCAATCGACAACGGCCGCTGGAGTCAGAAAATCATCGGCGCGCGCGCCCTGACGATCGCTGCCGGCTCGAGCGAGATTCAGCACAACATCATCGGCGAACGGGTTTTGGGCTTACCGAAGGACTAGGATCGCGCGCCTGATTTTTCCGTGATTTCGAGCGAAGCCCGAACGAAGGTGAGCGCGCGGTCGAGGCATGACCTGGGAGGCCGCTCGCAGAGTCGATAGCCCTGGCATTCGCGAACGCCTTCAATGCGGGGGCTTTATCGGGTGCAGGGTTCAACCCTGCCCGTGCATTCGCCGAAGCCGATCCGATAGCCGCGTCCCTGACACCATCCGCGCATCGTCACGGTATCGCCATCCGCGAGGAAACCGCGCCGCTCGCCGCCCGGCAGCGTGATCGGCTCTTTCCCGTTGCGCGAGATCTCGAGCATGCTGCCGAGCGAGCCAAGCTCAAGGCCCGAGACGGTGCCCGACGCGAACAGGTCGCCGGTCCGGATCCGGGCACCGTTGACCGTCGCATGGGCGAGCTGTTGGAGCACGTTCCAGTAGAGATTGCGAAAATTCGTCGCCGTAATCCGCACCGCGGTCTCCATCGCGGCGCTCTTGAGCCATACTTCGAGCTCGATGTCGAAGTTCCACTCCCCCGTGTAGCGCAAGTAGGGCAGGACCGGCGGGTTCTGCTCCGGCCCGGGCACGCGAAACGGTGCGAGCGCGGCGAGCGGTACTACCCACGGCGAAATCGAGGTTGCGAACGACTTGCCGAGGAACGGACCGAGCGGCTGATACTCCCATTGTTGAATGTCGCGCGCGCTCCAATCGTTGAGCAGGACGGCGCCGAAAATATGCCTGTGCGCAGTTTCCGTCGGGATTGGATCTCCGTCGCCGTTGCCGAGGCCGACGAAGAAGCCGACTTCGAGCTCGAAATCGAGCCGCGCCGAGGGCGCGAATATCGGCGCCACTTCGGGATTCGGTTTAATCTGGCCGCGCGGGCGGCGCACTTCGCGCGGCGAGGCTATCAGCGAGCTGGCGCGCCCCTGGTAGGCGATCGGCAGATGGAGCCAGTTGGCCGGCAGCGCATTCTTGGGATCGCGGAACAGCGAGCCCACGTTGGTCGCATGCTCGCGCGAGGAATAGAAATCGACATAGTCGCCGACGGCGACCGGCATCTGCATCGCGATCGCCGGGCGCCTAAACATCGCCCGTTCTCGAAGCCGCCGATCGTCGCGGAGCTCAGGATTATCACCACGCAGCAGCTCGCTGATTCGCCGGCGCACCGTGCTCCACACCTCGCCGCCACGCGCCATGAAATCGTTTAAGACCCCGCGCGCGAAAAGATTCTCGGCCGCGATTGCGGTGGCACCGAAGAGCCCGGCTTGATGAAGCCCCGCGAGGTCGAGCACGTGGTCGCCGATCGCGACGCCGATGCGCGGCTCTCCTCCTGCAACGGGCTGGAAGACGCCGTAGGGCAGGTTCTGGATCGGAAAGTCGGAGTCCGGCGCGACGTCAACCCACGTGGTCAGCGACGGATCGGTGGTCGGATCGTTCATGGATGAATCCTGGCGCGGGTTGTAGATCTCTCACTGCGCCGCCTTCAGTTCCGGATCATAAAAAAGCTGGGCGGCGACGGTTTACGAGCGCGGGCTTCATGCCCGGGGCTGCGGAAACGCCGGCAGCACCTCGCGCCCAAAACGCTCGATCGATTTCATCACCGCCTTATGATCCATCCCACCGAAATCCATGATGTTCAGAAAATAGTTGAAGCCCGCCCGCTCATATTCCCGGAGCACTTTGAGCACTGCCTCCGCACTCCCGGATGCGATCAGCTTCTTCTCCTGCAAGACTTCGTAAGGCCGCGAGGTCGCATACAGACGCGTGCGCACGTAGCGATCGACCGAGGGCTTGGCATGCGCTTCGATCTCGGCCGCGCCGCCGGCGACGAACGTATGCACCGCACATCCCACCACCGGCTGCGACGGATCGCCGTGGCCCGCGGCATTCCAGGCTTCGCGGAACTCGCCCGTCATCCGCGTGAGCTGATCAAGTCCGGTCGATTGAGCATACGGAATGGTCAACAGCGGATAGCCGCGCGTGCCGACCTCGCGCGCCGCTTCATGGCGGAGCGTGGCAATCATAATCGGCGGCCGCGGCTTCTGAAGCGGCTGTAACTGCAATTGCACCTCATCGATCCGGTTGAAGCGCCCGCGATACGAGAAGCGCTCACCCGACCAGGCCCGCTCAATCACCTCAAGCGCTTCATCAAACCGCGCGTGCTTCTCCTCCAGGGCCACGCCGTAGCCGGCAAACTCGTGCTTCAGGTAGCCCGAGCCGGCGCCAAATTCCAGACGGCCACCCGACAACACGTCGACCATTGCGTATTCCTCGGCGACGGTGATCGGATTGTGGAACGGCAGCACGCTGACGCCGACGCCCAAGCGAATTTTGCGCGTGCGCATCGCAGCCGCGCCCATCCAGACTGCCGGGGATGGAATCGCGCCGTACTCGTGGAAGTGATGCTCGGCAATCCAGAAGGAATCGAAGCCGAGTTCCTCGGCAAGCTCGGCACTCTCGAGCAGCTCGGCGTAGTATTGCGCGACGCTGCGTCCGATCTCTTTGGGATAATGGTCGACAACCGAAAAGATACCAATGCGCATCCCGTCCCTACCTCATCGCGCGCGCTTCGCGCGACCAGCTCGTCACATAATCGGGCACCTCGATAGCGGCGGCCTCCGCGCACAGCCGCAACGGGTTCCAGGTCTCGACCATCACCGCGACCTCGTGGGTCTCGGTCTTGTTGCGCGCGCTGGCGCGAGCGTTGGGCTGCGGGCCATGATGAATGCCCTGCGGGTGCAAAGTCATCGAGCCCGGCTCGATTCCACCGCGGCTGAAGAATTCGCCGGCGTGATAAAAGATGAATTCATCCCAATCCACGTTGCGATGGTAGAACGGCACCTTGTCGCAGGCAGGGTCGCTCTCGAGCGGGCGCGGCGCGAAGGTACAAATGGCGCAGGTATCCGAGAACAGCGTTGCGTGCACGGTCGGCGGCATATGGAAGCGGGCGCTCACGACCGGGCGCAGGTCGCGCACGTTGAAACGGATCGGCGAGAGATCTCCCTGCCATCCGATCACGTCGAACGGATGATGCGGGTAGAAGAAGCTGGTGACCTCGCCGCGGCGCAGCACCCGCAACTCGAACTCGCCGCCGTTTTCGCGATGGGCGAGCGGCTCGGGAGTCTCGATCATCATGGGATCGATAAAGGCGTGCTTGCCCATCAGGCCGCGGTCGGGCCAGGTGAGCTCATGGAGGCTGCGCACGATCAGGAAAAAGTTATCGGCGCTTTCGGGCTGAATCTGGTAGCTGGTGCCCTTTGGAAAATGCAGGTAGTCGCCGGGCTCGAACTTCAGGGGACCATAGTCGGTATCACAAATGCCGGTGCCGCGATGGACGAAATGGACTTCGTCGCCGTCGGCGTTGCGGAACATATAGGGCATCGCACGGCTTCGGCGCGAAATGAGTATCGCAGTATCGTCGTTCTCGAGAATCTTGAGCGGTCCGGCCGCAGGATCGCCGAGATCGGGCGGCTCGGCGCGCGCGCCGGCAAACAGCCGCGGGCGCAGCGGGCCCTCGACTCGCGTCCATCCGGTGGGCAGGTTCAGATGGTAAAGCTGGGAGCTGCGGCCCAGGAATCCGCGTCGTCCATGCTCCTCTTCATAGGTGCCCTCGGGTATTTCGACGTGCGCCTGATGCGCGACTCTGCCTTTGCTGTTCGGAAACATGGATGCCTCCTGAATCAATGATCATTCTAATACTCACACGATTTGACGACTGACTACAGCAATCTCGAAAAAGCGAACATCGGGCGAAGCGTGAATCCCTAAGAAAGTGAAGGGAGCTAACTTCAGGGACGGACCATGGCAGCCCAGCGCCCGAAGATGATCTCGGCGATCGGCGCGATTGCGCTCAGCTGCCGTTCGGCATCGGCCAGGATCGCGTCCCCGTCGATCTGATCGCGCGCCAACTCGGCGGCCGAGCCTCGCACCCAGCTGCGCAGCATCGTTTCCGTAATCTCAACATGGAAAAGAATCGCGTAGACGTTGTCGCCATGGCGGAATCCCTGGCAGGCGGTCATCGCTGACGACGCCAGCGGAATCGCTCCGGCGGGAAGATCGAATATGTCGCCGTGCCAATGACAGGGGGTGAAAAGTTCTGGCACGCCATTGAACAGATGATCGGCGCGCGCCTCCGGCGTCAATTTCACAGGATACCATCCCATCTCGCGCGCCGGACCGGGCGCGACGCGCGCATCCAGCGCCGCCGCGATCAACTGGCTGCCGAGACAGATACCGAGCACTGGCTTGTGCTCGCTGATGGCGCTGCGGACCAGCGCTATCTCGTCGCGCAGATAAGGATACTTATCCTGCTGATAGACGCCCTGCGGCCCGCCCATCACGATCAATCCTTCGGCCCCTTTGAGGTTCGACGGGACCGGCTGTCCGGCGTAACTCCGCGCGTATTGCCAAGCCAGCGCAGCCGATTGCAGCGCTTCGGAGATCATCCCCAAGGTCTCGCCCGGATGATGTTGCAGCACAAGAATCTTTGACATGCGAATCTCTCCGCCGCGGCGCTCAGAGCAGCGTGCCGCGCCGCGTGCGGCCCAGATGCGTATAGGCGCGCTGGGTTGCCACCCTGCCCCGCGCGGTGCGTGCGATAAAGCCCTCCTGCAGCAGATAGGGCTCGTAAACCTCTTCGATCGTGTCGGGTTCCTCGCCCACCGCGGCCGCCAGACTTTCGACGCCCACCGGCCCGCCATCGAACATCTCGATGATCGCGTTCAGGATGCCGCGGTCCATCCGATCGAACCCGCAGGTGTCGATATCGAGCAGCTCAAGCGCTTGCAGCGCCAGCGGCCGATCGATCAGGCGGGCATCGTGAACCTCGGCAAAATCGCGCACTCGGCGCAATAACCGGTTGACGATCCGCGGCGTGCCGCGCGAACGCGCGGCCAGCTCGCCTGCACCCGGCTCGTCGATTCCCACTCCGAGCAGGCGCGCCGAGCGGACCACGATTTCGGTCAACTCGCCACGCGCGTAAAAATCAAGATGATAGTGCTGGCCGAAGCGATCGCGCAGCGGCGCGCTCAGCAAGCCCGCCCGCGTGGTCGCGCCGACCAGCGTGAACGGCTTGACCGCCAACGGCATCAGATGAGCCCCGGGACCTTTGCCGACTACGATATTGAGCCGGAAGTCCTCCATCGCGGGATAAAGAATTTCCTCGACCACGCGCGAGAGGCGGTGAATTTCGTCGATAAACAGCACGTCGCCCTCCTCCAGGTTGGCGACGATAGCGGCGAGATCGCCGGCCCGTTCGATTGCGGGGCCCGCGGTCACCCGGATGCTGACGCCCAGCTCGCGCGCGATAATATGAGCGAGCGAGGTTTTGCCCAGGCCGGGCGGTCCTGAAAAGAGCACATGGTCGAGCACTTCGCCGCGCTTGCGCGCCGCCTCGATCGACATTCCGAGAATCTGGCGCGGGCGCTGCTGGCCGACGAATTCATCAAGCGTGCGCGGCCGCAGAGAGAGATCGAGCGTGCGATCCTCTTCGTGCTGGATGGCGGCGGCAGCAGGCGCGCCATTACCGGACTCGACTGATGCTGCGACGCGTTTGGCCATCCTACTTGTCACCCAGCAGAACCGTGAGCGATTCGCGGATGACGGCTTCCAGCGTGGCGTCGCGGTTCGCCTTCAGAATCAAGTCGACTGCCCGTCGGGCCTCGATCGGACGATAGCCCAGGTTGACCAACGCCGAGACCGCATCGTCGGCGCGGGCATCGCCGGTTCCGTTCTCGGTCATGACGCCGTCGGCAGCCCAGGCGCGGGCCGGCGCTATGGTTTTTAGATCGGCAATCTTGTCGCGCAGTTCGCGGACGACGCGTTCGGCGACCTTCGGCCCCACGCCGGGGACCGCGTCGATGCGGGCCACATCTTCGCGGCCGATCGCGGCGACCAGATCCTCGGGCGAAAGGACCGACAGGATCGCAAGCGCCAGCTTCGGACCGACATGCTGCACCTGCATCAGCAGGTCGAAGGCGAGTTTCTCGGCGGGTTCGATAAAGCCGTAGAGCGCGAGCAGGTCCTCCCGCACTACCTGCCGGATTTCGAGCGCCACCGGCGCGCCCGCAATCGGCAGTCGATAGAAGGTGCTGAGCGGCACTAAAACCTCGTAGCCGACGCCGCCGGTCTCGACCACGATTCGTCCCGCTTCCCGCGAGCGCAGCCGTCCGCTAAGCGAAGCGATCATTCGACAGTCCCGCTTATCCGCGCTGCGACCCTGCGGCGCGGCTCGGAAAAGCGCGCCTGAAAAAGATGGCAGGTGGCAATCGCGAGCGCATCGGCGGCATCGTCAGTGAGTACGACCGAAGACGCCATTCCCAGCGTGCGGCGTACCATCGCTTTGACCTGACTCTTGTCGGCCGCACCGAAGCCGGCGATCGTCATCTTGACCTGGGTGGGCGTGTATTCGTAGAGCTCGAGTCCGCGCGCGGCCGCCGCCAGCATCGCGATCGCCCGCGCCTCGCCAAGCCGAAACGCACTTTGGATATTGACGGCTGCGAAGTTACGCTCGAGACTCATCGCTGCTGGCGCATGCTGGCCGATGATCGCGAGCAGGTTTTCATAAATGTTATGCAGGCGGCCAGGCTGAGAGGCGCCTTTGGGAGCTCTAATGGTGCCGGCGGCGACGTGACTGAAAGCCCCCGCCGCGCCTTCCACGATTCCGAACCCGGTCACCGCGTTACCCGGATCGATCCCGATTATCCGCATGCCCCACCCCTCACCTCGGGCCGCCGCCTGCCCCTGCATCGATTACGCGGCTGAGAAGTTCGCCAGCACCTCTTCGTCGACATCGAAGTTGGCCGCGACACTTTGCACGTCGTCGTGGTCTTCGAGTTCCTCAACCAGGCGGAGCACCTGTTCGGCGGGATGGCCGGAAACCTTAACGGTGTTCTCGGGCACCCGCGCCAGCTCGCTCGACGCGATCGGCACGCCGGCCTTTTCGAGCGCCTCGCGTACGGCGTTGAAGCGATCGGGTGCGGTCAGTATCTGATAACCGTCATCCTCGACTACCAGGTCATCGGCGCCGGCTTCGAGCGCGATTTCCAGCAGCCGCTCTTCATCGCCGGCGCTTTTCTCCAGATTGATAACTCCGCGCTTCTTGAACATCCAGCCGACCGAGCCGCTCTCGCCCAGATTCCCGCCGTGGCGCGAGAACATGAAGCGCAGCTCGGCGACCAGTCGATTGCGATTATCGGTGAAAGTATCGACCATGATCGCGACCCCGCCGGGGCCATAACCCTCGTAGGTAATCTCTTCGAGGTGGACACCGCCGAGCTCGCCGGTGCCTTTCTTGATCGCGCGATCGATATTGTCGTTGGGCATCGATTGCGCCCGGCCCGCGAATACCGCCGTTCTCAGGCGCGGATTGGCGTTGATATCGCCGCCACCGAGCCGGGCTGCGATGGTGATTTCCTTGATCAGCTTGGTGAAGAGCTTGCCGCGCTTGGCGTCGCGCGCCGCCTTCTTATGCTTGATCGAACTCCACTTGGAATGACCGGACATATCAGCCCTCGCGGCGGCGACACCGCCTGATCCTCACGCGCCGAGCCTACCATAAGAAACCTGGGATGGGGACAACCGGCCGGGGCTGGAACGCCGGCCGGCGGGCGGATTGAAGCGTGTCGAGCTTTCCGTGATCATAGTCAATTCCGAATGCGTTTCTGGCGAGTTATCGGATCGATCGCAATAGCGGTGATGGCAGCCGCCGGGTGTTTCACCCCGCCGCCTCCGCCACCCCCTGCCAAGCTTGAGAAAAACCAGCTCGAACTCCAGCTGCCCTACGATCTAGCCTGGGAAGCGGTCAACGATGTGGTCATCAACAACGGCTATCGGATCAGCGCGCACGATCCCAATAACGGAATCCTCGAGGTGCAGGTCGATCATGGTGAGTTCACGCTGAAGGACGCGGATTGCGGCCGGATCAGGAGCATCGTCGTGGGCTTCTCCGCCAAGCCGGCCGAGGTCTCTTCTGCGGTCTATAACTTTTACGTCAAGCCGACCGGACCTCGCACCAGCCTCGTGACGGTGACGGCGACCTTCAGCGCTCCGGTGCAGGTCCCGTTCCGTCCGATCCAGAGCGTGGAATGTTCCTCGCGCGGCGTCGAGGAGGCGCGGCTTCTCAAGGAACTCGCCCAGCAGGCGGCTATCACTCACCGCGCGACGTATGAATCTCCCGCTGAGGCCGCGGCTGATCACTCCCGGCCGCCAGCGGCCGGAGCATCATCCGGTTCGGTTTCTGCCACGGATTCCATCCGGCGGCGTTCGGAGCCCGATTTGTCGGCGCCATCGCCGGGATTCGGATCACCGGAAGGCAGCGCTCTGCTCGGGATGCCGAACTTGCCATCGTTCCCTCAGGCGGCGCCGGCGCTCGGTCCCAACGCGGCTCCCAAGGCTGCGGCGACACCGTAGCGTCGATCTATCTGGCGTAGGCCGGCGGCGGAATCAGGACCCGGTTCGGCACGATTACCAGGTCGGGCGAATTCGGCGTTTGCCAGTAGAGCCGCAGTCCGGCATCGCCGGCCAGGTTGCGCTCCCCGACCTCGAGCTGATGGCGTCCGGGGTCGAGATAGATTTTGCCCTCGTCACGCGGTTTGTTGACGTCACCCGGATCGCGAATCACCTCGCGACCGTCGATCTTCAACCATCCTGCATCATCAACTTCAATTACGAAGCGATACAGGCCGGGACGCGGAATCAGTAGCGCGCCGCGCCAGATTACGCATGATGGGAACGGTAGCCCGCCGAGCTCGGCAACATTGTTGAAATCGAGCTCCGGATCGATTCGCACGAGATGGGGTGGAAAGCCCGACGGACGCAGCCCCTCGTAATACTGCCCGAGCAGCCCGTGGGTGGCGGACAGCCCGGACTTGGAGGCGATTGCGCCTACCAGCGGCGGCACGAAAAACGCCGCGGCCGCGATCGCGGCTGCCGCCAGCATCGGCGACGGCCAGATCGACGCGCTGAGCTCGCGTATCAGCAGGAGCACCGCGGCAATCCAGAGCGTTGCGAGCGGCACCAATTCCAGCGCCGCCGGAAGGCCGGCAAGCTTACCGAGGTTAAATGATACTGAATCGCCGGTAATGATTCCCCCGCCAAAATAAGTGTCCTTGTTGTAGGCAAGGTCGCCTCTGAAGTATGCGGGCGCTGCATACTCCCAGACCGGATTTTCGTACTCGTAGGGGAAATGCGGATTGATCGAGGTTGCCATCAGCATGATGAAAATCGACACTAGGCCGAGGGCGCCGAGCAGGTAATTCCATCGCGCCGGTAGGAAGGCCAGCGCCAGCACCATGAAAGGTATCGCGGCGACGATCTGGCGCGGGCCGGTGGCCGTGCCGCCGCCCCATGAGACGATCGATTCACCGAACGAGGCGTTGAACAGGATAAGGCCGGCGACGGCGAACGTGGTGACGCAGAATTCGGCGCGCCATCGGCGCTCGCGCCAGAACCAGACTAGCGCGGGAATCGTGAGCAGCAGCACCGGATTGCAGAAGAACAAGCCGCGTTGCGGGTCGATCAGGATTTTCCAGAGGTTGTAGAGTTTGGGATAGGTCAGGCCGACGAAGCCGACCGCCTGCTCCGGAAACTGGGTATTGCCCGGCAGCTTGTAGGCCTCGTAGCTCATGAAGAACGCGCCGCCAAAAGCCGCCTTGTTATAGGCGAGCAGAATCAGCGCGATCCCGCCGGCGCCGGCCGCGAAAGATCCGATCTGATGCCACTTCAATTTGACCAGCGCGTACACGCCGAGCGCTGCGGCGATCAGAATCGAAGGGTAATCGCACAACACCGCCCATCCGGCCAGCATCCCGGCCGCCAGCGCCCGGTCGATGCTGGAATCGTCGCGCGCCAGCACCAGAAGGTAGAAAGCGGCGAATGAGCAGGCCGCCGCGATCGGCTCGCCGGTCATTTCGGTTGCGTATGGAAAGACGATCGTGCCGAAGCTCAGCAGGATCGCGAGCGACGCGGCTCGTCCCGCGCTCGCGCCGAGCCTCAGCATAAACCGGTAGCAGACGACGGCCATCAGCGCGATTGCCAGGCCGGTCGAAAAGACGATCGTCAGGTAGGTCAGCAGCGCCCAGTAGAGCGCTTCATGCGCGGTCAGCAGGGGGGCGAGCAACTTTGAAAAGATCAGCCATTGCAAGATTCCGGTGAAAGCCCCGCCCGGAGCCTTTACCGAATACACGTGGCCGCCAAGTTGAATGATATCGGCAGTGTTGTAGCCCGCATATCCGTCGATCGCGAGCGTGTGCCGTTCGAGAATCGAGCGCATCAAGTCGAAACGCGCGGCGGTGCTCTGATCGGCAGCCTGATAGAAGTAGGCGAAGGTCAGAAAGGTGACCGCGAACAGAATCCACTCGACGCGCCGTCGATGAGCGCCGGAATCAGCCATGAGCGCGGCGCTTCTTCGTACGCCCTCTGGTCTCAGACGTGGGCGGGCTCACCGCCACTACGCCGATAGTGGCCTCGCCGTAGGCGCGCCATCCGAGCCAGGCGATCACTGCAAGCAGGATAAAAGTCGCGACCAGGGTCCACGGTTGCCCGATCGGCACCGGCTGGCCGGCCTTGCGAATCGCTTCTAGATCGAACACCGGCGCGGCGCCCGTCGGAAGCTCGGCGATCCGCTCGACCCTGGCGTCGCGGAAAAAGCCGGTGCCGCGATTCAAGTTTGAAAAGCCGCCAACCCGCAGTCCCACTTCTACGTCGGCACCGTGCGGGCCGATTTTTACGTAGAAACCAACGCGCTGCCAATCGGTGGTGCCGCGCAAGTCGCGCGACATCACGCCGTCCTCGAGCAGACTGATATTGGCGCCGGTCTTATCCGGCGGAACGTTTTCCGCCCGCACCTCCGCGCTGATGTAATACCAACCCGCCTGCAGTGCCATCGATTGCATCCAGCGGGCATCGTTCGGTTTAAGATTATCCACCTCCAACTCGGCCGGCTGATCGTCGACGGGCGGTATCCAGCGATACGTGACGGCCTCCGGCGAGTTGACCCAGGCCTCGCCGCGCCAGTAATCGGGCGAATTGCCGGAGCCGGTGGCGAACTTACCGTTGAGGATCAGATTCTTGCCGGCGCCGGGCGACGGTTGCGCCCCAGCCAGCCTCGCGGCCATCAACACCGCGATCATCGATGTGGCTCCAATCCAACGCATCGCGTGGTCCCTTAGATCCAATTGCGCAATCCCGGCCCCTGCAGCCACATCCGTGCATAATAGCCGGCGCGTTCGATAGGCATCGCGACCCAGACCGGAAAAAAGTAGATGAATGCGGCTAGTCCCGAACCGAGAAACGCCACGCATACGAGTCGGCCCGGCCATAATGGCCGCTCGATAACCGCGGCATAGGCGACCGCCAAACCCAGGAATCCAAATGCGCCGACCGTGTAGCCCAAGCCCAGCATGAAACACGGAAACAACGTCAGCACCAGCGCCACCTCCTCCAGTAGCTGAGCGTTGCCGTTCCAGAATTCAGCGAGCAGCCCGCCGAGCGCGAGGTATGCGATATAGATGGCCGGCAGGTAATGGTAGAGGAAGATCGTGCGTTGGATCGGAACCCAGATCGCAAGGAAGCTGAGGTAGCCGATGACGATGAACGCGCGCACCAGGGTCGGCCGCTCGAATATCCGCCCGAGGTTGACCATGATCGCGGCGAGCGCGCCCCACCACAGCACCGGATTGCCGCCGCCCCAGATAGTCGCGACCTTGCCGGTCTTCGGGAAGTTCTGCCAATAGGCGATCGGCCGTAGCATCAGTGGCCAACTCCACCACGGCGCGGAGTAAGGATGGGTGGCGGAGGTGACGCTGCGCTCGTACCACGGCACATCATGGAACAAGTATTGAAAAAGGTCGGCGATCCCGCCCCACCATCCGAGCAAAAAATGAGGCAGGAAAACGAAGAGATAGCAGATTGTGGTGACCGCGCTGACCAGGACCGCGGCACCAATCAGTCGCTTCGATCTCAGCGCCGGCGTAGGCAATCGGACCTGTCTTGATTCCGACCATATGACATAGAGCAAAAAGCCCAGCACCAACGTGAACGGGACGACCGGTATATAGAGCTTGGAGGCGGCGCAGAGTCCCAGCGCTATCCCGACCCAGACCAGCGTGCGGCGGCGCGCGGCGGGATCGTCGCGCTGGTCGATGAACAGAAACAGGAAGTAATAGGCGAGCGCCGCCATCGTCACATAGACGATATCGATCACGGCGATTCGCGAATCGACCAGGAACATCCCGTCGCAGGCGATACAGAACGCCGCGAAAGTCGCGGCCAAACGCGAGCGAAACATCCGGCGCCCAATCAGGTAAGTCAGTCCGACGAGCGCCGTTCCGATCACGGCATTGCCGAAGCGCCAGCTCCACGGATGGTCGCCGAACAGCAGGATGCCGAGCGCGATCACCAATTTGGCCAGCGGCGGATGCGGATCGAGGAACGGTTCACCGCGCAGGTAATGGCGCGCCTGGGCGACGAAATGGACCTCGTCGAAGACGATTTCGGGCGGGCGGCCCAATTTCCAGAACCGCAGGATCGCGGCGCCGGCCAGCAACAGCAGGAGAATCGCGGTATCGATCCGTATCCACGGCAGCGGCGGTTGCGCCGCTTCCGACGGTTTATCCAGCGCGAGTCCCGGCCGCTCGGCAGCCGGTCGCAGGCGCGCCAGCACTGATCCGAATCCCATCGGCCACCGCACCGCGGCCGTCCCGGGCTGCGCCGAGACTGTGTAGCAACGAACCCCGACCGCAAAGGCCAGCAGGTTCACAGCCGACGCCAGCATCGCGAACCGGTCGCGGCTGTCGAGAAAGACTGCGGCGCTTTCGAGCGTGTGCTTGACGTAGACCAGGTTGAACAGACAAGTGAGCGTCAGCACTCCCAACAGCACGAGCATCGGCGTTTCATCGATCGCCAGCGGCACCAGAAAGGCCAGCGCAGGATACAGATAGCGCTCATGCATGCGCGGCGCGAACATGAAAAATCCGAAGATGGTCAGGAACGATGCGTAAAATAATCGGCGCCGGGTTGGCTGCCCCCATATCACCCAGGCCACGAATAGGTAGAGCGGAATCAGCAGGCTCATGCCGAGCGCGAAAGCCGGAATTCCCAAGACCGTGGTCGAATCGGGACGGCGCAGGCCGGCCGCCAGCGCCATGAAGTTGAACGCGTTGACCGAGGTTTCGTGGTAATACGCGGCGGTCGCCGCATACAGTGAAAAAATCCAGTCCCACGCATGATTGATCTGGAACGGCGCAACCCCGACGATCGCAACCGCGATGAACGCCAACGCCGGCCGCCACAGATTTCGCCAATCGATCTTGAGCAGCGTCCACAGGCCTAGCACCGGGATGAGCGCGAGCGCCTGCGGTTTAATCAGTACCGCGAACGCTGCGAGTCCCCATCCGAGCTCGTACTCCTCCTGCAGGAGCATCAGCACGCAGAGCACCATCACCAGCGTCAGCACTGAATCGCTTTGCCCCCACACCACGCTGTCGTAGAGCATCGCGGGATTGAGCGCGATCATCAGCATCCCGAGGTAGGCGCCGATCTTGTAACCGGCGCTCCGCAGGTAGACGAAGATGGTTGCGGCTAGCAGCAGGTCAGCGATCAGCGCCGGGCTTTCGACGATCACGCGTGTGGAGACGGCCGCTGCGCCTACCAGTTTGACGATCACGCCCGCAGCCCACAGCGCGTAGAGATAGCCGGGCGGATAATCGATAAAGAAACCGCTCTGATAGGTCAGTGCCGGGCCAACGCTCGTGATGCGCGCTGACCACGCCTGGTAACTGCCGACGTCCGGACCGAAGCCGGGAAACAGCGGCAGTAGCGAAGTCTTCGCGATCCAGATCGCGAGCAGAATCAGCAGCGCGCTGCCGAGCCCCGCATCGGGATCATGCAGCAGCGGCGCCGCGCACAGCCAGATCGCATAAAGCACCAGGCCAAGCAGGACGAGACCCGAGAAAAGTCCCGCCAGCTTGCCGTTCGCGATCGCGCCGCCCGCCGCCGGATCGGCAGCGCCGGTGGTACAGATGAAGGTCGCCGCTAACGCGAGCATCAGCGACGCTCGTCGTGATGCCTTCCCGCGATCCGAAAAAAATTCCCTTATCATCAAACCTGCCCGCGACGGCTCGCCGCCGCCCGATGACGGCTAAACATAGCGGAGGCGACCCGATCGATGAACAGGGTACGTGACGATAGCGGTAAAAGTCGCCGGCGTTTATGATCGTCGAGTATCTCGACCATCCGCCCGAGGAACCAAATGAAGCTGGTCCACGCTCTCTACGAACCTAGCGGTCCCGGACCGCATCCGGCAATAATTGCCTGCCATGGATGGGGTGCCAACGCGCTCGACCTGCTCGGTCTCGCGCCGCATCTTGCCGGCGGAATCTTTCTGACCGTTTGTCCGCAAGGGCCGCTGACGGTTCCGCTTGGGGCGGCCGACGGTTATGGATGGTTCCCGCTGCGGCCGGGATCGCCGCCCGATGACGCCGCAGTGGCTTCGGCGGTGGCTGCGGCGAGCGAGTTCGTCGACGAGGCCTGCGCGCGCTATCCAATCGATCCGCGAAAGCTGGTGATGCTCGGCTTCAGCCAGGGCGGAATGATCGCGCTGGGCGTCGCGCTTTCCAGACCCGGGAAGTTCGCGGCTGCGGTGGGAGTCTCGACCTGGTTCCCGGAGGGCCTAAAACAGACGGTATCCGCCGGCGCAAATCTGACACGCTTGCCGGTGCTGATACAGCATGGACGCAACGACAACCTGATCGAAATCGGGCGCGCCCGCGATTCGGTCGAACGGCTGCGCTCGCTCCGCGTCGATCTGCAATATCGCGAATACGAATGCGGCCACGAGATAACCGCGCAGGGGCTGCGCGACATCTCGGAATTTCTGGCTGAGAAGGTTTTGAACCCGATCGCCACGACGCGCGAGCCGGCCGGCGATGCGTCGGCGCTCGACGGTATCGCGCGCTCGCTGCCGGCGTTGATACGCGCCGAGGAACTGGGCGTGAGATCGCGCGAGGCCGGTTTCGATTGGCGAAATATCCAACAGGTAATCGCGAAGATTCGCGAGGAACTCGGGGAGGTGGAGGCCGCGGTAGCCGCGGGGGATCGAACTGCGGCCGCGCACGAGTTGGGTGACGCGATGCTGGCGCTGGCCAATGCGCCGCGCTTCATCGGCCATGATGCTGATGCTACGCTGCGCGACGCCTGCACCAAGTTCGAGCAGCGTTTCAAGCACATCGAGGCGGCTGCACGCGAGCGCAACCTCGCGCTCAAGGATCTCAACGCCGCGCAACTCGACGCGCTTTGGGCCGCAGCCAAAAACGCCCTCGACCAGGCTCCCTAAACTGGCCGCTTGCGAGGGCTGGTTGACCAGCCCCGTGCAGGCTGTTAGCTAAGAACGGTTATGCCACATATTCCGGTTCATCCGTCGGCCGAAAAGCGCCGGCGTCATAGTCTCAAGCGCTACGCCCATAACCACGCCATCAAGGCCGGTGCGCATACCGCCGTCAAACGAGCGCTCGAAGCGATCGGCGGACCCGACCGCGCCGCTGCCGAGCAGGCGTTGCGCGCGGCCACCAAGGTCCTGAGCAAAGCGGCGAGCAAGGGCACGATTCATCGCAACACGGTCTCGCGCCGGATTTCCCGGATGTCCGCGCGGCTGCATAAAGCGCACGCCGCCAAAACTACCTCCTGACAGAAACCGCCGGTCGATTCACTGCGGCGCCGGTTCGGCCGCCAAATCGATCAGCAACCTGGAGAGGGCCTCGCGGGTCTCGCTGGTGAGCCCGGCCTTGATCGAAGCGTCAAGGTCGCAGGCGGCCTGATGGGCCCGCCTCAGCCGATCGGCTCCGTAACGTCGCGCGCCGTCGACCGCACGCGCCGCCATCTGGCTTCCCGGCGCCATCCCGAGCGCAGCCGCCACCCCGCTCACACTCTTCCCGGTTCGAAGCAGGGCAGTCGCGAGCAGCATCCGGCGCAGCGTCGGTACGATCTCGACGCCCAGGAGTTCCAGCGCGTCCCGTCCCACAGCCATCGCGCGCTCCAACATTCCAAGCGCCGCGAGCAAGTCGCCGCGGCCGATCGCTTCCGAAATCGCGAATAGCTCGGGAGCACGCCCACTCGTATCGGTGGCGAAATCTGCAGGCTTCAAGACTTCGCCCCCCTGATGGCCAAGCGCCGCGATCGCGACGGCATTCGCCATTCCGCCCAGATCGCCGCCGAAGCCGGCGGCCAGCAGATCGGCGGCCTCGGGCGCCAGCCGGCAGTCGGCCAGGCGCGCAAACACGGTCGCGTATTGGCCGGCCTGATCATCGAACGGTCGCATGCAGGTGACCACGAGGCCGCCCTGTTCGGCTGCCCGCCGAAGCTTGGCCGGCGCGTTGTCGCGTTCGTAGATGAGCGCCAGCCGGCTCGCCGCGCCGCGCAAGCCGCCGATCGCCTCGATCAACGATGCTTCGACACCGGAGGACTTGGCGCGCCCCGCATTCGGTCGGCCCTCGGCATCATCGGGTGCCTCGCGAACGCTCTTCAGCACCCGGCATGCGGCCAGCCATCGTGGGGTGAACATGTCCGGCGCGCGCAGTTCATGCAGCATCGCGTCCAGGTCTTCATCATCGGAAACCTGGAAGGAGCGATACTTGAAACCCTGCGCGCGCAAGGTCCGCGCCAGCGCCTCGAGAACATATTCGCGCAGGAACTGATTCGGCCCGGTAATCAGTACCGCCGCCGGAAGCTCGCGCAAACGCGCGAGGCTGCGCAGGAATGCGATCGCCGGCTCAACCGCCATCGAATCGCCCCGCCCTTCCGAACGTCGTCAATTGCCGGAGGAAGCTAAAAGCCCTCGACCATCGAGGTATAAAGCGAATGCGCGACCCGGCGCGTCATCTGATCCTGCGATTGATATTGCTGGGTCTGTGCGACCTGGAGGTCGGTCATCTGGCTGATGTCCCGGCCGCGCAGGTTGCCCTGCAGAAAGGAAGGCGCCGTCGGGATGACCGCCTGCGCGACGGTCGCGTACTGGGCGGTGTCCGTCAGATGGTTCGTCGACCAGAGAATCTTGTTGGCCTTGTTGTCGTGCAGCACCGCATCGACCGCGAAGGTCTCGGTATATTGGGTCGGCTCGGCAACCGAGTTGAAGGTGGTGGGCTCGGTGTTGTCCAGGATCACGTCGCCCGAGAGCGTCAAATCCGCAGTGGCCGGATTATCCACCAGCACCAGCCGTTTGTGATCGGAAATCTCTTCCTTTACGTCGAGCAGAAGCTGCTCGTTGAGCCCATTGATACGGGTGTGATTATCGAAGTGAGCGACGTAGATCGTAGTCGCCTTCGGCGGCAGGGCCGAACTGTCCGCAGCCGCGAAATTGTAACCGCATCCGGCGATCATCGCGATGGCGGCCGCCACTAGCAGCCCGACAGCCTCATTCAATCTTGTCCGCACTGCTCCCCTCGCCTTTGTGCTTGAGTTGCAGGCGCTCGGCGAGCTGGTCGAGGACACCGTTGACGAATCGTCCCGATTCCTTGTCGCCATAGCGCTTGGCCAACTCGATGGCCTCATCAATCGTAACCCGCGCCGGCACGTCGTCAAGCCGCAGCAGCTCATAAAGCGCCAGCCGCAGAATGTTATGGTCGACGCGCGAGAGCCGCTTCACCGACCAGTGCTCCAGCGTGGCTGCCAGTTCGGTGTCGAGCGCGGTCTGCTCGCCGCGCACTCCCTCGACCAGCTGGACTGCAAACTTGCGGGCGCGATCGTCGGCCGGAAAGCTCTCGAAAAACAACACCAGGTCGTCGCGCGTTCCGCTCCCCAGAATATCGATCTGGTAGAGCGCCTGCAGCGCCAGCTCACGACCGTAATGTCTTAATCCCATGGAAAACGTCGCCGCCCAAACCCGCAACCGCGCCGGACCGCTGCCCTCTTCGCCTCGTTATTGATGGTCGAGGTTCGAGAACAGGTGCCCGAGCTTTTCTTTCTTGGTGCGCAGGTAATCGATGATGCCGACGTGCGGCGTAACTTCGAGCGGGACCCGCGTCACTTTGACCCCGTAGCGGCGCAGGCTCTCGATCTTGTGCGGATTGTTAGTCAGCAGCTGCGCCTCGCCGACTTCGAGATCGCGCAGAATCTGCGCACCGATACCATAGTCACGCAAATCCGACTTGAAGCCCAGCTCATGGTTCGCTTCGACCGTGTCGAGCCCGCCATCCTGGAGCGCGTAGGCCCGAATCTTGTTGCCGAGCCCGATGCCGCGGCCCTCCTGATGGAGATAGATAATCACGCCGCCCCCGGACTTCATGATCAGCTCCATCGACCGCGCGAGCTGCTCGCCGCAGTCGCAGCGGCTTGATTCAAACACGTCGCCGGTTAGACATTCGGAATGGAGCCGCACCAACGCCGGCCGGCCGCCACCGATCTCGCCCTTGATCAACGCCAGGTGCTCGCGGCCGTCCACGATATTGTGATAGATGACCGCGCGCAGCTCGCCGTGCGGAGTCGGAAACGGAGCCTCCGAGACCCGTTGCACCAGGATCTCGCGCGCCAGGCGATGGGGCACCAAATCTTTGATGAAGAACAGCGGCAGTTTATGCTGGGCCGCGAACTCCTCGAGTTCCGTCAGCCGGGCGGCATTGCCGTCTTCGTTGAGAATCGTGCACAGCGCCGCGGCCGGCCGCAAACCTGCAGATCGAACTGCATCGACCGCTCCCTCGGCGCGCCCGATCCTGACCATCACACCGCCGCTCAGCGCCATCAGTGGCAGCACGTGTCCGGGCATCACGATGTCGCGCGCAGTCGATACCTCGGAGGCCAGCACCTGGATCGTCCGGGCGCGGTCGCTGGCGGAGATGCCAGTGGTTACACCCTCGCGCGCTTCGACCAGCGCGCCCATCTGCTCGGTCACTTCATCGCGCTGGATGGACGGCACGATCGGGATGCCAAGTTCGCGGATGCGCTTCTCTTCAATCGCTGCCGACACGATTCCCCGCGCGTGCCGGACCATGTAATTGACGTGATCGGCGGTGACCTTCTCGGCCGCCATCACGAGATCGCCCTCCGCGTCCGCACGCTCCTCGGCGACCATCACGGCCATTTTACCGGCCTCGATGGCGTCGAAGACTGTTTCCAGCGGCGATGCTAACACGATGTCCGGCCTGCCTTCCTGATTTGATCCTATCACCCTATTTGCGGGCTCTCCAAGCCGATTCTCAGCTACCTTCAGCGCCGCCGCACAGTCCGGCGTCTGAGCGGCTGTCCTTCCAGCAGCCAATCGCGGCCGATCGGCCGGCCCGCCAGTGAAGCGAGTGCGATCGCGTCGCGAATCCGCGCGGTTCCGAGCCCCTCGACGGCCGGGAGGCCCGCGCCGAGAATCAGCGGCGCCAGGAAAATCGCGACTCGATCGACGATTCCGAAGCGCAACGCCGAAGCCGCCGTGTGCGCTCCGCCTTCGATCAGCACTCTGCACCAGCCGCGACGCGCGAACTCCCGCGCCAGTTCGGCCAGGTCCAGCTCTCCGCGACGTTCAGCGCAGGCGATTACCTCGACGTGCCGGGCCGCGTAGCGTTTACAGGCGCGCGCAAGATTCGCGGGCGTTGTAACCAGCAGCGCTGGCGCGGGCGAGCGCTGACGGAAAACCCTGCTTCCTGGCGCAGTCCTGAGCTTGGCATCGAGAATCACCCGGACCGGATCGCGTCCGTTCGCGATGCGACTGGTCAGGCGCGGATTATCCGCGATGACGGTTCCCGCGCCGACTATCACAGCGTCGCATTCGCGGCGCCATCGATGGACCAGCGCGCGCGCCTGCTCCGAGCTTATCCAGCGCGAGTCGCCGCCAGGCGCGGCGATTCGGCCATCGAGGGTCGCGGCGAGCTTCAGTATCCCAAATGGCCGCCGGCGCGTGACGCGGGTGATAAATCCTTCATTAGCGTGGCGGCACTCATCTTCGAGCATGCCGGTGGTGACCGCTACTGCGGCGGCGCGCAAAATCCGCACGCCGCGTCCGCGCACGGGCGGATAGGGGTCGAGGCAGCCGACGACTACGCGGCGTATGCCGGCTGCGGCCAGCGCATACGCGCACGATGGCGTCTGTCCGCGATGAGCGCAGGGTTCGAACGAGACGTAGGCGGTCGCGCCGCGGGTGAGGCGCCCGGCGCGCGCAATCGCGACGGTTTCGGCATGTGGCCGGCCGCCGCGGCCGGTGGCGCCACGGCCGACGATACGGCCGCCGCGCACGATCACGCATCCCACCGCAGGATTCGGCGTGGTCAGGCCGAGCATCTCGCGGCCGAGCGCGATCGCCTCGCGCATGAAGCGGCGATCAAGCTCGCGCGACGCTGGCGACGACGCCATCTCTGCCGGCCCGCGCGCTCACTGGGCAGCTTCGCCTTTCTTGCCGCGCGGCCGACCGGCGATGTCGGGACTGACCTCGCGACGGCGGATCAGTTCCTCGAGCTCGCGCATGAATTCGTCGATGTCTTTGAACGATCGATAAACCGACGCGAAGCGGACGTAGGCGACCTGATCGGTGCGATGCAGCTCGTCCATCACCATGCTGCCGATAAATGAGCTCGGCACCTCGGGCTCACTGCGCTCGAGGGTGGCGGCCTCGACCCGATCGGCAATCTGCTCGATAGTTTCCATCGAGACCGGCCGTTTCTCGCAAGCCCGCTTGAGCCCACCGACGATCTTCGAACGATCGTAGGGTTCACGCCGGTTGTCCTTTTTGACCACCATCGGCAGCGCCTGCTCGACCTGCTCAAAGGTCGTGAAGCGCCGCTTACACGAGGTGCATACGCGACGGCGTCGGATCGCTCCGCCGTCGCGCGAGGTGCGCGAATCGACCACCCGGTTACCGCTATGATGGCAGAACGGGCAGCGCATCGAATCAATTTTTCGGGATTCGGGGGCCGGGCCCGACGGCCGGCCGTGAAGCCGCCTGATGATCTGCTACTAAGTGGGCATGGGTATCTGACCGCCGGGCGTAGACGCCGGTCCGCGCCGATTCCACATTAAACAGGCGAACGAAGGTGCTCAGCTTTTGTGGGCCTCGATATAAGTAACGACGTCCTTGACGGTACGGATCTTCTCGGCATCTTCGTCCGAGATTTCCATTCCGTACTCCTCTTCCAAGGCCATCACCAACTCGACGATATCGAGTGAATCCGCCCCGAGATCTTCGATAAAGGAAGCCTCAGGAGTCACTTCGTCCGCGGCCACGCCGAGCTGCTCGCTGATAATTTCGCGAACCCTGGTTTCGACGTCTGAAGCCATCTAGTGTCGTTCCTCCTCGCACAACGCGGCAACCCGATACCGCCACGAGATCTTTTCGCACCGGAACATTAGAAACGAGGCCACGGCGGTTAACCGCCGCACCCGCTTATCCGCTCGATGCCTCGGGTGATTTCACGCAGCATAGGGAGTTACAGCCGTCTAGGCAAGTTGACCCACGCGCCGAACAAGAATGGCGCTGCCGGCGGCTTACTCGGCCGCGAGCGCGGTCGCCGCGGCCTTGAGGCTCGCGAGATCCTCGACCGGGCGGACAATGACATTGCGATCGATGCGCCGCATCAGCCCGGCCAGCACCTTGCCGCAGCCGAACTCGAAGGTTTCGGTGATACCGCTGCGTGCGATAACGCTCATAGATTCTTCCCAGCGGACCGGCGCAGTTATCTGCTCGAGCAACAGGGGTTTGATGCGCGCGGGGTCGAGGTTGACCTCGGCCGTCACGTTGGCGATCACTCCGAAGCGTGGCGCCGCGACCGCAAGCCCTTCGAGCACTGGTTCCATCCCGGCGCGCGCCGGCCCCATCAGCGGACTGTGAAATGGCGCGCTAACTTTTAGCTCGATTGCCTTGCCGCTGCCGCGCTCCTTGGCGAGTTCGAGGGCGCGGCGCACGGCCGGCGTATGACCCGCCACGACTATCTGTCCGGGGCCGTTCAGGTTGGCCGCCACCACCACCTGGCCGCCGGTCGAGGCCTGCGCGCAGATCTCCGCGACCGTTTCCCGGTCGAGGCCAATCAGGGCCGCCATCGTGCCTTCGCCCGCCGGACAAGCCTCCTGCATCAACCGGCCGCGTTCGCGAACGGCGCGCAATACCGCCCCGAAATCGAGCGATCCGGCTGCGGTCAGCGCGCTATATTCGCCCAGGCTATGCCCCGCGCCGAGCCCGGCGCTCAGCGGCACTTCGGCTTCCAAAGCACGATAGGCTGCGATCGCCGCCGCGACCATCGCGGGTTGCGTGTTGGTTGTCAGCCTGAGTTCTTCCTCGGGACCCTCGAAACACAGGCGCGAAAGCGCGAACTTCAGCGCGTCATCGGCTTCCTCGAAGGTCCGCCGCGCGGCCGTGAAATTTTTGGCCAGCTCGGCGCCCATCCCGACGCGTTGGGAACCCTGACCGGGAAACAGGACAGCAAAGTTCATATCGAGGCTCGATAGCGATCAGGCAGGATTGTTTTTGCTAGGGTGAGGCCGTTCCTCGGTTTCCTTTGGACCGGGCTTCTCGCCCGCCGCCGAGCCATTTGCCGAAGGCTCGTGATGCGCCGCATGGGTATCCAGATCGGTCGCGACACCGTTGGGGCTGGCGGGATTGGCGCCCGCCGCGCTGATCGGCAACGGACCGGTTGCGCCGCGCGCCTCGGGCGGCGGAGGCTCGGCGGCGGGATGGGCCTCCGTCGCGCCCTTGCGAATGATCTCGTTTTCCTTGTGATTACGCGCCACATCGCCTTCCTTATGCGGATGCGGCAGATGGAGCCGCTCGCGCATCCTTGTCAGGATGCCGCGCAGCCCCTTGCCGGCGGACTTGTCGGAAGCCGACGGAGCGCGCGCCAGGAGCTCGACGATTTCGGTGTTGACGCGATTGATCAAGGCCTCGTTGGCCGCGGCCCGGACCGCGTTTCGGATCGCGCGCGGATTCGACGAACCATGCGCGATTACTGCAACCCCGCTGACGCCCAGCAGCGGCGCGCCGCCATATTCCGACGGATCGAGCCGGCTGCGCATCGCGCTCAGGAACTTGCCGATAAACAGGTACGCGATACGTCCGCGGACCGTGCCGGAAAACAGCTCGCGCAGATTGCCGAGCAGGAACGAGGAAAAACCCTCTAGCGCTTTCAGCGCGACATTGCCGGTGAAGCCGTCGGTGACCACCACGTCGACCCGGCCGCGGTTGATATCGCGGCCTTCGACGTAACCGACGTAATCGATATCGGCGCTCATCTGCCGCAACATCGCGGCGGCGTCGCGGGTGAGGTCGGTGCCTTTGGAATCCTCTTCGCCGTTGGACAGGATCCCAACTCGCGGCCGTGCGACCTGCCGCACGCGCCGCGTATAGACGGTACCCATCACCGCGAACTGCACCAGGTTGAACGGCTTCACTTCGGTGTTCGCACCGGCGTCGATCAACAGCGTGAAGCCGCTGGCCGACGGAATCAGTGAGGCGATCGCCGGCCGATCGACACCCGGCAGCGTGCCGAGCGTCAGGATTGCCGCGGCCATCATCGCGCCCGAATTGCCGGCGCTGACAAAAGCTTGCGCCGCACCGCGGCGCACCAGCTCGAAGCCGGCATTGATCGAGGAGTTGGGCTTGGTCATCACCGACTCGATCGGCGAGTCGTCCATCGTGACCACTTCGCTGGCATGCTCGATCGTGATCGGCAGCCCCTCGGCTTTGAGGCTCTTGAGCTCGCGCGCGACGCTCTCGCCGTCGCCCACCAGCACCACCTCGATACCGAGTTCGCGGGCGGCCAGCACGGCGCCTTCGACCACCGCCCGTGGGGCAAGGTCGCCACCCATCGCGTCGAGCGCGATTTTCATTTTATGGGCCGCCGTCCGCTCACTCCTCGACTTGCGCGAGGCTGCGGCTGCGATAGTTTCCGCAATGACGGCAAACCCGATGCGGCAGGGTCGGCTCGCCGCAGGTCGGGCAGGCGATCGGATTCGGCGCAGTCAACGCGTCGTGGGCTCGGCGCTGGTTGCGTTTGGATCTGGAAGTACGGCGCTTGGGTGCTTGCATGGAAAGCTACATCCTGTTTGGCCGCGCAGGCTTTAGCTGCGCTGGATTTTTAGCGTGCGCAGAACCGCGAGGCGCGGGTCGCTGGCGGGCTCCGGACAGCGGCACTCGGCCTGGTTAAGATTCGTTCCACACCGCGGGCAAAGACCGCGGCACTCTTCACGGCACAACGGCCGGGTCGGCAGCGCCAACAGCAGCTCTTCGCAGATGAGCGGGCTCAGGTCGACCTGGTCGCCGTCGTAAATTGCATAGTCACCGGCCGCCGGATCGTTGGCCGCCCCGGCTTCCTCGGCGATCGAACGCGGCGTCAGGATGAACCGGAACGGACGCTCGGTGCGGCTCTCGAATTCCTCGGCACAGCGCGCGCAGAGCGCGCCGGTCAAGCCCGCCAGTCCGCCCTCGAAGAACAGCTCGGTTCCGGCCCGATAATGAGAGAGGTTCACCTCGATTGGGGCCACGAATCGCCATTCGCTCTGCGCGCCCTGGCTCAGGATTCGATTAACTTCCGTTTCGGGCTCACGGAACGACAATTCCTTCGCCGCGGCGGCTATGTCATCGACCTTGATTTTCATGGCAGTTGGCGCCGGCGTTGCGGGCGCAAGACGGGATTATTACATTCCGACGTTCTCGTTCCAAATACATCGAAAGAGGCCAGATAATCGCGCACGGTCCGGATCTGAAGCGCTTTTGGCGGCTACATTACCTGAGACGGAACTCGGGAGTAGTCTATTCAGCGTTTTCATCGGTGGATTACGAGGTGCAATCGGCCTAGATTGTGTTCAGCAAGAAGATGTGGATCGTAGCAATCCTGATAGCGATGGCGTTCCTGGTCGGGACGTCGATCCTGCTGCCGCTGATAATCGCGCTGGCGATCGGGCTGATCGACCGGGCCATCGACCTCGTATGGAGCGCCTCCCGGCGCGATTCCCCGGTTAATTTATCTTAGCCGATCGAGCGCCCCTTAGCTGATCAATTCCCGCGCTCAGTCCGCGACGCCAATCCGCGGGCACTCAGGGCGCAGCGCGCAGGCTTCGCAATCCGGACGCCGTGCGCTACAGACCTGCCGCCCATGCAGGATTAGTCGCATCGAGAACGGGGTCCATTCGGCGGGCGGCAGCAGCCGCTGCAAATCGAGCTCGATCTTGTCAGCCTCGCGATGCTCGGTCAGGCCGAGACGAAACGCGACCCGCCGCACGTGGGTATCGACCACCAGCCCGGGCGTGCCGTAAACATGGCCTAGGATGACGTTGGCGGTCTTGCGTCCGACGCCCGGCAGCGTCACCAGCTCCTCCATCGTGCGCGGCACTTCGCCGCCGAACTGCTCGACAATCTTCCGCGCACATCCGTTCAATGCTTTCGCTTTCTGCCGAAAGAAGCCGGTCGGCGCGACCAGCCGCTCGATTTCGGAAAGTTTCGCCCGCGCCATCGCAGCCGGCGTCGGGAGCGCCCGAAACAGCGCTGGCGTGGTACGATTCACACGCGCGTCGGTGCATTGAGCCGAAAGAATCGTCGCCACCAAACATTCCCAGGCGTTGCTGAAATCGAGACTGATGCGCGCCTCGGGGTAGAGCCGCGCGAGGGTCGCAGCGACGCGGCCGGCGCGGGCCGTTGCGGGCCGCTCAGGGGCGCCCGCGGCCTTCGCTGATGTCTTCCGCGAACTGCGGCGCGCCTTCTTTTTCGAGCTCTTGCTAAAAGCGATGGCGTTCCTCGCTCCACGGATCGGCATGATTTATCGCCGCCGCGTATTTCCGGAGTGGGTTGCCTCCCGCGAATCAAGTCCGATCTTCGCGCGCTTCTTTGATCTGCTGCAGGTCCTGTTGGATTCTCTGTCGATCCTCGGGCTGGAAGGCTCCGCTATTCAGTTCGGTACGAATGCTGCGCGCCGCGCGCATGGCCGCGAACATCTGATGGTTCTGATGGGCCTCCCGCAGTTCTCGGAAATCATCGAGAAACTGGGCCTTCTGCTGTTCATTGAGCGTCGAACGACTCAGGCCGACATGCATATCGACCGCGAGCTGCTCGATGGCATCCTTCATCTGGCCCGGCTGCGCATACGACAGACTGGCGGTCGCAAAAAGGACCGCTGTTAACAAGATAATCGCAAGATTTCGAGTTCTCATCCGTCCTCTATCCCCTCCGGCGAAGGATAGTAGCCAAAGATTCCAAACCTCGCTATTACCCGTCCGTCGGCCGACCAGACGGAGCCGTTGGGAGGTCGCCAAGCGATTTTCATCGCCGCGATTACGTGCCGGATCGCCAGATCCGATGCGCGAGGTCGGCGACAAGGCGCAGCTTGGCCTCCTGGCTGGCAGCGCTAATCACGTTATCGTCGGGCTGGGGCGCGAAACCGCATTGCGGGGACAGTGCGAGCTGCTCGCGCGGATAGAAGCGGCTGGCCTCCTCGATACGCGCGATAATTTCGGCGGCCGGCTCGAGCTCTTCGTGTTTGGTTGAGATCAGGCCCAGCACTGCGACCTTGCCGGGCGGTAGATCACGCAGCGGCTCGAACGATCCCGACCGCCAATCATCGTATTCGAGCAGGAAGACGTCGAGATTGCCCGCGCGGCGGAAAATACTCTTGGAGAGCGCTTCCCACGGCGCTTCGCTCAGCCAGTAGCCCTGCGAATTACCGCGGCACATGTGCAGACCGAAGGTCACGCCGGGCACGGTGGCGAGCGAGTTAAGCGCCTCGATGCCCTCGTTTTGCATCCAGCCGGCGAGTTTCGGATGGATCGTTGCCAGCTCGGCGAGGCGCACCTCGTCGGCCAGCCAGGTCAGCTCTGGCGCGTCGAACTGGATGTACTTGCAGCCGAGCGCGGCCAGTTCGCGAATCTCCTCGCGCAGGATCTCGACTAGGTCGGGCAGCAGCGCAAGCGGGTCCGCATAGGCGTCGCGCGAATGTTCGGGCGACCAGATCGGAAGCACGATCGTCGGTGACGGCAGGGTTACCTTGAGCGGCTTGGAAGTGCGGCTCTGCGCATAGGCAAACTCGTCGCGCGCCAGCCATCGTTTGCGTTTGATCTTGCTGACCGCGGCGAAAAATGGCGGCCGCATCTCGCGTTCCTTTTGGGTCCCGCCCTCCTTGCGCCGCCAATTTAGCGTCATCGTGCCGGCCGGGGCGAGGCCGTCGAGGATTCCCGTCAAAGGTTCGGTGAAAATCACCCGGCGCATCTCGCCGTCCGTGACGACGTCGAGTCCGAGGCGGGCCTGGAACGCCAGCGCCTCGTCGACTGCGCGATCCTCGACAGTGCGGAGCTCCGCCGCGCCGAGCTTGCCGGCAGCCATCGCCGCGCGCGCTTCAGTCAGATACGTCGGCCGTTGCAGCGATCCGATAACCTCGGCCCGATAGATTTTTTCCATGGCGCCTCCTGCGGTCGCGGCCCTCCTGGACTTTCGATGACCCGCCCGCGGCTCGGGCGCGATTATCGGTCAAAGCGCGGCCCCGCGAAAGCGCTCTGTATTGAATTGAATCGATCGATAGTCCCGGCGGGCGACCCACACCTGGCGCGTTAGGTCCAGGTCGCCCGACCGGCGAAGGCTAAGCGCGCGGGGGAGGGACACGCGCATGCCCCCGAATAGAGAGCCCCGAGGCGGCGGATCGGGGAAACGAAAGTGTGGCGACGGTTACATCCAGAAGCTGTAGCAAAAGTGGCCGGCGATGAATAAAGCGCTGAGCGTAACCACCCAATCAAGCCAGTCGAAAGTCCTGACAAATGCCTCGATATAGGCAGGCGAGAATCGGCTCAGCGAGTTATTTTCGTGGTACATTTCTAACAGCGCATGCGCTTCAGATCGGCTCATCTGAATTTCGCCTCCTCCGGCCCATTTACGCTCCGAAGATCAAGGGTTACTTCACCCGTCATCCACGCGGCGAGTACAGCGCGTGGCGAGCTTCATCCTCCTCTTGATACGCAGAATCTCCGCGATGGTTTCCAGATCGCGCCCGCCGGGCCGTGGCTTGACGGTGAGTTCGGCGAAGGGCTACGAATCGGGTGTTTTGATAGTCACGAGAATTCCGGATACGGACGCGATTCGGCTCCGATCAAGAAGCCGACGCGGCGCACAGTCGTTATTTTGACGAGGAGAGATCGATATGTCGGCAGTCAACCCGGTCTTGGATAACCGCCTGCCCGGCAGGATACCGCGACTGACTGAGGAACCGGAGATAGTCAAATTCGTCCGTATCGACGCGGCTCAGTGGGAATCGGATTGGGCGCCTGAAAAATACGATCCCGGCAAGACGAAAGCTCTCTTCGACAGCCACGTCGAAGAAGCTCTGGAAGCCGAGGAGTTGGGCTTCGACGGGATTTTCCTCACCGAACATCATTTCGACGGCTGGACGGTGCTGCCCTCGCCAAACATCTTCCTGACAGTGCTGGCGCTCAAGACCAAACGGCTGCGGCTCGGCACCGGCGTACACGTATTGAGCATTCACAGCCCCATCCGCCTGGCCGAAGAGGCGGGAATGATCGATGTGCTGAGCAACGGCCGGCTTGAAGTCGGGCTCGGCAAGGGCAATTTCCAATTCGAATGGGATCGCTACACGCCGCCGCGCAGTGAGTCGACGGCCCGTTTCGACGAAAACTTCGAGCTGTTCCTGAAGGCCCTGACGGAAAATAACTTTACCTTCGAGGGCAAATGGAACCGTATCGCCAAGCCCTCGACGATTTATCCTAAACCGTTGCAGAACCCCTTGCCAATCTGGATCGCCGGCTCGAATCCGGAATCGGTCGTCAAAGTCGGGAGCCTCGGTCAGAATCTCGCCAGCGCCGGCATCCCCGACGGCGGCGAGCGCTTTGAACGTTACCTCGAAGCCGGCCGCAAAGCCGGCCACGAATTCAGCGGGGCCAACTACATCGTCGTTACCTCGGTGATTATTGCGCCCACGGATCAGGAGGCGCGCCGAATCTCAGAAAAAAATCGGCAGATCATGATCAACACCTTTGAGATGCGCGGCTATACCATGGAATCGCCTGACATGGTCGCGACGCTGCCCTTTTTCTCCGGAGCGCTGGTCGGTTCGCCGAGCACGGTGCGCGACCAGCTGATTTTCCTTCTGAACGATACTCGCGCGCGGCGCTTGATCGTTAATCTGCGCTTTCGCGGCATCAGTTCGGAAGCGTCACGGCAAAGCCAGCGTCTGTTCGCGACTGAAGTAATGCCACATTTGAGACATCTGCCGCGGCGTTGAGCCAGCGTAAGCCATGAATCGAAAGGGATTCTCAGGACTCGAACGCCCGAATCAATCTCTCGACCCGCTGGTGTTGTTTCTGCGCCGTCTCGGGATGGTTCGGCATGAAATGGAACCATAGAAACCCGATCAGCAGGCCCAAAAATAAAATCGTCAGTGGTCTCATAACCTTTCCCCTCGTGCGTCTCGATTTGCGACGCTGCCTCGCTACTTTCGATTGAGATTTCCTACAAATTCGCGGCCCGCGTCTCACCCGTGCAAATGCCGTAGGAGAATCAGTTTTAAGGTCAGGACGAGTCCGACAACGCTTGCGTGTTTCCGCAAATCTCGCGCGCCCATCCGGTTCCCTTCGATCACGACCAGGCGTGCTTGAGCCAATGAGAATAAACCGGCGCGATACCCGTCGGGTTTGAAATTCTCCGTTTGATAGACGCCGGGACCTGAGCGATATGCCAGCGCTTACAGAACCGACATCGATACGTCATGAACTCCTTGCCCGGCTCCGAACGTCGCAAGCCGGCGATCGCCTTGAGCGCCGCGGCCTTGTCCGAACACTGCCGCTTGTCGTGGCACGCGTGGCGCTGCTGATTTCTAGGGCACGCCATATTCATCACCTTCCGACGAGGCTAATCATCCTGCCGCCTGTCCTTAGCAGGCTCGTCCATAGCCTTGTCGCGTGAAACCAGCAGAATTTGTGCCATCAGGGCGAATTATCTGCTTACATATGAAAATCCTAGCTTTTTTTATTAATCTTAGTCAAACGATAGCCATACTGTGCATCCCTGCTATCAGTAAGTTGCATAATTGCACCCCTGATAGAATAGATCGAGTCGTCTAAAGTTATTTATGATAAATCGGGCATAAACGAATTATTTTTGAACGGCAGGGTCAGGTCAGGATGCGCGGGATGCCGCGCTGGATTTCTCAGCGCGTTCGGAGAACGGCCCGCAAGAAACCTGAACTTTTGTTCATAGGGCGCGCGGGACTCTTCGCCAGGCTCAGAATGACAGAAGCGTTGACCAGGTTGTCATTCTGAGCGTTCGGTTGCCGAAGCGAAGAATCCGGTATGGTCGACGATTTATAAACTCTTCAATAGAATGCCGCGCCGGCGTATGGAGAGCGTCACCCCAAGGCCCGGATGATCGCGTCGGTCATCGCGGTGGTTGTCGCTTTGCCGCCGAGATCACGCGTTAGGGTCCGTCCGGCGCGCAAAGTCGCCTCGACCGCCGCCTGTATCCGCGCGGCGCGCGGTTTGTATCCCAGATATTCGACCAGCATCGCAGCCGACAAAATCGCGGCCACCGGGTTGGCTAGGTTCTTCCCGGCGATATCCGGCGCCGTGCCATGCACGGTCTCGAAGATCGCGCCGCGCTCGCCGTAGTTCGCCCCCGGCACCATCCCAAGCCCGCCGACCAGGCCCGCGCAGAGATCCGAGACAATATCGCCGTAGAGATTTTCCAGCAGCAGGACATCGAACAACTCCGGCTTGGTGACGAGCCGCATGCAGGCGGCGTCGACGATCTGCTCCTGGTAACGAATCCGCGGATAGTCGCGGGCGATAGCGCGGGCGCATTTCAGAAACAGGCCATCGGAGAGCTTCATGATGTTGGCCTTGTGAATCGCAGTGACTGATTTCCGGCCGTTGCGGAGCGCATACTCGAAGGCGAAGCGCGCGATACGCCGCGAAGCATGCGCGGTAATCACTTTGATGCTTTCCACTACGCCGGGGGCCACCTGATGTTCGATACCCGCGTAGAGGTCCTCGGTGTTCTCGCGCACCACGACCAGATCCACGTTGCGAAACGGCGTCGGCACGCCTTCAAGGCTCCGCGTCGGCCGCAGGTTCGCATAGAGATCGAAGGTCTTGCGCAGGTAAACATTAATCGAGCGATAGCCCTCCCCGATTCGCGTCTCGAGTGGTCCCTTGAGCGCGATGCGGGTGCGCTTGAGCGAATCGATAAGCGCGTCGGGCGCGGGTGTGCCGAAGCGGCTGACCGCCTCGGCGCCGGCGGCCTGTCGATCCCAGGCGATTTTGATGCCAATGGCTTCGATGACGCGGACCGCGGCGCCAATCACTTCGGGTCCGACGCCGTCGCCGGGAATCAGGGTAATCGGGCGCGGTGTACGCGCCCCGGCGTCGCGCGCCGCCGCGGTCGTCATCGAGGATTTTCTCACGAGTCCATCTTCCTTCTATCCCATGGCGTTTTATCCATCGACGATCCCGATCAGGAGATCGGCGACGTTGGTGCCGGTCGGTCCGGTGATTAGCAAGTCGTCGAGCGCGCGAAAAAAAGTATGCGAATCATTTTGAGCCAGCGCCCGTTGAGGATCGAGGCCGGCGGCACGCGCTCGCGCGACGGTCTCGGAGTCGGCGAAGGCGCCCGCGGCGTCCGTCGGTCCGTCGATCCCGTCGGTGCCGGCGACCAACAGCACCGTGTCGGGAGGCAGCCGGCGGCCTTGCTGAGCCATCTCGATCGCGCCTGCGAGCGCGCAATGTTGTGCACGTCCGCCGCGCCCGGTGCCGTGCAGCGTGACGACTGGCTCACCGCCCGCGATGATACAGCTTCGCGAATCAAACTTGGTGAGCGCCGCGGCGGCGGCGCGGCCGGCTGCTTCGGCTTCGCCTGAAAAACCGTTCCAGTGATGCACGCGGTACCCGAGCGCGACAGCCTCGCGCTCGGCACCATCGACGGCGGTACCGTTATCGCCGATTATGACGGTCGCGGCATTCTCAAGCCGAGGATCGCCCGGCTTGATGGTTTCCTCGATTTCTCCCGCCACTCCGCGCTCGAGCAGATCGCGCACCGGCTCGGGCGCCCTGCCCCATACCTTGCGCCGCTTCAAGATCGCGACCGCCTCGGCGAAGGTAGTCGGATCGGCAACCGTCGGGCCCGAACCGATCGTCGCAAGGTCGTTTCCTATGACGTCCGACAGCACCAGCGTCAGAACCCGGGCGCCGCGAACGGCGGCCGCCAACCGGCCACCCTTGATGGCCGAAAGATGCTTCCGCACCGTGTTGAGCTCGCGAATCGGCGCGCCCGCGCGCATCAACGCGCTGGTGACCGCAATCTTGTCCGCCAGCCCGATTCCGGTTGATGGCAATGCGGCGATCGCCGAGGCGCCGCCGCTAAGCGCGACGATCAGCAGATCGCCGGCGGCCGCGGCTGCGGCGATCTCCAGCGCATGCTGGGCGGCGCGAATCGAATCGGCGTCAGGTATCGGATGGCCGCCGCGCACGATCGTGAAATCTTCATGGTCATGGACGCCCTCCGCCGCCGGATCAGCCGAAGTGGCAGCGACCGTGCGTGCGAGCTTCGCGCCGCATCGACGGACCAGCTCGCGCGTCATCGGGATGGAGGCTTTGCCGGCAGACACGATGAAGATTCGGCGCGCCTGTTCGCACCAATCAGCAATCACTTCGCTGCCCGGCGTGCGCCCTTCGAATGCGCGAGCGGTCATCAGGTCGGGCGCGGCTGCCGAGATCGCCGCATCGTAGATACGCCGCAGTTCGCGGCGCGTCGTAAGGGTCATGGTGGGAAGCCGTCTGCCCGTCAGGCCCGCGGCCGGCGTTTCATCACATCCACCGTGCCCTGCGGGGTCGCGACCAGAACCAAATCGGCGATCCCGACGAAGAGCCCGTTTCCAACCACACCCGGAATCGCTGCCAGCTCGCGTTCGAGGCGTGCCGGATTTCCGATACCGCGGGTGGCGCAATCGAGCAGCAGGTTCCCATTGTCGGTGATGGTCTGAGCGCCTCGCGGCGTCATCCGGATCTGCGGCTTCAGGCCGAGCCGGGTAATCTCGCGGATCGCGAGCGAGACTGCGAACGGTATGACTTCGACCGGCAGCCGTCCGCGTACGCCCAATCGCGCCACGCGCTTTTCGATTCCGACCAGGATGATGCGCTTGCGCGAGGCATGCGCGACCACCTTTTCGCGCAGCAAAGCGCCGCCATAGCCCTTAATCAGGTTGAGACGGCCATCGACCTCATCGGCCCCATCGAAATCGATGTCGATCGACTTCACGTCGTTCAGGGCGACCACCTCGATGCCGAGCGAGCGCGCCAACGACTCGCTGGCTTTCGAGGTCGGCACGCCACGCACGCGGAGTCCTTTAGCGCCCAGCGCCTTGATGAAGGCCGATGCGGCGTGCCCGGTACCAAGCCCCAGCGTCTGACCCGGCTTCACATAGCGCAGCGCATAGGCGGCGAGCGCCTCAAGATCGCCGAGCTGATCGCCGCGGGGCGCAGCGGTTGCGCTACTTGCCATTGCCGCGCAGCAGGTTCATGAACTCCTGACGGGTCTCGAAATGGGTGCGGAACACTCCCAACATCGCCGAAGTCGTGACCCACGAGTTCTGCTTTTCGACCCCGCGCATCCGCATGCAGAGATGCTCGGCCTCGAGCACCACCGCGACGCCCAAAGGCTCGAGTTCCTCCATGATGGTCTGGGCGATTTGCGTGGTCATCCGCTCCTGCACCTGGAGTCGGCGCGCGTAAATCTCGACCAGGCGGGGAATCTTGGACAGCCCGATGATGCGCCGATTGGGAAGGTAGGCGATATGCGCCTTGCCCATGAAGGGCAGCAGGTGGTGCTCGCACAGCGAGTAGAAATCAATGTCCTTGCATAAAATGATCTCCGAGTAACCTTCCTCGGTGAACAGCGCGCCATTGATGATTTTCTTGGGATCCTGATTATAGCCGCGCGTCAGATGCTTGAGTGCTTCGACCACGCGCGTCGGAGTACGCTCCAATCCTTGCCGATCGGGATCTTCGCCGACCTGCCGCAGAATCTCGCGGACCGCAGCTTCGGCGTTTCTCTGGTCGATAGCCATGCTCGTCTCCTTGCGCTCAAGCTCATGGCGCCGGGCTTCCGCCGCCGGCGATCGATGGATCGCGCGGACGGGGCCGCCGTATAGCCAGTCTTTCAAGAAATGAGGGCAGACGAAACTCCGTGCGAGGGGACGGTCGGGGGATCAGATTAGTGAGAGGTTGAAGGGCCTGTTCGATCGCGGCTACGGCCGACGGCGCCGCTAGTGCCGTTCGCCGGCTTTGACCTTCTGGTACTTGCGATAATCGTACCCGGTCGCCATCGCCATCAGCAGCGATTCCATGCCGCCTTCGCGTTCGCGCCTGAGGATTCGTAAGCGCTCGAAGAACTCGCGGAAATCCTTGTTGACCCGGTGCCCATTGGTGACCGGTTGCAGAAAGAAATCGTGCAGGCGGGTGACCGTGAAGCGCAGCGAGGAGTAACGCAACTCGTTTGGAAACGCGTCCCATTCCGCCAGCGAGAGCGTGCGGATCGATTCGTAGCCGTTGAGGACTTCACGGAACCGATCGAGCGAATAATTGCTGTCAACGAAGCACAACGCGTTGACGGCGGTGGCAATATCGAAAATGAACTTGCCTCGGCAGGCGGCCTCGAAGTCCAGCACTGCCGTCAGCCGCTCGCCCCTGAACAGCAGATTGTCGGCGAAGATATCGCCGTGGATGACGCCCTTGGGGAGCTTGCTCTCAAGATAGCGCGTCAAGTAATCGATTTCGTCGTCGAGCGTGCGGCGAATCTTGCGGAAGTAGTTCGGTAATCGCAACCGCACCCGCTGATAGAGATCGACGATCCGCTCGAAGCTGAAGCGGTTGTCGACCCCCTTCTTGTAGACCTTGCCGAGTACGTGCAGTTCGCCGAGTGTGCGGCCGATAGCCTGCAGATGGGCCGGCTTGAGGCGCGCCACCGAGAGAGTCCGGCCCTCGTGATACTTGTAGAGGGAGAGACACTTCTGACCATAGTCGCGGTAGAAGCGGCCCTTGCGGTCCTGGAGCGGCTGCGGACAGGGGAACGAATGCTTGCGCAGGAAGCCGAGCAGGTCGATCTCGCGCCGCACCTCGTTTTCGTTCTTGACTTCGTCGATGCGGAGTAAAAACCGGCCGCGACCGGTCTCGAGCAGATAATTGCTGTTGACCGACCCCTCGGGTATCCCGGTGACGTTGGCGACCCGTCCGAAGGCGTAATCGTCAGCCAGCTCGTCGAGGAGGTTTTTGGTGAGCTCCGTGTATGCCGCCATCAATATGTCGGGGGAAAGCCCGTGGCAGAGTCTAGATTCTCGCTACCTAGCCGTCAACTGGCTAACGCAAAATCATTGTGGCACAGCGACTTTCGTTACCCGACGCGGGGACCGATCGGACGCTGGAGTGTGAATTCCGCTTGCGGCATAATCGGGCGCCGGCAGTTGCGCCGGCGCGGGCGCCAAACCATGAGGCCTTGAAATGAGTCCAACCTTGAAGACCAAGACCCCGGTAAAATCCAAAACCGCCAAAAGCGCGGCCCAGGCAGACCACCCAAGCCTCGAAGGACGCAAGGCGCCCGATTTCGAGCTTTTGGATCGAGCCGGCAATAAGGTCGCCCTCAAAGACCTGCTCAAGGACGGAAACCTGGTGCTCTATTTCTATCCTAGGGACATGACGCCCGGGTGCACCACCGAGGCCTGCAGCTTCCGCGATCATGCGCGACAGATTCGGGCGCTCGATGCTCAAGTGGCGGGCATCAGCGCCGATTCATCGGCCTCGCATGCCAAGTTCGCCGCCAAGTACGAACTCAAGTTCCCACTGCTGAGCGATCCTGAGAATCGCGTGACCCGCGCTTACGGCGTCTACAAAAAGAAATCGCTTTACGGGCGCGAATTCATGGGAATCGAGCGGAGTACGTTTATAATCGATCGCGCCGGCACGATTCGGAAAGTCTTCGCCAAGGTCAAAGTCGACGGCCATAGCGCCGAGGTGTTGACCGTGTTGAAGGCGCTGGGCTGAGGCCTGGGCGCATCTTTCCGTTGAATCAGCTAGTATTAATCGATTCGAGCCGGCGTCTCGCGCCGGCCTGATTTTATGGCACAGGAAGCATCGGCAGCGATTGACTTTGAGAAGTCAGGCGGCGTGGTCCCGGTAATCGCCCAGGATCATGCCACCGGACGCATCCTGATGGCCGCCTTCATGAACCGGGAAGCTTTCGAGGAAACGATCCGCAGCGGGCGCGCCTGCTACTTTTCGCGTTCGCGCCAGCGGCTCTGGCGCAAGGGCGAAGAATCGGGAAATTTCCAGGTGGTGCGCGAAATCCGGATCGATTGCGACGCCGACACGATTCTGCTGAGCGTCGAGCAGCGCGGCGACGGTGCCGCCTGCCATGAAGGCTACGAGAGCTGCTTTTTCCGCGTGTGGCGCGATGGCCGATGGGAATCAGCCGATCTGCGCAAGGTCGATCCTGCCAAGTACGGCCCCGCCTACGGCCATCATCCGAAAGTGTCCTGAAGGCTGAAAACGTCCTGGAGCGCAGCACGATCTAAGTCCATGGCCAGCTCATCGAAACTCCTTCGCTTCGGTATCCCCAAGGGCAGCCTCGAGCAGCAGACGCTCGAGCTGATGCGCAAGTCGGGATGGCGGGTATCGGTCGGGTCGCGCTCCTACATGCCGGCCGTCGATGACCCCAGCCTCAATTGCCGCCTGCTGCGACCACAAGAGATGCCACGCTATCTGGCCGACGGCACGCTCGACGGCGGTATCACCGGCAGCGACTGGATCGTCGAGAACGGAGTCGAGTTGATCGAGGTCGAAAGCTTCGTCTACTCGAAGGTCTCGCTGGCGCCGACCCGCTGGGTGCTGGTAGTGCCCGAGAATTCGCCGGTGAAAAAGCTTGAAGATCTGGCCGGCAAGAGGGTCGCTACCGAGATGACCAATTTCACGCGGCGGCTCTTTGCCCAGCGGAAAGTTAAGGTAGAAGTTGAATTTTCATGGGGTGCCACCGAGGCCAAGGCGGCTGACGGCCTGGTCGATGCGGTGGTTGAGGTCACCGAGACCGGCTCGTCGCTGCGTGCCAACGGGCTGCGAATTATCGAGGAGCTGCTGACGTCGAACCCGGTGCTGGTGGCGAATCCTACCGCTTGGACTGATCCCTGGAAGCAAGCCAAGATTCGTCAGATTGGCGTGCTGATTCGCGGCGCGCTGGATGCTGAGCATCGCGTCGGCATCAAGATGAACGTGCCGCGCCGCGATCTCGAGAAGGTCATCGCCCTGCTGCCGTCGATCACTGCGCCGACCATTTCGCAGCTCTATCCGGCGCCGACCCTCAAAGGTATCGATTGGGTTGCGGTCGAAACCGTAATCGACGAGCACACGGTACGCGAACTATTTCCCAAGCTGCTTGAAGCCGGCGCCGTCGGCATCATCGAGTACCAGCTCAACAAGATCATCTGATAAGTCTGCCGGGCGTCGCCCGCTACCGTCCAAAATGCTAAGGACGGTTCTATGCCGGTCACGATGTCCGACGATCCGCGCGCCGCGACCAATCCGCTCTTCAATCGCAATCGTTTGAAGCTCGGAGTGTTCGCCTTCAATGGCAATGGCGCTTACATGACGAAAATCCGCGAGCAGTTCGATCCGACCTGGCCGAACACGCTGGACGTCGCCCAGCAGGCGGACCAGGCGGGATGGGAGGCGCTGGTGCCGTATGCGCGGTGGCGCGCGTTCGTCGCCCCCGAGCATCGCAGCGGCACGGTGTTCGATTGCTATACCTGGGCGGCGGCGGTTGCGGCGTTGACCAGTTACAGTTGCGTGCTCAGCACCGTGCACGTGCCCATTATCCATCCGATCGTCGGCGCCAAGATGGGCACCACGATCGATCACGTTTCAGGCGGCCGCTTCGGCTTGAACATCGTGTGCGGATGGTTCAGCGAGGAAATTAAGATGTTCGGCGCGCGGCCGATGGATCACGACGATCGCTACGCCTACGCCGGCGAATGGATTAGCTGCATGAAGCGGTTGTGGAGCGAACCGGGCGGCTTCGATTTTCACGGCAAGTACTTCCAGATCGTCAACGGGATGTCACAGCCCAAGCCGCTCCAGAAGCCATTCCCCGCCCTGATGAACGCGGGCGGTTCGAGCGCCGGCCGCCAATTCGTCGCCAAGCATTGCGATATGGCGTTCATCCCGGCGATCACCGCCGACGAGAGCTACATTCGCGAGCAGGTCAAGGCCTATCGCAAGCTCGCGTGGGACGAGTACCATCGCGAAATCGAGGTCTGGTCGGCAGTCTACGCGGTCCATCGCGATACCTACGAGGACGCCGTCAAGTACGTCGACTACTACGCAGAGGAGCATGGCGACGACGAGTACGCCGACTGTTTCATGGCGGAGCAGATGACGGGCTCGCAAACGATGCCGCCTGAGATGCTTAAGGCGATACGCCGCAGCTTTAAGGCCGGCTACAGCGGGATCGGGTTGCTCGGCCCCGGCGATCGGATCACTGACGATCTGGTGCGGCTTTCCAAGTGCGGCCTCGATGGCATCTTGCTGGTGTGGGTCGATTTCCAGGAAGGCGTCCGGCGCTTCAATCGCGAAGTGCTGCCGTTGCTGGAACAGGCCGGCCTGCGCGAACCATTCAAGGGTGCCGACGCGCGCCGTTAAAGCTCAGCGGAATCTTCGGTCGTTCTCATTTCAGAGGTCGTCACCCGAGCGCAATGAGTCGGCGAGCGGAGTCGAAGGATCTCGCGCGGCATTTTTAGGCCGCGTGATTACGCGCGGAGGATCACGCGCGATTCGTCGCGCCGGCAGCCCGCGCTCGAGATAACGACCAAACGCACATTTTTGTCATTCTGAGCGTAACGAAGAATCCCGTTTTCTTTGGGGCGGCCATTGGAATTACTTCCAGGTCGCCGCCCCGGCTGAAGCGCGAGGCAAGATCGCCGCGTATCCGGGTTCTCCTATTCGCCGGTCCAATTGGGTTTGCGCTTTTGCGCAAATGCTAGCGGTCCCTCGACGGCGTCCTTCGATTTCATCAGCCGATCCATGATTTCGTAACTGTGCCCGTGCGCCTCCTGCACGGGCCGACCCAGCCCCTCCATCGCCATCGACTTCGTCGCGCGCAGCGCGAGCGGGGAGCATTCCATGATTTCGTGCGCCCATCGTTCGGTTACCGTCAGCAGATCTTTGGCCGGCACGACTTCGTTGACGACGCCCCATCGATGAGCCTCGGCAGCCGGAATCGGCTTCGCCGTCAGCATCATGCCCATGGCGATCTTGAGCGGCATCTGGCGAGGCAAGCGATGGACCCCGCCGGCACCCGCCGCAAGCCCGACCCGCGGCTCGGGCAATCCCAGGCGCGCGTGGTCACCCGCGATGATGATGTCGCAGGCCAGCGCCAGCTCGAATCCGCCGCCCATCGCGAAACCGTTGACCGCGGCGATAATCGGCTTGTCGATATCGTAACGCGAGGTGAGTCCGCAGAAGCCGCCTTTGGGAAACGGGCCCCAGCCGTGTTCGGCAGTATGTTTGAGATCGTTGCCGGCTGAGAAGGCGCGCTCACCGGCGCCGGTCAGGATCGCGACCCAGAGGTCCTTGTCGGTCATGAATTCGTTCCAGATCTGCTCGCCCTCGAAGTTGGCGGGCGGATGAAGCGCGTTCATCACCTCGGGCCGGTTGAGGGTAATCCACGCGATGTGGTCGCGCTTCTCGAACTTAAAAAATTTGAAGTCAGCCATGGCCGGGACCTCCGAGCTATTCTTCCTCGAACAATTCGAAGAATGCGTCGATACTCTGCATCAGCTGGCGGCGAATCTGCAAATGCGAGCCTTCCATCAGATGCATCGTGACGCGTGCGACGGTGCCGTCGTTCTGCTTGACGCGGGCATCGTCGATCGAGGTTATCTGATCGGCGTCGAGCAGGCGCATCCCATAGACCAGGGCGGTGCGCCGCGCGGGCTTGGCGGTCCGGCGTTTGACGAGTTGTAATTTTCGCGCCATCGGGAACTCCGTCTCGGGGATTCAGTTATCAGCGCCCTCGCCGGTCCTGGAAGACCGCCAAGAGCCGTCTTATATCACATCCCTACCGACCCGCAGCGCATCGCCTCGTTGACAGCGACCACGCCTGACCGTGACAATCTTGCGGTGCGGATTCTTGCCATCTTGATCGTGGGTTTGAGTGTGGTGCTGGCCGGGTGCGGCGTGGCCTACCAGGCGGGCACCGAAATCAGGGCCAATCATATGCGCGATTCGTTGAAGGCGGGCGAGTCGATGCCGGAGGTGCGGGAACGCTTCGGCGAGCCGGATATTCGGACCGATACCGATTCGGGAGCGGAAATCTGGAGCTATGCAAGCCGGGCCAACAGCAATGACGTCGCGGCTACGCTATTTTATACCTCGGCAAAGTCGGGCGATAACGGCCATTTCGTGGATTTGAAGTTTGTCAATGGCAAGCTGGTCTCATGGAGCGATGCCGAGCATACGATGCCGGCGAAACGAAATACGGGGATAAACTACGGTTTTACCGCGGGACCCGCGAGTCAGCCGGTCACGCATTTCTAGGCAGGCTCGGACGCTTATAGACGTACTTGCCAGCCAATACTGCTCTCGTGTCTAATTAGGCAGGCGTTTGCGCCAGATTCATGAGGGGGGGATCTCTCCCGGGGGCTTGAGGGGCGGCGAATTTTCTTAAATGGCCACAGCGCGTAAGAGTTTTGAGTCGATCCTGCTCGACCGGTCCTGGGTCTCTCAACAGGACCTCGAACGGGCGCGCCAGCGCAAGAAACCCGGACAAAATCTGGCTGAAGCGTTGGTTGAGATGGGTGCGCTCGAGCCGCAGCGCTTGGCGCGCGCGCTCGCGCAGGAATATCGGCTCCCGTTCCAGGCTCATATCGACGAGAGTGCACTGGACAACTCGCTGGTCTCGCGCGTTCCGATCAACTACGCCAAAAAAAATCGCCTGCTCCCGCTCGCGATGGAGCATGACACGGTAACCGTCGCAGTTGCCGATCCCGCCAATTATGAGCCGCTCGACGATTTGCATGTACTGTTCGGGATGCTCGTGCAGGCTGTGGTGGCGCCGGCCGAGATTATCTCCGAGGCTATCAACCGCGCTTACGATCAGGCGACAACCACCACGGCACACGACCTGATGATCGATCTCGAAGAAGAACGGCTCGATCAGGTGGCGAGCGAGTTGGCGCAGGAACCGGCCGATCTGCTCGAGGCCGATGACGCCGCGCCGATTATCAAGCTGGTCAACGGCCTGTTGTCGCAAGCGGTGAAGGACCGGGCCAGCGATATACACGTCGAGCCGTTCGAGCGCGAATTGGTGGTTCGCTTTCGCGTCGATGGCATGCTCTACGACGTGCTATCGCCGCCCAAGCGTTTCCAGCCGGCGATTACCTCGCGCATCAAGATCATGTCGGGCCTCAATATCGCCGAGAAGCGGCTGCCGCAGGACGGACGTATCCGGCTGCGCGTCGCCGGCCGCGATATTGATATCCGCGTCTCCAGTATCCCGACCGCCTTCGGCGAGCGTATCGTGCTGCGCTTGCTCGATCGTGCGCAGGCACTGGTCGATCTCAATCTCGACCGGCTGGGCTTTACGGGCGACAACCTGACCCGGCTCGATCGGCTGATTCGCCAAAGCCACGGTATCATCCTGGCCACCGGCCCGACCGGTTCAGGCAAGACGACGACTCTGTATGCCTGCCTGGCGCGAATCAATTCACCTGAGAAGAACATCATCACGATCGAAGATCCGATCGAGTACCAGTTGCGCGGCATCGGCCAGATGCAGGTGAGCCCGAAAATCGAGTTGACCTTCGCCAGCGGATTGCGATCGATTTTGCGCCAGGACCCCGACGTGATCATGGTCGGCGAAATCCGCGATTCGGAAACCGCCGAGATCGCAATTCAGGCCGCCCTGACCGGCCATCTGGTCTTTTCGACCCTGCATACCAACGATTCTTTCGGCTCGCTCACGCGTCTGGTCGATATGGGGATCGAACCGTTCCTGGTCTCCTCTTCGATCCTCGCTGTGCTAGCCCAGCGCCTGGTGCGCAGAGTCTGTCCCGATTGTCGCGAAGCCTACCAGCCCACCGCCGCCGAACTGGCGCGTATCGGGCTCAAACCCGAGATCTTTCGCGGGCAGACTATCTATCGGCCGAGTGCCGAAGGATGCCGAGCGTGCCGCAATACCGGCTATCGTGGCCGTACCGCGATTCAGGAATTAATGTTGATGGACGATGATATCAGGGCGCTCGTGATGCAGAAGGCCGACGCCTCGATGATTCGCCGGGCCTGCACCGCCAGGGGCATGAGATTATTGCGGCAGGAAGGCGCGGAGAGAATCCTGGCGGGCGAAACCACGGTCGAAGAACTGCTACGTGTTACCCAGGAAGATATTCTCTAGCGCGGCATTGAATCCCACCGCATCGGTTGTTTAAGGATGCCGGTCTTCGCCTATCGTGGACTCTCGTCGGATGGACGCTCAGTAGCGGGCGTAGTCGACGCCGACAGCGCGCGTACGGCCCGCGGCAAGCTGCGCGCCCTGGGCATCTTTCCGACCGAGCTTAATGAGGCCCTGGCCGCCCGCACGCGCTCGTTGCGCGACTGGCTGCCGTCTCTCAACCGCCGGGTTCCGCCGGCCGAAATTTCCCTGATGAGCCGCCAGCTCGCGACCCTGCTCGGTGCGGGCGTGCAATTGGTCGACGCACTCGGGACGCTTTCCGAGCAGAGCGTGCGGCCGGCGCTCAAACGGATCCTGTCGCAGGTCCGCGAGCAGGTGCGCGAAGGCGCCTCGCTGGCCGACGCGTTGGCGAATCAAGGCGGTATCTTCTCGGACCTCTACGTCGGGATGGTGCGCGCGGGCGAAGCGGCCGGCGCGCTCGAAGTCGTACTTAATCGGCTGGCCGATTATGGCGAAAAGCAGGCCGAATTTATCGCCAAGGTCCGCGGCGCTCTGACCTACCCGATTATCATGTTGTGCGTCGGCAGCGCGATCATGACCTTTCTCGTGACCTACGTCGTCCCGCAGGTCGCCACGATCTTCGAGCAAAGCCACGCCGCTCTGCCGATCTCGACGCAGATACTGATTGGCTTTTCAAATTTCCTGATCGGTTATTGGGTTCTGATTCTGCTCGGGTTGGTGGGTATCGTGGCGGGTATCACGCTTGGAATCTCGACGCCCCGCGGCCGGCGCTTTTACGATCGCACACTACTTAGATTGCCCTACATCGGACCGACCGTGATCAAAGTTATCTGCGCACGCTTCGCGCGCACCCTCGCGACCCTGCTCTCGAGCGGCGTGCAACTGCTGGCTGCTCTGGAGGCGGTCAAGCGGGTCGTCAACAACCGGCTTTTGGCCGAAGCGATCGAGAATAGCCGGGTCAGTATCCGCGAGGGCCATGGCATGGCCCAGACCCTCGGCCAGAGCCAGCTCTTCCCGGCCCTGCTGGTCGAGATGATACGGGTCGGCGAGCGCTCGGGCGAACTCGAACCGATGCTCGAGCGGGTGGCCGATTCCTACGAACGCGAGGTTGCCAGCGCCCTGGCGCAGATCACCACGGTGCTGGAACCGATGATGACGCTGGTGATGGCGGCTGGTATCGTGTTCATGATGCTGGCGGTCCTGATGCCGATCTTCCAGCTCAATCAGTTGATGAGATGAGTCCGGCCAGGGAGGCAACGCCGATGGATCGAAAACGCGGCTATTCCGAGGGTTTCACCCTCATCGAGATCATGGTGGTGATCCTGATTCTGGGCTTGCTCGCAACGATCGTCGTCCAGAGTTTGCGCGGTTCGATCGATAAGGCCAAACGCACCAAGGCCGAGGCCGATATCTCGTCGCTGAAGACCGCGCTCGATCGCTACTACCTCGACAATGGCTCCTATCCGACCACCGACCAGGGCTTGCAGGCGCTGATTTCGGCGCCGACCAGCGGTCAAATCCCGACCAATTACGAGCAGGGTGGATATATCGAGCGCGTACCGCCCGACCCGTGGGGACATGCCTACTTCTACCAAAGTGACGGCAACGGCTACATCCTAAAATCCTTCGGCGCGGACGGTGTCGAGGGTGGCGAGGGCAAGAACGCGGACATCGACGGCTCTTCCAGCGGGGATTAGCGCCGCGATGCCCACGAAGCGGCCGCTGAAGGTTAATTCGGAGCCCGGCATCGCCGCTTGCGGCGGACGGGTCCGTAGGCTCGCGCGCCTGGTCCGCGGGGCGCAATCCGGCTTCACCCTGCTCGAAATTGCGATCGTACTTTTTATCATGGGCCTCATGATGAGTATCGCGCTGCCCTATTTCGGCGGATTGACCGGCACCCGGCTCAAGAGCGAGGCGCGGCAACTCGCCGGCCGTGCGACCTATCTTTACGATGCGGCCACGACTCAAAAACTCGTGATGCGGCTCAATTTCGATCTGGACACCAACAGCTATTTCGTGACGCAACTCGATCCTTATTCGCCCGCTCCCACCTTCCAGCTCGAGCAAGGCTTCTTGGGCCGGGTCATGCTGCCGCCGGGAATCAGGTTGCGCGATGTAACAGTCGGCACGCTCGGAACCGTCACGCGCGGCGTCGTAGGATGCGCCTTCTATCCGACTGGCTGGGCCGATGCGACCGTGATTCATCTGGCCGCTTCCGATGGCGACGTCTTTACTCTCGCTATCAATCCGCTGATCGGCCAAGTCTCGATTATTTCCGGCGACCTGAGTCCGCGTCAGGCCGCGATCAACGGCCAATGACCAGCTCAGCCTATCGTCCGGGTTTCCGCTTTGTGCGATGCCGCGGCTTTACCCTGCTGGAGGTGATGATCGCGGTCGCCGTGTTGGGAATCGCGATGATGGCGCTGCTCGCTCTCGACCATCAGGACCTGCAGGGCGTCATTCGTGCCCGCGAGCTGACCCAGGCCTCGATGCTGGCACAGAACCTGATGACCCAGGCTGAGCTTGATCGCTACCCTGACCTCGGCACCACCAGCGGCACCTTCAACAAAGTCTTTCCGGGCCAGTTCTCGAATTTCCAATGGCAGCAAACCGTGACGGAATCGGGAATCTTTCCGGATTTGCGCAAAGTCACCGTCGTGGTCCTGTTCGGCCCGGGTTTCAGCCGCCGCTTCGCGCTCTCTGAACTGTTGCACAATCCCTTGCCACCCCAGGATTTGATCACTCCCGGCCGCGGCCAGGCCATCCCGCCGGCATCGCCATGACCCGCATTGCTCCGCACTACGGCGCGCAAGGCTTTACGCTTATCGAGCTGATGCTCGCGGTGATGATTCTCGGGATCGTGATGGCGATGCTGGCGAGCTCGTTCAACGCCGTTTCGCATGGCAAGATCCAGGCTGAGGATCGGCTCGACGTCGATCATCAGGGACGCGCCATTCTTTGGACCCTCAGTGATGAGTTCCGCGACGCGGTGCAGACGCCGATCGTGCCGAGCCAGGTGATGCTGCTCGGGCAGGGTCACATGAATGGCGGCGTGCCGCTCGATAATGTGACGGTTTCCACCCTGGATCTCGCGCATAGCATGAGCCTCGACGGCTTCGGCGCCGAACAGCTCGTCAGTTACACGACCACGCCCAATCCGTCCAATCCGCAATGGTCGCTGCTGATGCGCAGCGAGCAGAGCGCGCTGATCAGCGGACAGTCAGCGGGCAACTCTGCGGTAATTGCAAATAACCTGGTCTCGCTGCATATCCGCTATTTCGATGGGACAATCTGGCATGAGAGTTGGGATTCGAGCAGTCTGCCACCCGGACGCCAGCTCCCGCTCGCGGTCGAAATTGATCTGGTAATCGGCGACAGCCGGGGCAAACCGGTTGGATTTTCAACCCAGGTGAACCTGCCGATGTCGATCACGCAATGGTGAAGCTGCTCAAAAAATCCGAGCGCGGCGTCGCGCTGCTGGCGACCCTGATGGCGATCGCCCTGATGACTATCCTGGTGGTCGATTTCACCAGTTCCAGCGCGCTCGGTTATCGATCCGCCGCGAATCAGGCCAATGAGCTGCACGCCGAGTATCTGGCCCGTTCGGCGGTCAACGTGGGCCTCGCTCTGCTGGCCCAGCAGGCGCGCATGAACGAGGCCACGCAAACTCCCTTCTATGCGCTCAACCAGCCCTGGGCGATGCCGTTTCCGCCGGTCCCGATGGACGGCGGCACGGCAACCGTCTCGATCGTCGATGAGGCGCGCAAACTGAACATCAATCAGCTCATCAACCCGCGTACCGGCGCAGTCAACCCGGACATCGAGCAGATCCTTGAGCGCCTGTTCGCAAGCCTCGAGGTCGATCCCCGGATCATCCCGGCGATCGTCGACTGGCTCGACCCCGACAGTGTCGAATCTCCAGGCGGCGGGGCCGAGGCGGACTACTACATGCAGCTTATTCCGCCCTACGAACCTCGCAACGGACCGATGCCGACCATCGGCGACCTACGAATGGTGCGCGGGGTCAACACGCCCATTTTCATGCTGCTGCGCCAGTTCCTGACCGCGGCGCCCGAGTCGCGCGTCAACGCCAATACCGTGTCGCCCGAACTCCTGGCCTCGCTCTCCCCCGAATTGGCGAGCGATACTTCGCTGGTCAAGGAAATCGTCGAAGCCCGCACCAGGGAGCCATTCACGAACATCACCGATATCAGTAACCTGCCGGGAGTCGGGGAAAACTCGACCGGGTTGATGCAGCTCTTAACGACCACCAGCAGTTACTTTACGATAACCGGCGTGGGGACTTATGCCGGGGCGCGCCGATTCGTCTATGCCACCTTCCGCAGCAATCCGAATGGAACCGCGATTCTGGCGGGATGGAACGAGGAGTAAGGGGTAGAGGGCGGGCAGATGGCGCAGCGAATCATGGCCCTCGAAATCGACGGCGATTGGGTGCGGGCGGCCGTTGCCGAGCGCTCGTGGAACACTTTCGACCTGATCGGATTATTCGAGAATCAGCGCGCGAACGGTGAGAATGGTCTCGCGGCCGCGCTCGCGCGTCTGCTCGTAACCACCGGCCGGCCGGATATCGCGGTTTCCGCGCTGCCGGGCGAATTCGTCGCCAAGCGGCTACTCGAATTACCGTTTAACGACCGGCGCCGCCTCAATCAGGTGGTCCCGTTCGCCCTCGAGGAGCATCTGCCCTTCCCGGTCGACGACGCGGTGGTGGCCTTCGTTCGCCTCGGCCAGGAAGACGGCCAGACGCAAGTGATCGCGGCCTGTGCCCGTCATCATCACGTCAAGGAACATCTCGAATTGCTTGCCCACGCTGGTCTCAACCCAAAAACTGTCACGCTGAGCGGCCTGGCGCTGGCGCTCCTGATGGCGCGCAGCCGCAATGGTCATACCGGATCGCATTTAATCGTCAACGTCGATGACAGCTCGGCCTCGGTCATGCTGTTGGACGCGGCCGGCACGCCTCGCGCGATGCGTACGGTAGCGATGACGAACCCGGGACGCGGTAGCACGACGCCGCTGCCGGTGGTACCCGGCGCAGCGATCTTGAACTCGGTGCGCCAGATGATGCTGGCTCATCAGATCGAAGCGGACGAAGCCGATCTGGTGCTGACCGGTTCCGGAGCGGCGCCCCGGATCAGAACCCAAATCGCCGAGGGGCTGGCGATCAAAGTTCGCGCCGCAGAAGATTTCGATCTGGGCCGCACCTTTGGCGGTGCTCCGCCGGACGCGGCGCGCTTCAGCGGCTGTCTGGCGATGCTGATCGGCGAAGTACCGGGTCATCCGGTTGAGTTGCTCAATTTCCGCCAGGGCGAGTTTACTTTTCATGGCCGTACCGGCGATCTCACACCGCTCAGACTCTCGGGTGCGCTGGCGGCAGGTCTGGCCTTCTTTGCACTGGTGCATTTCTTCCTGGGGCTCTCGGTCGATCTCGGCCGTCTGAACACGATCAACCGCGAGATCGCGATGGCCGCGGCGCCCGCTTTGGGCAGCACAGCCATTGAGGGTGATGCTAGAAAGGCCTTGGGCGGCAAGCTGGTCGCGATGCGCAAGCAGCTTAAACTGCTGGGCGACAATGGCGGACATGGCTCGCCGCTCGATACTTTGCTCGCGGTCTCACGCGCAATCGGGCGCGGGCTACCCGTCGAGATGACCGATGTAACTATCGACAACGGCACGCTTAAGGTCATGGGCAAGGCGAACTCCTTCGCCACCATCGACCAGGTCAAGCTGGCTCTCACGCGCAGCGGATATTTTGAGGACATCCAGGTTACCGATGCCAAGGCCTCCGCCACGGCCGACAAGGTTGACTTCCGGCTGAGCGCCACGCCGCGCGAATCCGCGCTGGGGACGGAATAGGCAGTGCTCGAGGGGCTGCGGGGAATTATGGACTGGTTTAGAGATCTGATGGGCCGGATTCGCGATCAAATTGGATCGCGGATCGGACGCGTGCTGGGCCCGCAAATCGCCCGTATGCATGGCGCTGTCGACCCGCATCTGAAGCAGTTGCGCGTTCATTACAACCGCCTTGAACCGCGCGAGAAGCTGCTGGTGCGAATCGCCGGCGGACTGCTCGCTGTCTTCCTGATCTACAATCTGATCTATCTCCCGGTCGTCGATTTGCGGGCCGGCCTCAACGATCGGGTCGCCGATCGCCAGCGCGAACTGGCCGAGGTTCGTGCCATGACGCGCACCTATCTGCATCTCGAGAGCGAGCTCGCGGTGGCGCGCAAACGCACGGTCCCCGGCGGCAGGGACTTCTCGCTCTTCTCGGTGGTCGAAAAGGCGCTCAGCGACAGTGTCGGCCGCGACAAGCTCGGTTCGATCACGCCGGGTGTGGATCGTAAGGTCGCCGATGGGATGGTGGAATACAGCGTCGATCTGCAGCTCACCAATCTGAGCCTGCCGCAGCTGGTTGACGCGCTCTATCGCCTGCAGACGCTGCCGGTGCCGGTCGGTGTTTCGACCATCCACATCCGGCGCCGCTTTCAGGATCCGCACAGTTACGATGTCGACATGACCTGCGTCGCGCTGGCCAAGAATGCCTGAGTTCGCTCACGATCTCTTGAGCGGCGATTTTTGGCGAAGCCGACTGCTCGCGATTTCCTATGCCGGCCTCGGCCTGCTGCTGTTCTTCATTTTCCTGGCTGCGAATTTTCCCTACGGAGACGCGCTGTCATCGCTGCTCGCGCCGCTCAATCTCGCGCTCACCTACACCGACCATCGGGCCCGATTGCCGATCGGCGCCGAGCTGGATGGCGTCACGCTCAGCAACACGCTCGCGCCCGGATCGCCGCCGCTGCTCGACGGCGCCAATATCACGCTCGCGCCGACGCTTGGATCGCTGCTGCTGGTGCGGCCCGGAATCCATCTCAAAGCGGAACTCTACGGCGGCTTCCTGAGCCTGGTGCTCTACCGCATCAGCGACGGTGTCGGAGTCGGCGTGGATGCCAGCAATCTCGATCTCAGCCGCTACGACCAGTTGGTGCGGATGGGAGTTAATCTGCGCGGCTTCCTGTCGGGCGACGCGTCGGGCTCCGTGCCGGCTGCGAACCCATTGCTTGGCGTCGGTCGCCTCCATCTCAAGATCACTCATTGTGCGCTACGGATTATGCGCGGGATGCCGACGCTAAGACTCGGCGATCTCGACGGCTCCGCCCGGCTAGATAATGGCATCTTGACGATCGATTCGCTGGAAGGAACCGGCGGTGATTTACTGGTCAGCGCCACGGGCATGATTCGGCTGGCACCCGCCCTGCCCGATAGCCTGATCGATCTGCGCGTGAAGCTTGACCCGACTCCCTTGGGCCGCAGTCACCTCGGGCTTATGCTCCAGATGCTGCCGCATCCGCCGGGCGCGCGGCCCTACTTCTTGCGCGGCCGCCTGTTCGCTCCGGCAATCAGCTGAAACCGATCGCAGGTAATTTGATGGCAGACAGCGGAAAAAAAATCGGCTTGCATATGACGCTCGGCGCCGGCCAACCGGGCCGCTACCCGCAGCTCGCCCGCCGCGCCGAGGAACTCGCGTACGCCTCGTTGTGGATTGCCGAGGCAGGCAGCGCCGACGGGCTCGTCAGTATGACGGCGTTTGCGGGTGCGACTTCGCGTATCAAAGTCGCCAGTGGCGTGCTCCCGATCCAGATCCGAACGCCGGCCGCCATGGCGACCGCGTTTCTGACGCTCAACGAAGTTTCGGGCGGCCGCGCGATCGCCGGACTCGGCGTCTCCAGCCCGATTATCGTCGAGCGGTGGCACGGCGCGGCTTATCGCAAGCCGGTGACCGCGATGCGTGAATGCGTCGCGATCATGCGCCAGCTCTTCAATGAAGGCCGCTCGAAGTTCGCCGGCGAGATTTACCACTCGGATTTCCGGCTCGGCTTCCGCCCCACGCATCCGGCGCCGCCGCTCTACCTGGCCGCACTGAATCCGCCGATGCTCCAGCTGGCGGGTGAGGTCGCCGACGGCGTGCTGCTCAACTACTCCCCGGCGGAAGGGATTCCCGCGATGCTCGCGGAAGTCGATGCCGGCGCGGCCAAGGCCGGCCGGCCGAGCAACGCTATCGATCGCGCGATCTACATCCGGATGTGCGTGACGCCCGATGAACGTATCGCGCTCGACGCCTTCAAACGCGAGCTCGCCGGCTATAGCTTCGTCGACAACTACGACCGGATGTTCGCGCGCTATGGGCTGGGCGCGGAGTTCGCCGAGGTCAGACGGCTATGGAAAGAAGGCCGGCGCGAGGACGCGCCCGGCGCGATCAGCGATGCGTCGGCGCGCAAGCTCGCTTCCTTCGGCAGTCCCGATGAAGCGCGTGCCATGGTTGCGCGCTTTCGCGCTGCCGGCGTCAGTTTGCCGGTCATCTTTCCGGTCGGCCCGCGCGAGACCGCCGAGCGCGACTTCCTCGCGACGATGGAAGCGACTGCCGGAACTTGAACGTCCTCTTCTGATCCGACCAAGGAATCCGCTCGCTCCGCGTTAGATACAACAGCCGACAATACTGCCTCGTCGGCGAAGATGGTGTCTGTCGGAAGCGGGGCTGAACCCTGCTTCAGGCGGGGGTGGCGCCGTCGCGCAGCAGAGATTTCGCGATAATCATGCGGAGGATTTCGCTGCTGCCTTCGCCGATCTCAGCGATCTTCGCATCGCGCATATAGCGCTCGACCGGGAAGTCGGTCATGTAGCCGTAGCCGCCATGGATCTGGACCGCCTTGATCGTCGCCCACATCGCGGTTTCTGACGCGCACAGCTTCGCCATCGCGGCTTCGCGGCCGAACGGGCGGTGTGAGTCGCGGAGCTGGGCGGCACGACAGGTCAGCATCCAGGCCGCGTCGATCCGGGTCGCCATGTCGGCGAGCATCCATTGGATGGCCTGGAAATCCGCGATCGGTTTGCCGAACTGCTTGCGCTCGCGTGCGTACGCGACAGAGTCCTCGAGCGCGCCGCGCGCGATGCCCGCGGCGAAGCCGGCGATCCCGATCCGTCCGCCTTCCAGCACACTTATGGTCTGCGGACGAAAACCGCGACCGGGCTCGCCGATCAGGTTGGATGCGGGCACGCTCAGATTATCGAAGATCACCTCGGCGGTGTCCGACGCGCGCATCCCAAGCTTTTCGATCTTGCGGCCGTTGCTGAGTCCCGGTGAACCGCGCTCGACGATAAACGCCGAAATGCCGTCGTGGCCGCGCGCGGGGTCCGTGCGCGCCATCACCACCAGCACCTCGGCGAGGTTGCCGTTGGTGATAAACAGCTTGCTGCCGTTGATAACGTAATGGTCGCCGTCACGGACGGCGGCGGTGCGAAGCGCAGCGGCATCGGAACCCGAGTCGGGCTCGGTCAGGCACCAGGCGGCCAGTTTCTTGGCGCTGATCAGGTCGGGAAGATAGCGCGCCTTCTGTTCTTCCGAACCGAACATCGCGATATGGCCGCTGCCGAGCGACATGTGCGCGGCGCATGACAATCCGATCGATGCGTCGTAACGCGAGATTCCCTCGACCACCAGCACCTGCGAGAGGGTGTCGGCGCCGGCACCGCCGTAAACCTGCGGAAACGCAACGCCGAGGAAGCCAAGTGCGCCGAGTTTCTCGACCACCGCGCGCGGAAAGAACTCCTCGCGATCCCATTTTGCAGAGTGCGGCTTGATTTCGCGCTCGGCGAAGGCGATCAGGGTTTCGCAAATCTGACGCTGCTCGTGGGTCAGGTCGAAGTTCATGGTGATATCAGGCGCGCGGTTGGACGTTCTCACGCACCCACTTGATAATCTGCTCGGTGGTGGCTCCGGGCGTGAAAATCGCCTTGACGCCGGCGGCGGCGAGCGCGCGCGCGTCGTCCTCGGGAATTATGCCGCCGCCGAAGACCGCGATGTCGCCGGCACCGCGTTCTTTCAAAAGCCGTAGCACTTCAGGGAAGAGCGTCATGTGCGCGCCCGAGAGCACACTCAGGCCGACTGCGTCGACGTCTTCCTGCACGGCGGCCTCAGCGATCATCTCGGGCGTCTGATGGAGCCCGGTGTAGATCACCTCGAAGCCGCCATCGCGGAGAGCGCGGGCGATTATTTTGGCGCCGCGATCATGGCCGTCGAGGCCTGGCTTGGCCACGAGGATTCTGAGTCTTCGTCCGTCCATCGCTCTCAGAGCCATCCAGGGTCGGTATAGACGCCGAACTCAGTGCGGAATACGTCGCTGATTTCGCCGATCGTGGCTTCGCGGCGGACCGCCTCGCAAATCGGATCCATCAGGTTCTCGCCCGAGCGGCAGGCCTCGCCAACGCATCTCAGCGCTTCGTTGACCGACGCAGCGTTGCGCGCGCTTTTCATCTCGCGCAGTCGTTCGCGCTGATGCTTTTCGATTCCCGGATCAATAATCAGCCGTTCAATCCGCTGTCCGTCTTCCATCTGATACTTGTTGACGCCGACTACGGTCTTCGCGCCCAGTTCGAGCTGACGCTGGTAGTTGAAGGCCGCCTCGGCGATTTCGCGCTGCGGGTAGCCGCGTTCGATCGCGTTGATCATGCCGCCGAACTCGTCGATGCGATCGATATACGCAAGCGCGTCGCGCTCCATCCGATCGGTCAGCGCCTCGATCGCATAGCTGCCGCCGAGTGGATCGACGGTGTTGATGACGCCAGTCTCCTCGGCGATGATCTGCTGGGTGCGCAGCGCCACCATCACGGCTTCTTCAGTCGGCAGCGCGTAAGTCTCGTCCATCGAATTCGTATGCATCGATTGTGTGCCGCCGAGTACGCCGGCCAAGGCCTGGATCGCGACCCGCACGATATTGTTGAGCGGTTGTTGCGCGGTCAGCGAGACTCCGGCCGTCTGCGCGTGGGTCCGCAGCATCATCGAGCGCGGGTTTTTGGCGCCGAAGCGATCCTTCATCAGCCGCGCCCACATCCGGCGCGCCGCGCGGAGTTTGGCGATCTCTTCGAGGAAATCGTTATGCAGGTCCCAGAAGAACGACAGACGCGGGGCGAACTCGTCGACGGCGAGGCCGCGACGCAACGCCTCCTCGACGTAGCAGATGCCGTCAGCGATTGTGAATGCCAGTTCCTGAACGGCAGTCGAGCCGGCCTCGCGAATGTGGTAGCCGGAGATTGAAACCGGATGCCAGCGCGGCAGCCGGCGGGCGCAGAACTCAACCATGTCGGTGACGATTCGGAGCGACGGCTCGGGCGGTGAGATCCATTCGCGCTGCGCGATAAACTCTTTGAGCATGTCGTTCTGAATGGTGCCGGCGAGGCGCTCCCAGGGCACGCCCTGACGCTCGGCGGCGACCAGGTACATCGCGAGCGCAATCGAGGCGGTGCAGTTGATCGTCATCGAGGTGGTGACGTCGGCCAGCGGAATCCGATCGAACAGCGCCAGCATATCGTGGATCGAGCTGACCGAGACGCCCTCGCGTCCGACCTCGCCCTCGGCGCGTTCATGGTCGGCGTCGTAGCCCATCAGCGCCGGCATATCGAAGGCGACCGACAATCCGGTCTGTCCCTGCTCGAGCAGAAAGCGCAGGCGGGCATTGGTATCGCCGGGCAGTCCGTAGCCGGCGAATTCGCGCATCGTCCACAGCCTGCCGCGATACATCGAACCGTAGACGCCACGCGTGTATGGATATTCGCCCGGCTGGCCGAGCTTGTCATCGTAGCTGCCGGAAATATCTTCGGGTCCGTAGAGCGGATCGATCTCGAGATCGGATACGGTCGAGAAACGCGCCGGGCGTTCAGCCGACTTCGCGTAAGTGCTGTTCAGCCATTCGCGCTTGCTTGTCACACCGATACCTCAGCGGTTGCCGGCCACGTAGCTCGCGATCACCATCCGCTGCACTTCGGAGGTGCCCTCGTAAATTTCGGTGATCTTGGCGTCGCGGAAATAACGCTCGACCTTGAACTCGCGCGTGTAGCCGTAGCCGCCGTGAATCTGGATTGCCTCGGTGGTGGCGCGCATCGCGGTCTCCGCGGCATACAGCTTGGCGATCGATGCTTCGCGCGTGCAGGGTCGCCCGTCGTCCTTGAGCACCGCCGCCCGCCAGGTCAACAGGCGCGCCGCATCGACTTCGAGCGCCATGTCGGCGAGCTTGAACTGGATCGCCTGATGGCGCGCGATGGGGCCGCCGAAAGCCTTGCGCGTGTTGGCATAGGCGAGCGAATCCTCGAGCGCGGCGCGTCCGATACCGACCGCCTGTGCCGCGATCCCGATTCGTCCGCCGTCGAGTGTCTTCATGGCGGCCCGGAAACCGTCGCCCTCGGCGCCCAGCAGGTTGGCGCGCGGCACCCGCAAATCGTTGATGCTGATCTGCGCGCTGTGCGCGGCGTGGATTCCGAGCTTTTCCTCGGTCCGCGCGATCTGCCATCCGGGGGATGAGGTCTCGACGATGAACGCGCTGACGCCACGATGACCCTGCGCAGGATCAGTCGCCGCGAAGACGATCGCGACCGCGGCCTGCGGGCCGTTGGTAATGAAATTCTTGGTGCCGTTCAGCACGTAGGAATCGCCGTCGGCGACCGCGCGGGTCCGCTGCGCGGCAGCGTCCGAGCCCGCCTGCGGCTCGGTAAGCGCGAAGCATCCGAGCCACTCGCCGCTCGCCATCCGGGGGATAAATTGCGCGCGCTGCGCGTCGCTGCCGAGGCCGAGAATCGGCCAGGTTGCGAGCGAGGAATGGGCCGAGACAATCGTGCCGGTCGCGGCGCACGCCACCGAGAGCTCTTCGATCGTCAGCGCGTAGCTGACGTTATCGAGCCCCGCCCCACCCCACTTCTCGGGCACGAACACACCCATCATCCCGAGCCGTCCCAGCTCGGCGATGATTTCCGCTGGATAGCGATGGGTCCGATCCGTTTCGACGGCCACGGCCGCCAGCCGCTCGCGTGCGAAGCGCCGCGCGGTGTCGCGCGTCTGGCGTTGGGCTTCGTTCAGTTCCAGGTCCATCTCGGATCGCTTCCCACGCGGCACTTTCGCGCGCGGCGCGCCCGCAAATAAAAAGGCTTGCGCTTCTTACTTCAAGTTTTAGCCTAGAGATTCACTCGGCGCCATAGAACGCGACGGCATGGGCTGGGGTCTAGCGATGCTGCCAAGCGGGCTTGCGTTTCCCGACGAAGGCGGCAGTGCCCTCGATCCGATCAGCGCTGGCGAAGGTGACGCCAAAGGCCTCCTGCTCGAAACGCAATCCCGACTCCTCGGTCATCGTGACGGAAGCGTGCAGAGCGGCCTTAGCCTGCCGGATCGCGACGGCTGGCTTCTGAGCGAGTTTCTCGGCCAGGCTGCGCGCCACCGGTAGCAGCTCGGCGGGCTCGACGATCTGGGCCGCAAGTCCCCATTGGAAGGCCAACTTCGCATCGAACATCTCGCCGGAAAAGATAATTTCGCGCGCGCGATTGAGACCGATGCGGCGCGGAAGCCGTTGCGTGCCACCGAAACCCGGAATCAGCCCGAGGTTCACTTCCGGCTGGCCGAAGCGCGCCTTGTCGCTGACGATTATCAGGTCACAGGCGAGCGCCAGCTCCAGCCCGCCGCCGAGCGCGAAGCCGTTCACAGCCGCGATGACCGGAATCGGCAGTCCCTCAATCAGGTTCATCACGTGATGGCCGAAGTGCGAGAACTCGAGCCCGTCGATTGTCGACATGGTGGCCATCGCAGCCACGTCCGCGCCGGCAACGAAGGCGCGCTCGCCCGTGCCGGTGATGATCAGCACGCGCACCGACGGATCGCGCCGAATCTCGTGCAGGACGTCGAGGATTTCGCCCAGCAGCTCGCGGTTAAGTGCGTTGAGCGCCTGCGGGCGGTTGATAGTCAGGGTCGCGACTGCGGCACGATCGAAAATGACGTTCCTGTATTCCAAGGCGTGGCCCTCCGGGTGGATTGTGACGAGAGTTGGACTCGCTCCACAGCCTGTCAAGAGCTTCGGCGGTCTTTCAGTTCGGCGCGTGCGGCGCTATTGGAATCGGAAAGAAGGAGCACTCCAATGGCCGGACCGCTTGCCGGAATTCGCGTAGTCGATCTAACCCATATGCTCGCCGGGCCGATGGCCACCATGATGCTCGCGGACCAGGGCGCTGACGTCATCAAGGTAGAGCCGCCGCGCAGCGGTGATCCGGGACGCTCGCGAGGGCGGCCGATTGGGATGGCGCCGGGCTTTGCGATGCTGGGGCGCAACAAGCGTTCGGTTGTGATCGATCTCAAGCAGCGCCGCGGTATCGAGCTGCTCCATCGGCTGATCGAGAGCGCCGATCTTTTTGCGCAGAACTTCCGGCCGGGGACGGCCGAGCGCCTCGGTCTCGGCGAGCCGGAGCTGCGGCGTATCAAGCCGGACCTGGTTTACGTCTCGATCAGCGGCTTCGGCGAGAGCGGGCCTCTGTCGCACAAGCGCGCTTACGACCCGGTCATCCAGGCCGCGGCGGGCGTCGCGGCGATTCAGGGCGATCGCGCCAGCGGGCGTCCGCGGATGGTCCGCGTGATCGTCTCCGACAAGGTCACGGCACTGACCGCGGCGCAGGCGATGACGGCCGCGCTGTTCGCGCGCCTGCGCACCGGCGAGGGCCAGCACGTGCGGCTCGCGATGCTCGATGCGGTGGTCTCGTTTCTGTGGCCTGAAGAGATGGACAACTATACCTACCCGGACTCGAAGCACTTCGTTAAACCGAACGTGCGCGACCTCGTTTACGAAACCGCCGACGGATACATCACGATGGCTGCGATTGGCAACGATGAATGGCGCGCGACCTGCAAAGCCCTCGGCCATCCGGAATGGCTTGACGATCCACGCTTCCGGACGCAGGCGGACCGGATCGCGAACGCCGACGAACGCTTCGATCTGACGGGCCAGGCGCTGAAGGCCAAGAGCTCGGCGGAGTGGCTCGAAATCCTCGATCGCGAGCAGGTACCGTGCGCGCCGATCCTCAGCCCCGAGCAAGTCATCGACGATGCGCAGGTGCGCCACAACGGACTGATCGTCGAGTACCAGCATCCATTTGCCGGCCGCACGCGACAGACCCGGCCCGCAGCGCGTTTCGAGCGGACGCCGCAGGAAATTCGCCAGCCGGCGCCGACGCTCGGGCAGCATACCGACGAAGTGCTCGGCGAACTGGGGTTGTCGGGCGGGGAACTCGCGCGCCTCAGATCGGACGGCGTGGTGGCTTAGACAGCGAAACCTCAGCGGGCGAGGCGTTCGACCTCTTCCCAGTTGAGCGGCAGGCGTTGCGGCTTCGGCTTGACCTTGGCGCCGAGCCCGTGGTTGGCCTTGCAGAAGGTCTTCTCGAGCTCGCTCAACGGCGGATTACGAGGAATGCGCGGATCGCGGTCGGTGCCGCAGACCCGGCAATACTGTTGGCCGCGCAACCGCAGCAGCATCCGCTTTTCGACCTGTTCGAGAGCATCCTGAAAGGTGCCGAGCGCCGCTTCGAGCCGTTTAATCTTGGCCTCGAGGCGCAGGATCTTAGCAGTGCTTTCGGTTTTCATCGTCGAGTCAGTACTCAGGTTTGAAATCGAAATGATGGATCGCATCGATGAAGCGCACGGTGCGGGTCTTCGAGCGCATCACGACGCTGTTGGTCATCGCGCCGCCGGAAAAAAATCGGACGCCTTTCAGATAGTCGCCGGTGGTGACGCCGGTCGCCGCGAACATCACGTCGTCGCCGGCCAGGTCCTCGAGCGTGTAGCGATGCTGCAAATCGAGAATGCCCGCCGCCAAGCAGGACTCGATCTCCTGCGCACTACGCGGCACGAACCGGCATTGCATATCACCGCCGGCCGAGCGAATCGCGGCTGCGGCCAGAACGCCCTGATGCGCCCCGCCGACGCCCATCAGGATGTCGACCTCGCCCTCGGGCCGCGTGGTTGCGAGCGCCGCCGAGAGGTCGCCGGCCGAGAGCAGTTTGATTCCGGCGCCGGCCTTGCGGACCTCGGCGATCAGCTTCTCATGGCGCGGGCGGTCGAGAATCGCGACCCGCAAATCTTCGACGTAAACGTCCTTGGCCTCGGCGAGCGCCTTCAGGTTGTCGGCCGGCGAGCGGTTGAGATCGATTAGCCCGCGGCCAATCGGGCCGACCGCGATCTTGTCCATGTAGGTGTCGGGGCAGCGCAGCAGCTTGCCACGCTCGGCGAGGGCCACGCAGGAGAGCGCGTTAGGGCCGCCGGTAGCGATAATCAGCGAGCCTTCCAGGGCGTCGAGCGCGACATCGACCTCGGGGCCGACGCCGCTGCCGACGATTTCGCCGGCATAAAGCATCTCGGCGACGTCCTGCTCGCCCTCGCCGATCACGACATGGCCGTCCATCGCGATCGAATTGAGCGCCGCGCGCATTCCTTCACAGGCCACCCGGTCGGCCAGCCGCTCATCGCCCTTGCCGATATAGCGCGAGGTGGCGAGCGCCGCCGCTTCGGTGGCACGGACAACTTCGAGGGCCAGGTTGCGCTCCATCGCCGCCCTTCTCTCGCTATTGAGGATTCATCTCGCCGTTTATCAGCGCTTCGATCAACCGGTAACCGTGTGCGAAGAAAATTCCCGTATGCGCGGCCTCTGCTTCAGTGTAGCGCCGGGTCAATCCCGGACGCGCCCGCATAACGGGGCTCTTTAGAATAGCAAAGGGTACTGGATCGTTCGAGTGTGTTTTGATGTTGCAGGGCGTTGCATGATCCGGCTGCAGCAGCAGCGCGAACTCGCCCATCGCGGCGAGCCCTTCGAGCATCGGACCCAGAATGAGCTCATCGATTCTTTCGAGGGCCTCGACTTTCAGATCGGCGCGACCCATATGGCCGGCTTCGTCGGGCGCTTCGATATGCAAGAGCAGGAAATCCTTGTGCCGCAGGGCTTCCAGACCATAGCGGCCCTTGGCCGCGTAATCGGTATCGAGGAAGCCGGTGGCTCCTGGCACCTTGACGATTTCCAAGCCGGCCAGCCGGCCTAGACCGTTGACCAGGTCGACCGCCGAGATACAGGCGCCTTGCAGATCGAAACGCTCGGCGAGCGTTGGCAGCGCCGGCCGCAAACCTTGACCCCAGAACCAGATCGAGGCCGCCTCCGGCAGTCCCTTGCCGCGACGCGCGAGATTCACCGGATGGCTGCGCAGCACTTCGCGCGCGCGATCCATCAGCACGCGCAGGCGTTCGGCGCCCTCGCCGGCCGGGAGATATGGATCGATCGCTTTGCCGGTGATGTCGTGAGGCGGCGTGAGCCTGGTGCCGACGACGCCATCGCGCCAGATCATCAGATGGCGGTAGCTGACACCGTTGAAGAGCTCGATACCGTCACCGGCCACCGACGCGCGCAGATCGTCGACGATTTGCGCGGCCTCGCCGCTGGTGATGTGGCCGGCGGTGAAATCCTGCATGATCGGCGCGCCGTCGGCATCGTTGGCGACTGTCACCAGGTTCATGCGGAAGGCCAGGTCGCGCGGCCCCATCGCTATTCCCATGCTGGCGGCTTCGATCGGCGCGCGTCCGGTATGGTAACGCGCGGGATCGTAGCCAAGCATCGTCATCGTGCCGACGTCGCTGCCCGGCGGCATCCCATCCGGAATCGTCGCAACCCGGCCGAGCGCGCCGTGCGAGGCGATCGCGTCCATGTTCGGCTTGCGCGCGGCTTCGAGCGGAGTTTTGCCGCCCAGCTCATCGCACGGCCAGTCCGCCATTCCATCGCCATGAATGATTACATACTTCACGGCTCTCCCCCGGGCTTTGCCCCTCGCATCGCTATTCGCGTTCCAGGATTTTCAGCACCTTATCGAGGTCGGGCTCGACCACGATGGTGTTGCTGAGATTCTTGAGCGCGGTGTCCGGATCCTTGAGCCCATGTCCGGTAAGCGTGCAGACCACCACCGAACCCGGCTTGATTCCGCCGCTCGCGCCGAACTTGAGCGCGCCGGCGACCGATGCGGCCGAAGCGGGCTCGGCGAAAATTCCCTGGGCCGCGATCAGCCGATAGGCGGAAAGAATCTCGGCATCGGTAACCATATCGATCAGGCCGCCCGATTCATCGCGCGCGGCGGTCGCGCCGGTCCAGCTCGCCGGATTGCCGATCTTGATCGCGGTCGCCACAGTATGCGGGTCGTCTATCGCCCGGCCGAGCACGATCGGCGCAGCCTCGGCGGCCTGATAACCCATCATCTTCGGCAGTCGGGTCGCGAAGCCTGCCGTGCGGTATTCCTGGTAGCCGGCCCAGTAGGCGGTGATATTGCCGGCATTGCCGACCGGCAAAAACTGATGGGTCGGCGCCTCGCCAAGCTGATCGCAGATCTCGAAGGCCGCGGTCTTCTGCCCCGCAATTCGATCCGGATTGATACTATTGACGAGCCGAATGCCGACCGGATCGTGGCGCGCCAAATCGCGCACCACCTTCAAGCAGATATCGAAGTTGCCGATTATCTCCAGCACCCGCGCGCCATGCATCACGCTCTGCGAAAGCTTGCCGAGCGCCACGGCGCCCTTGGGAATCAGCACAAACGATCGCATCCCGGCGCGGCCGGCGTAAGCGGCTGCCGAGGCGGCGGTATTTCCGGTCGAGGCGCATATCGCGACGCGCGCCCCCTGGCCGAGGGCCTTGCTGACCGCCACCGTCATACCGCGGTCCTTGAAGGAGCCGGTCGGGTTGGCCCCCTCGTACTTAAAGTAAAGCTTTATCTCACGGCCGAGCCGTTCGGCGATGGTCGGGGCCTCGATGAGCGGCGTATTGCCCTCGTTCAGGGTCACGACCGGGGTTTGTTCGTCGACCGGCAGGAATCGGCGGTAGTGCTCGATAAGTCCGGGCCAGCGCGTCAGCCGCGCCTCGACATGGTTCGATTTTTCAGCTGGGGGAGCCATCGCTTCAGAGACGGTCCTCGATCCGGATAAACGCCGGTACCGCTTCGACGATTCCCCGCTGGCGGATCTGATGGAGCGCGCGGCGCAGATTACGTTCGCGCGTCGCATGGGTCCGCATGATGACCGGCACGGTGGTCTCGACTCCCCGCCCCTGTTGGATAACCGAGACTATTGAAATTCCGTTGCGTCCCAAAACCGAAGCGATCGCGCCGAGCACGCCGGGCTTGTCCCGCGCCGCGAAACGCAGATAGTACTCGCATATCACGTCGTCCATCGGCTTGATACGGGCGCGCCGCAACGCGCTCAGCGGATAGCCGAGCGCAAAGCCGCGCGCGGCCGGACCGGCGAGGCGTCGGCGCGCGATATCCAGAATATCGGCCATCACGGCCGTCGCAGTCGGCATCTGCCCCGCCCCCGCGCCGAAGTACATGGTCGAGCCCAGCGCCTCGCTATGAACGTTGATTGCATTGTAGGCGTCGCGGACGCTGCCGAGCAGATTGCGCATCGGGATCATGGTGGGATGGACGCGGGCTTCGATAGCGCCATCGTCGTCCTTGGCAATCGCGAGCAACTTGATGGCGTAGCCGAGCTCGCGCGCATGGACGATATCGGCCTGCGTCAGATGGGCGATACCCTCGGTATGGACCTGTGCAGGCTTAAGCATCACGCCGAACGCCAGCATCACCAGCAGACACAGCTTATGCGCCGAATCGTGACCCTCGATATCGAGGGCGGGGTCAGCTTCGGCCAGGCCGCGGCGCTGCGCCTCTTTGAGGGCCTCTGAAAACTCGTCGCCGCGCTCGCTCATGGTAGTCAGAATTGAATTGCAGGTGCCATTGACGATGCCGTGGACTGAGCGATGGCGATCGCCGGCGAGCGCCTCGCGCAGGGTACGGATGACCGGCACGCCGCCGCCAACGCTGGCCTCGAAGCCGATCGCGAGACCCGCGCGCTCGGCAGCGCGGAAAATCTGCTCGCCATGGCCGGCCAGCAGCGCTTTGTTCGCAGTCACCACGTCCTTGCCGGCGCGAAAGGCGCGCAGAATCAGGCTGCGTGCGGGCTCATAGCCGCCGAACAGTTCGACGACAATGTCGATATCGGGCCGTTCAACCAGCGCGATCGGATCGCGCGTAATCAGCCGCGTGGCTATTCCCAGTTCACGATCGGGCTTCAGGCTGCGATCGGCGATACCCGCCAGCTCGAGCGGCGCGCCGAGCTTATCGCGCAACGGCTCCTGGTTGCGGCGCAGGAGCTTGACCACACCGCTGCCGACGGTGCCGCATCCCAGCAGCGCTATCCGCACCGGCTCCAAATGGTTCTCGCTGGAAGGGGCGGTCGGCGTCAGGAGACGCTCGCCATCTGGCTGGGTGCGGCGCCGAGACGCTGATTGAAGGCATGACGGATGCCGCGCACCGCCTGGCGGATTCGGTGTTCGTTCTCGATCAGGGCAAAGCGCACGAAGCCATCGCCGTCGGCGCCGAAGCCGACTCCGGGCGAGACCGCGACCTTGGCCTCGGCGAGCAGAAATTTGGCGAACTCGAGCGAGCCCATGGCGCGAAACGGTTCCGGAATCGGCGCCCACACGAACATTGTGGCGCGCGGTTTTTCGACCGGCCATCCGGCGCGGTTGAGCCCCTCGACCAGCACATCGCGCCGCCGCCGATACAACTCGACGATCTCGGCAACGCAATCCTGCGGTCCATTGAGGGCCGCGATGGCTGCGACCTGCACCGGTGCAAACATCCCGTAATCGAAGTACGATTTTAGCCGCGACAGCGCCGCAATCATCTCGCGATTGCCGACCGCGAAGCCAACTCGCCAGCCCGGCATGTTGTAACTCTTGGAGAGCGTGTAGAACTCGACGCCAATCTCGCGGGCACCCGGCACCGCCATCAGCGATGGCGCGCGGTAGCCGTCGAAACAGAGGTCGGCGTAGGCGAAATCGTGCGCGACCATGATCTCGTGCTCGCGCGCGAACTCGACCACCCGCTCCATGAAAGTCGGCGTAACGGTTGCCGTGGTCGGGTTATGCGGGAAGTTCATGATCAGGAATTTCGGCCGCGGCCAGCAACGCCCGACCACTTCGGTCAGATGATCGAAGAACTCCTCGCCATGCAGCAGCGGGACGCCTTGCACCTGCGCGCCCGCGATAACGCATCCGTACTGATGAATCGGGTAGGTCGGCGTCGGGGCCAGCACCACATCGCCCTGGTCGAGGATCGCGAGCGCCATGTGCCCGATACCCTCTTTCGATCCGATCGTCACGATCGCCTCGGAGTCGGGGTCGAGCTCGACGCCGTACCCGCGCGCATACCAATCAGTGATCGCGCGACGCAACTTGTAGATGCCGCGTGAGACCGAGTAGCGATGGTTGGGCGACTTGGTGGCGGCTTCGACCAGCTTATTGACGATATGCGGGGGGGTGGCGCCGTCGGGATTACCCATCCCGAAGTCGATCACATCCTCGCCGGCGCGGCGCGCCTGCAGGCACAACTCGCCGATCGCATTGAATACGTAGGGTGGGAGCCGCTTTATTCTTGGAAAGTCCATCCCCTTTGTTTCCGCCCCAGGCCATTGATGGCGGGTCTGTAATTTTTAGCCCACCGGGCCGCGCTTAGCCAGTAGGCCGGGCAAAAACCATCTTTCAGAGCGGGGGCTATTTCGAGGCTGCAGAGGGAATCGGGGCGGCGGCTGACTCCGGCCTGAGCGCCCAGAAACAGGGCGCGGCGAGCAGCGCGATCGAGGCGAGAATCAGCCAGGTCGTCGGGATGCCGAGGCGGTCGGCGGCGAAACCGCCGATCAACAGGCCGCCCGAGCCGCCTAGGGTCGCGAAGGTGTTGGTGAACGACAACAGCGTCGCGCGCTGGTCGGCCTCAATCTGCTCGTTCAGCCAGCTACTGACCAGCGGCTGCATCGCGCCGGTGAAGATTCGCATCAAGAATAACAGCGTGACCACCAGGTTCGGCTGCCGTGCGCTAAGTCCCGCGCCCGCGAGCATCGCGGCCGATCCCAACACCAGCATCGACAGCCGCACGCCGCGCAATGACTCATCGGGTCGCACGCGTGCCACGATTTCCGCGCCAATCAATTGCCCGATCGTCAGCACGCAGAAAATCCAGCCGACGATCCAGATACCGACGCGATAATCGTCGTTGACGAGCTGCGGCCACTCCATCCAATACGAGGCCCAGGCAGCGAACGACATTCCGTTGGCGAGGCTCAGGAAGAGCACCGTACGGCGCCCGAACCCCTGGCGCATCCCGGCGACGACGCGGCGCGCGACCTGGAGCGACACTTGCGCGGGACTCAGGGCCGCGCGCACTGTCCGCCGCTCTTTCATCAGCATCATCGCCGCCGCTGCGCTGACCGTATAACCGACCGCGCCAACCAGCCACGGCCATGCGATGTTGATATCGGCGATGTAGGCGCCGAGCAGCGCCGAGGTCATCCAGCCTACATTGGTGAGCTGCTGGAGGCGCGAGAAGAGCCGATCTTTGAGGTCGCTGTAGCCGGCCGCATCGAGTGCATCCACTCCCCAGGCATCGATTGCGCCGCTGCAGAAGGTGGTACCGACACCGTCGATAATCTCGGCCACCATGAAGAGCGCATAGCGATGGACGAAGAAATAGATCACGAAGGCGACCATGCGCAGCGCGCAGCCCAGCACGAACGAATTGCGCCGCCCGATCGCGTCGGCGAAGGCTCCGGTTGGCAGGTCAGTTAAAAAGATCACGATGCAGTAGACCGCCATCACGGAATTTATTTGCAGCTGGTCGAGTCCGCGCGCGCGCAGAAAAAGCGGATAGACGCCGAACAGAAAACCGCCGGCGAAGGCATAGATCAGCGAGACCGCGTAGTAGCGCCGGGTGATGCGGCGAATCACCGCGGTGCGTGCGGACTGCGACGATGAGGGCATCGCTTACTGATGTAGCATCGCGATGTTGCAGGCGCATCAACGGTGGCGCGGGGGATAAACGATCGCGTCCGGATGCGGCCGGACTGGACGGTTGATTTGCGCTCGAATAAGTTTCGTGACCGTGACCGACGAGCTCGAACGGGTGGCCCTGCGCGCGGCGCGCGCAGCCGGACGGATTCATCTGAAACGCGCGCAGCGCATCAGCATCTCGCGCAAGGCCTCGAATCCTGTCGACCTGGTGACCGAGGCCGATCATGAAGCCGAAGCGGCCGTGCTCGGAATCCTGCAGCGCGCCTTCCCGGCTCACGCGATGCTGGCCGAAGAGAGCGGTGCCACCGCCCATACCAGCGAACATCGATGGATTATCGATCCGCTGGACGGCACCACCAATTTCGCGCACGGCTATCCGCAATTCTGCGTTTCGATCGCCTACGAACGCCGCGGGCGCGTGCAGCTCGCGATCATCTTCGACGCACTCAAGAAGGAATGCTTCGTCGCGCGGCGCGGCAAGGGCGCGCGGCTCAACGGCCGTCCCATCCAGGTGAGCGGCACCGGCACGCTCGCCACGGCGCTGCTCGCAACCGGCTTTCCCTACGATCGGCGCGCGCGCCGACGCTTCTATCTCTCGTTCTGGGAGGCCTTCATGATGCGCGTGCAGGGAGTGCGCCGCACCGGCTCGGCGGCGCTCGATCTGGCCTACGTCGCCTGCGGCCGAACGGACGGATTCTGGGAGTTCGGGCTGAAGCCCTGGGATATCGCGGCCGGTGCATTGATAGTCGAGGAGGCGGGCGGCCGCGTGACCAACATGGATGACACTCCGGTCGATCTGAGCCGCGGGCAAATCGTGGCGAGCAATCGCTCGCTCCATCGTGAGATGCTCGAAATGATCGCCGAAAACTGGCCGGAGGCGGAACGGCGTCAGCGCGAAATTGAGACCGAGGCGCGCTCAGCATAATCGCGGCGGCCGTCTGCGAGCGGCGGCACTTGTGCCTCGCGCCGGGGCTCGTATACTCGTGGGGATTGCTCGCCCGCCAGCCCCGGTAGTGAAAAGGACATCACGGAGGTCTCCGGAACCTCAAGTCCGGGTTCGATTCCCGGCCGGGGCACCATGCAGGCGCTGCATACTGGATGTCAGCTGCGTTTCAAGCCATAGCGCCAGGCGATGGCTTCGAGTTCGACCCGGACAGCGTCCTCGACTGCAATCACGGGCCTTGCCTGCATTTCAAAAGCAGGCAAGGTCGAGCAGAACTCCTGAGTTGATCTCATCGGAAGGGCAGTCGCGGTCCTGCGTTGCAAGCACAATTTCTGCTTTCAAAAAGTCAATTCTTAGCCGGTCTGTCGATTCGAGGACCGCGGCGCGCGATCCAGACTAACAACATCAGCGCCGGAGCGGTCGCGATGGTGGTGAGCAGGAAAAACCGGACCCATCCAAGCCGTTCGGCCAACACCCCGCCCGACGACGCAATCAGCGTGCGCCCGACGGCGGCCAATGACGACAGCAGCGCATACTGGGTCGCAGTGAAGGCCGGCGAGCAGAGACCCGAAAGATAGGCGACCAATGCGGCGCCGGCCATCGCACCAGTCAGATTTTCAGCGGCGACGCAGAGTGCGAGATAATCGAGACGATGGCCGCCCACCGCTTGCAGCACATAGAACAAATTGCCGGCCGATTGCAGCAGACCGCACAGCAGCAGAGCCCGCAATACCCCGAGCCGGGCTGTGACGATGCCGCCGGCCAGCGCTCCGGCCACGGTCGCGAAGAATCCGACCAGCTTGGAAACTGCCGCGATCTGGTCGAGCGAGAAGCCCAGCGAAACGTACAGCGGCATCGCCATCACGCCCGCCATCGCCTCTCCCAGCTTGTAGCCGAGTACGAAAAGCAGGATCACCGGCCACAACGGTCGATGCATGAAATCTGCGAACGGCCCGGTCACCGCGGTAACGAGCCATTGGCGAATCGCGTCCCATCCGCGGGTCTCAGACGATATCATAGCCTCGGCCGGGCGTGGTGGCTCGGGACCGAACAGAAATACGAGCATTCCGGGCATCAGCAGCACCGCCATCGTGGCGTATGCCGCGAACCAGCCGGCGCGCGCGGCGATCATCAGGGCTCCGGCCCCCGCCACCAACATCGCGATTCGGTAGCCGGCCTGGATCATGCCGGCGCCGGGTCCCTGTTCCTCGGGCGCCAGTATCTCGACGCGATAGGCGTCGATCACGACGTCCTGGCTGGCGGAAAGAAAGGCAACCAGCAGCGCCAGCGCCGCCATCCGGGCCAGATGGCCCGGCGGATTGCACCAGCCGAGAGCGACGGTGGCAGCAATCAGCGCTATCTGGATCGTAATTCCCCAGCCGCGACGCCGCCCCAGCGGAATCGGCGGCGGAAGGCGATCGATCAGCGGTGACCACAGGAACTTGAAGGCGTAGGGCGTACCGACCAGGGCGAAGGCGCCGATCGCGGCACGTGTCACTCCGGTGGTGGCAAGCCACGCCGAGAGCGTTGAAAAAGTCAGGAGCAACGGTAATCCGCTGGCGAAGCCGAGCGCTAGAATCAGCATCACACGCCGATCGGTATAAACGGCCAGCGCGCGCCGCCATCCGCTCACATGCGGCTCCTGCGTATCAGGCGATGGTTCTGTCACGTCCATCCGATACGGCGGCGCAATGATTCCATTTGGCGTGAACGGGTCATAGTCGTGGTCGCGCGATTCGGGTCATCTTATATAAATCGACAACCCGAGGGCTCAAATTCGAGAACTAAGTATCCACCGACCGTTTGTAGCGCAGGCCTCATTTCCGATAAGCGTGATATGGAACTTGTGATCAGCTGGTTGCCTGGGGTTTGCTCAGGCAGCAAGGAGGACTGCGCATGGCGACCAATGGCGCCAAGATCGGCTTCAAGCACGTTCCCCACCGGCCGGTGGCGAATCGCGAGCCGGTCAAGGTCGACGTCTTCGAACTCGTGATTCGGAACCTCGGACTCCTGCAGTTGAATCCGATTTTCCCCTACCTGCACGATGGTGCGATCGTGCCCTGCATGACCAACACGACTGGCGTGAAGGACGTAACTCCATGGCACTTTTTTCACGCCAACGACGTCAAGGAAACCATCTTGTGCATGGTCGAGAACGGCGGTGCGATGAAGACCGGCATGATCATGGTGGCGGGCGATACGCATGGTGTCGGCCCGTTTCTTAGGGATCCCCACGACCCTTCGAACTATTACGTCGGTCTCATCACGATCCGGATGCGGCCTGAGCCGGAGCAGATGGAGGGCATCGTTCTACGTTGTCCAAAGTGCAACGCGATCGTCTATGAGCGGCATTTCAACGTCAAGCAGGGTCCGCAGCGCAAATACTATCCGGAGTTTCACGCGCTGCGTTACTACCTGGAATGCTTCAGGGAGTTCAACGGCTCGGCAGAAAAGCGCACCTGCAGCAAATGTGGAACCGTTCGCTCTCCTGAGGTGGCGAGCGAAGATTTTGGATACGTTCAGTACGCGCGCAACATCGAGGTGGCCAATCGCGGACGCGAGAGCTTCGAGGAAATGGCCGCCACCCTCAACCCCGAAGCCGGCGCGCGCCCCGACGATCAGCGCCCAAGCTAGCGGAGAATAGCCGTGGAACGAAGGAAAGCCACCAACATCTATGCGGCTGCCAGCGGCTGCCTCGGCTCGCACGACGATTTCCCGATCATGCCGAAAGGCACCGATCCGATGTCTTGTGTCAGCCGCAACCGCGTCCCGCAACCGTTCTTCCTCATCAGCGAGCATGACCAGGTGCTGCTGCTGTTCTCCGGCCATTCCAGGGTCGAGCTGCCGGGCTCAGTGCCGAAGGAAACTCAGCTCAAGGCGGGCGAGGCGCTCTACATCCCTGCCGGCCAGCCGAGCCGTATCGTTCCGCTCGCCGAATCGGTCCAATTGAAATGGCGCGGCGAGCCCGGTGGATGGGAGGCGGCGGTTTGGTACTGTCCGCGCTGCCATAGCGAAGTCTTCATCAAGGAGTTCAACACTGCGGAACAATTGCCACAGGAATGCTATTGGCAGGCCTGTCAGGAGTTCAACGCCGACGCCAGCGTGCGAACCTGCGCAACTTGCGGCGCGGTCTGCGATCAGGCCGACCTAAGCGATATCCGATGGCCCGAAGTGGCGCAGGATATCAACGCGCAAGGCTCCGACGGCGACTCGGCCTGATCCGCAAAATCTTAGGCTCGCGATAGCGCCGCTATTCGCGGCGCGTTTACTTCCTACAGACCTGCGAACTTGCAGCTCGCGGGATTGGTAGGCCCCTCCACATAGATCGATGTCATCTCATCCTGCTTCAGGCCAGAACACGTTCCAAACCCTGATTCCCGCTCGCCTCGATCGGCTGCCATGGGTGCGCTTTCATTGGCTGCTGGTCATCGGACTCGGTATCACCTGGGTTCTCGACGGGCTCGAAATCACGATGATGGGCGCCGTGAGCGCCGTCCTGCAGCGGTCCGATGTGCTTGGCTTTACGGCGGCGCAGGTCGGCTTCATCAGCTCGTGCTACCTGGCCGGTGCCGTGATCGGTTCGCTGGTCTTCGGTTATCTGACGGATCGATTCGGACGTCGCCTGTTCTTCTTCCTGAGCCTCTCAATCTATCTCGCCGGCGTCGGACTGACCGCGATCTCGTGGAGCCTGGCGAGCTTCGCGGCGTTTCGCTTTATAACCGGCGCTGGAATCGGCGGCGAATACGCGGCGGTCAACTCGGCGATCGATGAACTCATCCCGGCGCGCCTGCGCGGCCGGGTCGATTTGATGGTGAACGGTAGCTTCTGGCTGGGCGCCGCCGCCGGCTCGGCGTCGACGATAATCATCCTGAATCCGCACCTGTTCGCGCCCAACCTGGGTTGGCGGCTAGGTTTCGGCATCGGCGCGCTTCTGGGGATGGCGATTCTCCCGCTCCGGCATTTCATTCCCGAAAGCCCGCGCTGGCTGCTGACCCACGGACGGCGCGAGGAGGCGGAAGAGACCGTCGCGCAAATCGAGCGGACCGTAGCGAGTGAGACCAGCCAGCGGCTCGCGGATTCATCGCACGAGGAATCGCTCACCGTCCACATCCGGCATCATTTCGGGCTCAGCGAGATTCTGCGGCCGCTGGTAACCGACTACTGGCGGCGGTCGTTACTTGCGGCGGTGTTGATGATCGCGCAGGCCTTCGTCTATAACGCGATCTTTTTCACTTACGCGCTGGTATTGAATCGATTCTACGGCGTGCCTGCGGACACCACCGGGCTTTACCTGTTTCCGTTTGCGATCGGGAACCTGCTCGGACCGATTGTGCTCGGACCGTTCTTCGATACCGTCGGGCGGCGCGCCATGATCGCCGCAACCTACGCTCTCGCCGCGTTCATCCTGCTCGGCACCGGATGGCTATTTGCGCACGGCATGCTCTCCAGCGCCTCGCAAACGCTGCTCTGGACGGTGATGTTCTTCTTTGCTTCGGCGGCGGCCAGCTCCGCCTACCTCACGGTGAGCGAAATCTTTCCGCTGGAGATACGCGCGCTGGCGATCGCGATTTTCTATTCCGCCGGCACCGCCGTGGGTGGTATCGCGGCCCCATGGCTGTTCGGCAGACTCATCGATACCGGCTCGAGATTCGAACTTTTCTACGGCTACGTTTTGGCCGGGACCTTGATGCTGGCCGCCGCGATAATCGAACTTAACTTCGGCATCGCCGCCGAGCGTGAGAGCCTCGAGAAGATCGCCGCGCCATTATCGTCGGCCACCTGATGATTGCATCGACCTGACTGAGGACTATTGATACTTAATGAGGATTAGATTCATCTAACCTAATCTAATTCTATCTCTAATTGATCTTGAAAGTCATAGCAAATAATTTGACGTTTTCAATTGTTTAGAGGCCGATTCACTGCTATATCAATCTGCGGCGTCTTTAATTATGACTGCCACGAAAAGGAGATGTTTTAATGACCATTTGGCTTTCTAAATTTTATGTCCGGATTCGTGAGTCCAAGTCGGGCCAGACGATGACCGAGTACGCGCTTATCCTCGCTGCGGTCGCCGTCGCTGCTCTGATTGCCTACCAGGGGCTGGGCACCAGCGTCGGTACGCTGGCTAACAACGTCGCGGGGGATCTGTAGGAGCGGCGGCCTCGATCATTCAGTGAAACTGCTCTCCGAGGCACGGTCAGTCTTGCAACCGCCGAATCGCTGCGGTTAGCCGCGCGATCGTTCGGCTTTTTCCCAGCACCGAGGCCACCTCGAAGATGCCGGGGCTGACCGTGCCGCCGGTAAGCGCGACCCGCACCGGCTGCGCAAGCTGCCCAAGCTTCATTCCGTAGCGCTCCAGCACACGCTCGAAGGCCGCCTTCACCGGCTCCTCTTCAAAGTTTTCGCCGATCGATTCGAGTTCGGCAGCGAGCATTACCAGCGCCTCGCGAATTTCGGGCTTCAGGAACTTGGCCGCGGCCTTGGGATCGATTTCGATCTGATCTATCAGATAGAAGCTCGCAAAATCGGCCAGTTCGGCGAGTGTTTTGGCGCGTTCGCGCAACGTCGCGACCACCCTTTCGAGCCATGCCGCGTCGCCCGGGATGGGAAAGCCCCGCTTTTCGATAAATGGACGCACCTCGCGCGCGAGCTGATCGAGCGGTCGCTCTTTCATGTAATGGAAGTTCAGCCACAAGAGCTTTTCGGCGTTGAAGATGCCGGCTGATTTTCCGCATGCATCGAAATCGAAATAAGCAATCAGCTCCGCGCGCGAGAAGACCTCCTGATCGCTATGCGACCATCCCAACCGTGCCAGGTAGTTAACTAACGCCTCGGGCAAATAGCCGGCTTCGCGATAGGCGAAGACCGAGGTCGCCCCGTGCCGCTTCGAGAGCTTGGTTCCGTCCGGCCCCATCACCATCGGCAGATGCGCGTAAGCCGGCGGTTCCATCCCGAGGGCGCGGAAGATCTGCATCTGGCGGGGAGTATTCGGCAGATGGTCGTCGCCGCGCACCACGTGGGTGATACGGAAATCGGCGTCATCCAACACCGTCGCGAAGTTGTAGGTCGGCACGCCGTCGGAGCGGAAGATTATCAGGTCGTCCAGTTCCGCGTTATCGAACACCGCACGTCCCTTGACGAGGTCGTCAACCACGGTCTCGCCTATGCTCGGCGAGCGGAAGCGAATCGTATAATTGCGCCCCGCGCGCGCATCGGGCAGTTCGATTTCTGGCGCAAAGGGCTTGGCGCGACAGCGTCCATCGTAGCCGGGCTTGCGATGCTCGCGCTCGGCCTGCTTGCGCATCGCCTCAAGCTCCGCGGCCGAGCAGTAGCAGGGATAGGCCTTGCCTTCGCGCAGTAGCTGGCGGGCTGCCTCGCGATAACGCTCGAAGCGGTTGGACTGGAAATAACCGGGGTCAGGCGGCCCCTCGTCCCAATCCATCCCGAGCCACTCGAGGCTCTCGAGTATTTCCGCGAGCGATTCCCTGGTCGATCGCCCCTGGTCCGTATCGTCGATTCTCAGGATGAAGGTACCGTGGTTATGGCGCGCGAACAGGTAGGCAAACAGTCCCGAGCGGACATTGCCGATATGCAGCGCGCCGGTCGGACTTGGCGCATAGCGGGTGCGAACCGTCACTGGCTACTCCCACTCAATCGTGGCAGGCGGCTTCGAGGTGATATCGTAGACGACCCGGTTAACGCCGCGAATTTCGTTGGTGATACGGCTGGAGAGCCGCGCCAGGAAGCCGGGATCGAGCCGCGCCCAATCGGCCGTCATGCCATCGGAAGACTCGACCGCGCGAATCGCGATCACGCTCTCGTAACTGCGCCCATCACCCATCACGCCCACGGTCTTGAGCGGCAACAGCACCGCGAACGCCTGCCAGAGCGGCTGCTCGCGCCGCGCCGGCGCCGCCGCAAACTCGTCCATCACCACCTCGTCGGCGCGCCGCAGCAGATCGAGACGTTCGCGCGTCACCTCACCGACGATCCGCACCGCCAGGCCGGGGCCGGGAAACGGTTCGCGATTTACGATTCCCGCCTCCAATCCTAATTCGCGGCCAAGTTCGCGGACCTCGTCCTTGAACAGCTCGCGCAGCGGCTCGACCAACTCCAGGCGCATCCGTTCCGGCAGCCCGCCGACATTATGATGGCTCTTGATAGTTGCCGAGGGGCCTTTGAACGAGACCGATTCGATAACGTCCGGATAGAGCGTTCCCTGCCCGAGAAATCGCGCCCCGCCGAGCGCCCCGGACTCGCGCTCGAAAACGTCGATAAATGTGTGGCCGATGATACGGCGCTTCTGTTCCGGATCGAGCACGCCGTTAAGCCGTTCGATAAACAGGTCGGCCGCGTCGCTGACTCGCAAATCGATTCCGATTGCACGCGCGAAATCCTGTTCCATCCGCTCGCGCTCACCGGCGCGCAAAAGCCCGGTATCGACGAACACGCATTTCAGGCGATCGCCGATCGCGCGATGGATCAGCGCCGCGGCGACCGACGAATCGACCCCGCCCGAGAGGCCCATCACGACCCGGTCGCGCTCGCCCACCCGCGCGCGCAGCTCCGCGACTTTGGTCTCGATAAAGTTGGCCATCGTCCAGTCGCCAGGCTCGCCGCAGATAGCGATCGCGAAGTTGCGCAGCACCTGCGCGCCGATTGGCGTATGCGCGACCTCGGGATGAAACTGGATACCGCGCAGCCGGCCGTCGCGGCTCCGGACGGCGGCGTATGGCGAATGGTCGCTATGCGCGATCGCGATCAGCTCTGCCGGCAGCCGCTCGACGCGATCGCCGTGGCTCATCCAGACCCGATGCTGGCGGCCCGGGAGCGAATCAAACAGCGGATCGGCCGCATCGATCTCGAGCGTCGCGGGTCCGTACTCGCGCTCGTGCGCGCCCGCGCTTGCGGCCCCGAGATGCTGTGCGATCACATAGAGCCCATAGCAGATGCCGAGCACCGGGCATCCCAGCTCGAGCACTTCGCGTCCGACGTCGGGCGCGCCGCTTTCGTAAAGGCTCGCGGGACCGCCCGATAAGATTATCCCGCGCGGCTGCAAGGCGCGGATTTTTTCGATCGGCAGGTCGTAGGGATGGATTTCGCAATAGACCCGCGCCTCGCGAATCCGCCGCGCGATGAGCTGGGTGTATTGGCTGCCGAAATCGAGGATCAGAATCACTGCGGAGTTGTCCCGTTCGAATCAATATACCGGAGCAGGCACAACACGCGAAGTTCGCCCGCCCCGCATACGTCAGCCTTTGGCGCGGGCGCGGCTCGGGCGTGGTCCGCGCCGGCCGGCGGGCGGCTGCGTACTGGAACGTGAGGCCTCGGCGCGCCTGAACTCCAGGATGAGCGGTGCGCCGGTCAATTCAAGCGCGGCGCGAAACCGCGCCTCGAGGAAGCGGATATAGTGCGCCGGGATGTCACGCTCCAGATTGCAGAAGAAAGCCAGGCGCGGCGGCGCGCTCGAAACCTGCGTGACATACATCAGCTTGAGGCGGCGGCGATCGACCAATGGCGGATCGAGCGCCTTGAGCGCTTCGGCCAAGACCCGATTCAGGAGCGCCGTCTGAAAGTTCGCGCGCCAGGCACGCCCTGCGGCGAGCGCAGCCGGCAAAATCTGGCTGACGCCGTCGCCGGTCAGCGCTGAGGTAAAGACCATCGCAGCGTAGCTGAGGAACGGGAAGTTAGCTTGCGCGTCACGTGTGAAAGCGATAAGTTTGCGTCCCAGGCGCGCCGCCGCGTCCCACTTGTTGCAGACCACAACCAGGCCGCGCCCGTGGCTCGCGACCAGCCGCGCCAGCCGCGCATCCTGATCGGTAATCCCTTCAGTCGCATCGACCACCAGCAACAACACCCCCGCGCGGTTGATCGACGCGAGCGCCTGCCCGACCGAGCGGCCTTCGACCTCACCCGTCACTCGCGTGCGGCGCCGGATGCCCGCGGTGTCGATCAGGATCAGATTCTGGCGGTCGACCTTGAGCGCAACGTCCACGGTATCGCGGGTCGTGCCGGGAGCCTCGCTGACGATCGAACGCTCGTAGCCGACCAGCCGGTTCAGGAGCGAAGATTTGCCGACGTTCGGACGCCCGATCAGAGCGACCCGCAGATCGGTCTGTGGCGCCGGCTCGGCGGCCGAGACGGCCGCGAGGCGATTTGTGATCGCCTCCAGCAACTCGCCGATTCCATAGCCATGAGCCGCCGAGATGAAAAGCACTTCCGGCGTTAGCGCGTAGAAGTCGGCCGCCAGGGCCTCCTGCCCGGGCCGATCGATTTTGTTCACCGCCACCACGATCTCGCGCCCGGTGGCGCGCACCAGATCGAAGGCCTCGCGATCGGCGGCGGTCAATCCGCCACGCCCATCGAACAGAAAAACGATCACGTCTGAAGCGGCCGCGGCTTCGAGGGCGCGCTCGACCACCCGCTCGGTCAGCGGTTCGTGGCCGCCGAGCTCCAGGCCGCCGCTGTCGACCAGGAAGAACTCGCGGCCGCCCTCGGCGACGCGGGCGACGTTGAGGTCGCGCGTGGTGCCGGCGATCGCACTCACAATCGCGCGCCGGTTGCCGGCCAGGCGATTGAAGAGTGTCGATTTACCGGCGTTGGCGCGTCCGACGATCGTGACGATCGGCAGGCCCTCGGCGGCCAGACGCAACATCCCGCCGGTCCCATCGCTCGTTGCCTGCGCGCGTTTGCGCATCAGAGCCCCAGCTCGGCGAGCTTGCGCGGATTTTTGGTCCAGTCTTTCTCGACCTTCACCATCATCTCGAGGAAGACGCGCGAGCCTAGCAAGGCTTCGATCCCAAGCCGCGCCGCGGTGCCGATTTTTTTGAGCTGGCTGCCGCCCGCACCGATTAACATGCCCTTGTGCGAGTCGCGCTCGACGATAATCAACGCGGCAATTTGCACCAGCCGCCGGTCGGGTTCCTCCACGAACTGTTCGACCTGCACCGCGGTCGAGAACGGAATCTCCTGGCGCATAGCGAGGAAAATCTGTTCACGAATAAGCTCCTCGACCAGCGCCCGCTCGGTCTGGTCGGTGTACTCGTCGGCTGGCATCAGCGCCGGCCCGACCGGCAGCATCTGCTTGATGGTTTGCACGAGGTCATCAATGTTTTCGCCGTTAAGCGCGCTCACCGGCACGACCTCGGCATCGAGCACCAGCGCCTGGCATTCCGCGATTAGCGGCAGAATCTGGTTGCGGCTCAGCAAATCGACCTTGTTGATCGCAACGATTTTTTTGACCTTGACCGCGCGCAGCTCTTCAAGAAAAGCCCGATCGCCGGGCCGCAGCCGGCCGCCGGCCTCGATCACCCCGACGGCGACCTCGCCCTCGCCTAACGCGCGGCGCGCCACCTGAACCATGCGTTGATTGAGCAGGCGACGCGGCGCATGAAGACCGGGCATATCGATCAATATCAACTGCGCGTCAGGATCATGACGGATTCCAACGATCCGCCGGCGCGTGGTCTGCGGCAGCGGCGTGACGATCGCGACCTTGTGCCCGACCAGCCGGTTGAGCAGCGTCGACTTGCCGACGTTGGTGCGACCGCCGATCGCCACGAAGCCGGAGCGGAACAGCGCGGGCTTATTCATGCGGCTCCTGCGCGATCCAATCGAGTGCGGCGCGCGCCGCGGCCTGCTCGCTCTGTTTCTTGCTGCCGCCCTCCCCGCTGCCGAGCACCTGTCCGGCGATCCGAATCCGGGTGGTGAAATGCTTGGCATGGTCGGGGCCACGCGTTGCTACCAGCTCGTAGACCGGCTGAGCGCGAAAGCGGCGATAGGCGGCCTCCTGCAGCTCGGTTTTGTAGTCGCGCTCGGCGGCCGAACCGCCCAGGTCATCCGCGAGCAAAAGTTCGACCGATCGCTGCGCCGGCCCGAGTCCGCCATCGGAGTAGATCGCTCCGATCAACGCTTCCAGTGCGGCCGCCAGAATCGACGGCTTCTCACGCCCGCCGCTTTTCTCCTCACCCTTGCCGAGCCGCAGATACTTGCCGACATCGATCTCCTGCGCTTTCAAAGCCAGCGTCCGACCGTTGACGATCGAGGCGCGCTGCTTCGAGAGCTGCCCTTCCTTGGCCTCCGGAAAGCGGCGCATCAGCAGATCGGCGATGGCGAGATCGAGCACGGCGTCGCCCAAAAATTCCAGCCGCTCGTAGTGCGGCTCATTGGGACCAACCGCGCTCGGATGGGTCAGCGCGGAATTGAGCAGGCCGGGATCTTCGAAATGGTAGCCAAGCGCCTGCTCGAGCTGGGTGCGCGCATGCTCAAAGCCCGGCGGCCGCGCGCCCGCCTGCGAGCCCAACAATTTCGCCAGCCAGCGTCGCGCCGTGGACATGGGATGCCTGGAATTCGACTTCATGATTTCTCAGCTCGTCGCTGCCCCGCGCCGTCACCCGGATATAGTTGCGGCTCAAACCGGTGAGCCGGCCGTCCTCCGCCCGCTCTTCGAGCAATACACGAAGTTTGGCATCGACGAAGCGCGAAGCGAAGTGGCTCCGCCGCTGCTCGCCGAGCTCGCGCATTGCCTGTGCCCGCCGCCGAATCTCGCCGGCCGCAACGCGTCCATCGAGCTTCGCCGCGGTGGTGCCGGCGCGGACCGAGTACGGGAAGACATGAAAATAAGCCAGCGGCAGACTTTCTACAAACTTGAAGTAACGCTTAAAATCAGCGGCGCTCTCGCCCGGGAAACCGACGATTAGATCGGTGCCGAGCGCTGCCTCCGGCAACAGTTCAAGGACCCGCTCGACCCGGCCACGGTAGAATGCGGTATCGTAGCGCCGCCGCATCGCGGCCAGTGTTTGGTCGACGCCGGACTGGAGCGGCAGATGGAGATGCGGGCAGAAGGCGTCGCTGGCCGCGAATAGATCGATGATCTCATCGCCTAGTTCTTCAGGATCGAGCGAGCTCAAGCGCACGCGGCGAATCGGCGAGCGCTCCGCGATCATCTCGAGCAGTGTCACGAGCGAAGCCGGCGGCGAAAGATCCTTGCCGTAGCCGCCGAGATGGACTCCCGACAGGACGACTTCCTTGCGGCCGCAGCCGTGCAGCTCGTCGATTGCGGCCAGCACGCGGCGCGGTTCGACGCTGCGCGAAATACCGCGCGATGTCGGCACGATACAGAACGCGCAAAACTGATCGCATCCCTCCTGCAACTTCAGAAAGGCGCGGGTATGCCCCGCGAGCGTCACTCCGGCAATTTCGATCGGCGCGCGGACTTTGCGCAAATTCGAAACCATCACGCGCTCGGTGCTGCCTTCAAGGATGGCGCGATCGAGATCCTCGGCGCGTCCAAGACCGACGATCGCGTCAACCTCGGGCGCGGTCGCCAGGCGCGTCGGATTCGCCTGCGCCAGGCATCCGGTCATCACCACGCGAGCGCCCGGATTGAGCCGGCGCGCTCGACGCGCAAGTTTGAGGCTCTCGGTATCGGCTCGGTCAGTGATGGTGCAGGTGTTGATCACGTAGACATCGGCCACGCTGTCGAACTCGCCGCGTTCGGCGCCGCGCGCCGCCAGCCGCGCCTCGATAACCGCCGAGTCATACTGGTTGACCTTGCATCCGAGCGTTGCAATCGCGAAGCGCATCCGGTGTCCTACAGCGCCCGCTCGATAAAGCCGCCGCCGAGCACTTCGTCGTGGCGATAGAAGACGCAGGCCTGCCCGGGACTGACGGCTGGCCCGACGCCGTGGAAGCGCACTTCGGCGCGATCGGAAGCGATCATGGTGAGCGTCGCGGGCAGCGCCGGATGGCGGTAACGGATTTTCGCCTCGATCGGAATCGCCACGCCAGCAGCGGTTGCGGGCGAAACCAGGCGTACTTCCGCCGCCACCAGACCGCGCGAGGCGAGTGCTTCGCGTGGCGCGACGACCACTTCCGCGCTGGCCGCCCGGAGCTCGCGGACGTAAAGCGGCGCGCCGGCCGCGATACCGAGACCGCGGCGTTGCCCAACCGTAAAATGATGCACCCCGCGATGATTGCCGAGCACGCGTCCGGAGTCGTCCACCACGCGGCCCGCGCGCGCCGGCCCCGAACCGGCTGCCTGCTCGACGAAACCGGCGTAATCATTGTCGGGTACGAAGCAGATTTCCTGGCTCTCGGTCTTGTCCGCATTGCGCAGCCCGAGCCGGCGCGCATAATCGCGCACCTCCGGCTTGGTCATCGCGCCAAGCGGAAACAGGGTGCGCGCGAGTTCGACCTGTCCGAGCGTAAAGAGGAAATAGGATTGGTCCTTGGCGGTGTCATGGGCGCGAGCGAGGCCGAAATGCCCATCTTCTCCGCGCATGATTCGCGCGTAATGGCCGGTCGCGACGAATTCGGCATCGATCGCGCGCGCTCGCTGCCAGAGCCGATCGAACTTGATTTCGAGATTGCATCGCACGCATGGATTAGGGGTACGGCCTTCGAGATATTCAGCGACGAAGTTGCCGATTACGCGGCGCGCGAAGTCGGCCCGCAAATCGATCACATAGAAGGGAAAATCCAAGCGCTCGGCCACCCGCCGCGCATCCTCGAAGTCTTCGTGCGAGCAGCAGGTCGCACGCCGCACAGCGGCCCGGCCCGCGGACTCCGCCGCAAGACGCATCGCGACACCGACCACGTCGTAACCTTGCTCGCGCAGAATCGCCGCGGCAACCGAACTATCGACGCCGCCCGACATCGCGACCAGCACTCGCGTACTCATCGCAGCGCTTCCTCGGCGTTGCGGGCCAGGAGTGGCTCGGCGGCCGCGACCCGCCGCCATACGCGGGGAATTATTTCGGCCGCACGATCGATCTCGGCGATGGTCGTGGACCAGCCGAGGCTGATTCGAAGCGAGCTGCGCGCTGTCGCCGCCTCGCGGCCCATCGCGAGCAGCACATGCGAAGGTTCGACCGCGCCTGCCGCGCATGCCGAGCCCATCGAAACTTCGATACCCTCGAGATCGAGCGCCAGCAGCAGGCTCTCGCCGAACACCTCCGGGAAGGTGAGGTTGAGCGTGTTGGGCAACCGCCCGACCGTCGGGCCGTTGAGAACGAGCCCTGGAATGTCGTCGAACAGGCGCGCGAGCAATCGATCGGTGAGGGCTGCGACCCGCGCCGACTCGGCGTCGAGCGAGCTCTCGAGGTTCTCGGCGGCGATGCCGAAGCCTACCGCTCCCGTAAGATTCGGCGTACCGGCGCGCAGGCCATGCTCCTGCGGACCGCCGAGAATCCGCGGCGCCAGCCGAGCGGGATCGCGTACGTAGAGCGCACCGATTCCAGCCGGCGCACCCAGTTTGTGACCGCTGAGCGTCATCAAATCGCAGCCGAGAGCCGCGACCGAAACCGGAATGCGGCCGAGCGCCTGAGCCGCATCGATATGAAACAGCGCCCCACAACTTCCGATGGCAGCGGCCAGCGGCGCAAGCTCCTGGAGCGTACCGGTCTCGGAATTGGCCAATCCCAACGTCACCAGTGCGGTATCGGAATCAAGCGCGTCGCGTGCCGAGCCGGCTGAGATACGTCCGTCACCATCGACGGGAAGCCGGACCACCTCGAAACCGCGCTCCTGCAACGCGGCGAGCGGCTCGATTACCGATGAATGCTCGATTGCGCTGCTGACAATTTTGCGGCGTCCCGAGTTAGCCATGGTTGCGCCGAAGATCGCGAGATTGTTGGATTCGGTGCCACCGCTGGTGAATACCAGGCGGTGCGAGTCAGCGCCGCCAATCAAACCGACGACGCGTTCCCGCGCCAGCTCGAGCGCGCCGCGAGCGCGCTGTCCCGAGTGATGAATCGATGCGGGATTGCCGGCGAATTCCGCCAGCTCGGCGCAGGCCTCGCGCACCGCGGGCCGAAGCGGCGCGCTCGCATTATGGTCAAGATAAATCCGCATCCTGGTTGGGATTCCGAGAGGCTTAACTTAGCTTACCCGATCTGGCGGCAAAAGCGGCGCGTGAACGACGGCCGCGGACGAAACGCCGGTCATCGCGGCTTGGTCGCAGCGCGCGGCGTGGTCGATGGTGCGGAGCCCGGTGTCTGCTCTTCGAGGCAATCCTGGCGCTCTTCAAGTTCCGCCATCCGGGCCTTGAGCTCGTTGAGCTTCTCGACCATGGTGTTCATCGCGCGTGCGACCGGATCGGGCAACCGTCCATGTTCGAGCTCCATCACATCGTGGCGCGCGCTTTCGCCCTCGATAACCTTGCCCGGGATACCGACGATCGTCGAGTATGGCGGCGCCGACGAAATCACCACCGCGCCCGCGCCGATCCGGCTGCCGCGGCCGATCCGGACCGGGCCGATCACGGTCGCCCCCGCGCTAATCAGCACGTGATCTTCGATCGTCGGATGGCGTTTCTCTTTCTTGTGGCTGGTGCCGCCGAGCGTCACGCCCTGGTAGATCAGCACATCGTCGCCGATCTCACTGGTCTCGCCAATCACGACCCCCATGCCATGGTCGATAAACAAACGTCGCCCGAGCTGTGCGCCCGGATGAATCTCGATTCCGGTAAGGAAACGGCTGACTTCGCTGACAATGCGGCCGAGCAACTTCAGGCGATGCTCCCAGAGCCAATGTGCGAGGCGATGCTGCCAGATGGCGTGCAGGCCCGGACAAGTCAGAATGACTTCGAGCACGGTGCGGGCGGCGGGATCGTGGCGGAAGACCGCGTCGATATCTTCGCGAAAGTGGTTCACAATAGCCATCGATGAATTCGCTCAGACCGTCCTGAACGGTTGTGCCGCCGCGCCCAGCTTCGCCGCATCACCCGGGCGGACGCCGTTACGCTTGGCAAGCGAGCTGTTTCGCGGTCTCACGCCGTCTTTGTAAAGTTTGTATTCCACGGAATCGACCAGGGCCTGCCAGCTTGCCTCGATAACATTATTGGAGACTCCGACGGTGCCCCAGTTGCGCTTGCCGTCGTTCGATTCGATCAGCACGCGCACACGCGAGCCGGTGCCATGGCCGGTATCCAGTACGCGCACCTTGTAGTCGACCAACTGCATCGCTTCAAGCGACGGATAATACGGCACCAATGAGCGCCGCAGCGCCGCATCGAGCGCATGCACGGGGCCGTTGCCGATCGCAGAATTGCGCGTGCGCTGGCCGTCGGGCCCCTCGATCACCACGACCGCTTCGCTGAATGGCGCCTGGTCCTCATGCCACTTGTCGTCGAAGACGCGGAAGCTCACGAAGCGAAAGTATTCGCGCATGAGGCCGAGCGTGTGAAGCATCACCAGCTCGAAGGAGGCATCGGCACCATCGAAGACGTAGCCCAGGCTTTCGAGCCGCTTGAGCTCGTCGAGCAGCAGGCCGATGTTTTCGTTGCTGGCTTCGATGTTTAAGCCGAACTCGCGCGCCTTGTAGAGGATGTTGGCGCGGCCCGAGAGCTCCGAGAGCACGACGCGCCGGTTGTTACCGACCAGGGCTGGATCGATATGCTCGTAGGTGCGTGCGTTGCGTTGGATGCCGGAGACATGGAGCCCCGCCTTATGCGTGAAGGCACAGCGTCCGACATAAGGCTGGCGCACAGCCGGAGTCACGTTCGCGAGCTCATAAACCAGCCGGGAGACGTCCTCCAACGATTTGAGGCGCTTCGGCGGCACGCACTGATAGCCGAGCTTGAGCTGCAGATTGGCGATAATCGATACCAGGTTGGCATTGCCGCAGCGCTCCCCGAGCCCATTGATCGTACCTTGCACCTGTATCGCGCCCGCCTCGACCGCGGCGATCGAGTTGGCAACGGCGACCTCAGAATCGTTATGACAATGGATTCCGAGCGCGCAACCGACTGCGGCGCGAGCAGCTGTAACGCCCGCACTAATCTCATGCGGCAGGCGGCCGCCATTAGTATCGCACAGCGCGATCGTGTCGACCCCGGCCTCGTCGACCGCCTTGAGACAGGCAATCGCGAACGCAGGATTTGCGGCGAAGCCGTCGAAAAAGTGCTCGGCGTCGAAGATCACCTCGTCCAGATGGCGCTTCAGATAGGCAATCGTGTCGTGCAGGATTTCGAGGTTGGCCTCGGCCGAGATTCGCAGCGCCTCGCGTACGTGCAGGTCCCAGGTCTTGCCGACCACGGTCGCAACGGCCGTATCGGCGCGCAGGATTAGCTGTAGATTCTTGTCGGCCGAGGCGCGCACGCCGGCGCGACGGGTCGAGCCGAAGGCGACGATTTTTGCATGCTGAAGCTTGAAGCGTTTGATTTCTTTGAAAAAGGCCGCATCGCGTTCGTTGGAACCGGGCCAGCCGCCCTCGATGTAGTCGATCCCGAGCTCGTCGAGCCGCTGTGCGATCGTGAGCTTGTCCTCGACCGTGAGCGACACGTCCTCGGACTGGCATCCGTCGCGCAACGTGGTGTCGTAGATTCGAATTTTGCGCGCCAGCACGATCAGAAGGTCTCCGGGCCAGCGGCGTTCTGATCGGCGCCGAGAAAGGCGTCGTGCAACGCGCGCATCGCGAGCTCGCCGTACTTGGCATTCACTACCACCGAGACCTTGATCTCGGAGGTCGCGATCATTTCGATATTCACGCGCTCATCGGCCAGTATCTGAAACATCCGCGCGGCGACGCCGGCATGCGATCGCATCCCGACGCCAACCACTGATACCTTTGCCACCTGCTCCTCGTGACGCACCCCGCTTGCGCCAACCTCGGCGGCGAGCATCCTGATGATGTCGAGCGCGCGCCGCAAATCACCGCGTCCAACCGTGAAGGTCATGTCAGTGTGGCCGTCGGCGCTGGCATTCTGAATAATCATATCGACCACGATTCCGGCCGCAGCGATCGGCCCGAAGATTCGCGCCGCCAGACCCGGCCGATCCTCGACGCCGGTAATCGTCAGCTTGCTCTGATTTTGGTCGAGCGTGACGCCTGAAACCAGCACGTTTTCCATTTTTCGATCCTCCTGCCCGACCCAGGTTCCTTCGAGGTCCTCCTTGAAACTCGAGCGGACCACCAGCGGGACGTTGAAGCGGCGCGCGAGCTCCACTGAGCGCAACTGCAGCACTTTCGCCCCGAGTCCCGCCATCTCCAGCATCTCATCGTACGAGACCCGCTTGAGCTTGCGCGCATTAGGACAGATGTTCGGGTCGGCGGTATAGACCCCGTCGACATCGGTAAAAATTTCGCACGCCGACGCCTTGAGTGCCGCCGCCATCGCCACCGCCGTCAGATCGGAAGCCCCGCGCCCCAGCGTGGTGATATCGCCGTGCTCGTCGACGCCCTGGTAGCCCGCGATCACGACAACCTGATGGCTTCGGAGCGCAGCGAGCACCCGCTCGCATTCGACCGCCACGATTCGAGCCCGGCCGTGATTATCGTCGGTCCGGACCCGCAACTGATGCGCCAGGAAGGAAACCGCCGGGCATCCGATTGTGCCGAGCCGTATCGCAAGCAGCGCCGCCGAAACTTGCTCGCCGGTGGACACCAGCACATCGGTCTCGCGCGCATCGGGCGTCTCGCACAATTCGCTGGCGAGCGCGAACAGCCGATTGGTCTCGCCGGCCATGGCCGAGACCACGATCACCAGGTCATCGCCCGCCGAATGCGCCCGCGCCACGTGATCAGCGACCTTCTTGATCCGTTCGATCGAGCCGACCGACGTGCCGCCGAATTTCTTAACCAGCAGAGCCATCTAACCTCAAACCCGCCGGATGCGGGCTGAAACGTTAATTATGAGCGGAAGATGGGGCCTAAACCAGAGCCCCCGGCGACGGTGCAAAATCGACGTGCGAGCCGCCCTGCTAGCCGAAACGTGCTTGCAAACGGTTGAGCAACTCGAGGTAGCGGCTACCTTGCGCCGAAAACTCGATCAGGCGTGTGTTGGCGCCGGCGAATCCGAAATGGATCGAAAGGCAATCAAGCCCCGGGGCTTCGCGCAAGCGCTCGAACCATTCAACCGCCGCCACTCCCGCGGAGAAAAGATATTCGCGCAAGCCGAGATCGTCGAGTCGGGCCTGCTCGAGCCGGTAGAGATCGATATGGTACAGCACGAGTCGGCCGTGATGCTCCTGGATCATCGTGAAGGTCGGGCTCAGGATCTTCTTCTCGTCGAGGTCCAACCCGCGCGCCAGGCCTTTGACGAAACAAGTCTTGCCGGCGCCGAGATCGCCGACCAAAGCCAACAATTCACCGCCCGTTAGCATTGAAGCCAGCCGGCGGCCCCAGGCTTTGGTCTGGCGCGCCGAGCGGCTTTCGATCGCAAATCGGCCCATCGATGTAGTGGAGAAATCAGTCACGCAGCGCGGCCATCGCGCTCGGCAACTCGTCGATCACATCACCAGCCAGATAGCCCACCGGCCCGCGGCGCGACGATACTCGATCGGCGGCAAAGCCGTGAAGAAAGACCCCGAGCTTGAGCGCATCGAACGGTTCAAAACCCTGTCCCATCAGCGCGCCCAGCATACCTGACAATGTATCGCCCATCCCCGCGGTCGCCATTCCGGGATTACCGCTCGAATTGATACCCAGCTCGCCCCGCGGACCTGCGACAATCGAGCGATTGCCCTTGAGCAGCACATGAGCGCCGGTCATCTGAGCCAGGCGGCCCGCACTGGAGATTCGATCCGCGTTGACCTCGGCGGTTGAGCTGCTCAGCAGGCGCGCCATCTCACCCGGATGCGGCGTCAGGATCGTCGGCCGCGCAGAACGTTTGAGGCGCGCGGGGCCGAGCGCGGCGAGCACGTTCAATCCGTCGGCATCGAGCACCAGCGGCAGTGATGATGAGTCCGGATTATCGATTAACCACGCTATCAGCTCATGCGTGCCATCACTCACGCCGATTCCCGGACCGACGACCAGCGCGGATATCCCGGATGCGAGCGCTTTCAGCCGATCGATCGTGCGCGCACCATCGAAATGGCCGTTCATCTCGGGCATCCCTTCGGTCATCAGCTCAGCCTGCCCGGCCGCGACCATCGCCGCCACCGAGTCGGGAATCGCTGCTGTCACCAGTCCCGCTCCCATCCGCAGCGCACCGCGCGAGGCCAGCAAGGCCGCGCCGGCCTTGCCGCGGCTGCCCGCGACGATCAACGGATGGCCGTACGTGCCCTTGTGACTATTGGCGATGCGCGGCTTCAACAACGGCGCTACCTCCGCGGCTTCGAGGTAACATCCCGTGGCACCAAGCTCCTGGAACGCAGCCGGCGCAAAACCGATATCCGCGACCTCCAACGTGCCGCAACAGGCAGCCCCAGGATATGAAACATGGCCGAACTTGGCGGCGCCGAAAGTGATCGTCAAATCGGCTTCCACCGCCGTACCCATGATCGCGCCAGTATCCGCGTTCACACCGGAAGCGATATCGACCGTGCTCACGATTGCCGCGGCGCGATTGATCTCTTCCACGGCGTGGCGCGCGAGTCCTTTGACTTCGGCATTCAAACCGGTGCCGAAGATCGCATCGATGATAACGCCGGCGCTGCTTGCCAATGCCGAGGTCACCGCCGCTTCGCTCGCCGCTTCGATCACGCGGCGATCCGCGCTTATCCAGTCATCATAAGCGCGGCGCGCGTCGTCCCGCAGCTCCCCCGCGCTGCCGAGTAGGATGACGCGCACTTGCGCGCCGCTCTCAGCCAGCCGGCGCGCCGCGACCATCCCATCGCCGCCATTGTTGCCCCGCCCTGCGACCACCACGATCCCCGCGCGAACCCGATCCGGCCACCGACGCATCGTGGTATCGGCCACGGCCTCGCCCGCTCGCGTCATCAATGAGTAAGAAGCGATTCCATAGCGCTCCTGGCTCAGACGGTCGAGCTGGCGGCTTTGCGCGGCGGTCAGCAGTTTCATCGGAGATTCAGCGATGCGCCGCCGAGCGATGTGACGATCGGGTGCGCGGAATAATCGAAAGGTCAGGATGGTCCAGCAGGGCTTTCATCTCGCGGACCGCGCGAGCCATCCCGACCATCACGGCGCGGCCGACGATCGCGTGGCCGATATGGAGCCATTGCAGGCCGCGGAGCGCCGCGACCGGGCCGACGTTGCGATAGTTCAGCCCATGCCCGGCGTTGCACTTGAGCTTGAGCGCGCGGGCGGTCTCGGTTGCGGCGCGGATCTTCTCGAGCTCGGCGAGCGATGACTCGCCGAGCTTCGGAGCGCGCGCGCTGTTGGCGGCCAACAGGTCGGCGTCGGCGAGATTGGCATAGCTGCCGGTATGCAGCTCGACGAACTCGGCTTCCAGGGCGGCCGCGGCGGCGAGCTGATACGGCTCGGGATCGACAAACAGGCTGACCACGATGCCGGCGCCGCGAAGTCGGCGCACCAGTGGCGTCAGCCGATCGGTGAGGCCGGCTACATCGAGACCGCCCTCCGTGGTGAGCTCGGCGCGTCGCTCGGGCACCATGCAGACTTCGTCCGGATGAATTCGCACCGCCAGCTCGACCATCTCGTCGATCGGCGCCAGCTCCTGGTTGAGATGGACGCGCACGGCATTGCGCAGGCCCACCAGGTCGTAATCCTGAATATGCCGGCGATCCTCGCGCAGATGAACAGTAATCGCGCCGGCGCCGGCGCGTTCAGCAAGCCGGGCGGCTTCGATCGGGTCGGGATAATCCGTGCGGCGCGCCTGGCGCACCGTAGCGACATGATCGATGTTGACGCCGAGTCGCGCCATCAGGAGCCGGCGCCGATACGGCGCTGGATAGCTGCGCCGATTTCCCGGGCAAACGCCGCAATCGCAACCGAATCGTCGCCCTCGATCATCACGCGAGCCACCATCTCGGTGCCCGAGTATCGGACCAGCAAACGCCCGTTGCGGCCGAGGCGCCGCTTGGCGTCGGCGATCAGGCCGCGCACCTCGGGCATGCCATCGAGCGGGGTACGCTCGCGCACGCGCACGTTCTCGAGTACCTGCGGCACCCGGCGCATCGCGCGCAATTCGCTGAGCGGCCGCTCGCACTCGATCATATGACTGATCATCAGCAGCGCCGTCAGCAGGCCGTCTCCGGTCGTCGAGTGATCCATGAAGATCACGTGACCGGACTGCTCACCGCCCAGGTTGTAGCGCTTGAGACGCATCTCGCGCGCCACCGAAGGGTCGCCGACTTCGGTGCGCACCAGCCGCACCCCGACCGCTTCCAGAGCGCGCTCCAGCCCGAAGTTGCTCATCACCGTCGCCACGACCGTGTTGTCCTTGAGACGGCCCTCGGCCGAGAACTTACGCCCGAGAATCGCCATCATGTCGTCGCCGTCGAACAGCTCACCCCGTTCGTCGAAGAGCACCGCCCGGTCCGCGTCGCCGTCGAGCGCGAGGCCGAGGTTGGCGCCGGTTTCGGCGATGGTGCGGCGCAGCCGCTCGGTATGCATCGCGCCGCAATCGCGGTTGATGTTCATGCCGTCAGGGTCGACGCCGATCGCGATCACCTCGGCGCCGAGCTCGCTCAGCAGATCGGGGCCGACCTTGTAGGCGGCGCCGTTCGCGCAATCGACCACGATTTTCAGTCCGTCGAAGGTGGTATCGCGCGCCAGGCAGTTTTTCAGAAACACCAGGTAACGACCGTGCGCGTCGTCGATACGGGCCGCCTTGCCGATCTGATCGGCGGGCGCGCGCCCGAGCTTGCCGTCGTCGAAGACCAAATCCTCGATGCGATGCTCGGTCTCGTCATCGAGCTTGAAGCCCTCGCGCGAAAAGAACTTGATACCGTTGTCTTCGTAAGGATTGTGCGAGGCCGAAATCACCACCCCCGCATCGGCCCTCATGCTGCGCGTCAGGAAGGCGATGGCCGGAGTCGGCATCGGCCCGACCAGCCATACGTCGACGCCCATCGAGCAGATTCCCGAGGCCATCGCGGTCTCCAGCATGTAGCCGGAGAGCCGCGTGTCCTTGCCGATCAGGATGCGGCGATGACGCCCGCTAGGCGCGCGGAAGACGTGCGCCAGCGCGCGGCCCAGGCGCAGCGCGGTTTCTGAAGTGATCGGTTCGAGATTGGCGACGCCGCGCACGCCGTCGGTGCCGAACAGCCGGTTTCCCATTTTTCGCCGCTGCTAGCGGTAGACTCTGAGTCTAACGTTCTGCGGATCGTGACGCACCACCTGCAGCCCATCGGGCAGGCTGACCTCCAGCGGCACGATATGCCACGCGCCCGGCTCGATACCGCTCGCATCTACAAACACCGCGTCGCCGAGATCAAGTTTCGCGAGCTTCAACAGCGGCCCACGGATCGTCACCCTGGCGACGGCCGGATCGATACGCGAACGGCTGGCGGTATCACGCACCTGCACCTTGAGGCCCTTGAACTCGCGATCAACGATCACCTGCGTGAGCATCACCCGGGCCTCGACCACCTCGGTGCCGAGACTGACACGGGCGCCCGGATCGAGCACCCGTACCGGCGCGTCGATATCGGCCGATGCATCCTCGATTGAGAGCGGTTCGGTCTCGACGTGCTTGATCGCTGACACGAAGCGGCTCGGGCCGTTCGCCTCGACCTCGGAGGGCATGACCTGGGTCGAGGCGACCCGGTAGCCAGTCGCCGGCTTGCCATCGAGGTCGAGTTTTACGGGCACGCCGCGCTTAATGATACGATCGATATCCAGCACGATCTGCGAAGGTACGATGCGCGTGACACTGGTGCCGCGATACTCGCTGAACATCTCCGCAGTGAGCCGGAAGGAGGCCTGGCCCGCGCCGACCCCGTTCAGATTGAGCTTGAGCGTGAGGCGATCCGGATCGAGCAGCGACAGCATTGTGGGCGTGCCCGCGACGGTGACCTTAATGAACTGCGGATGATCATTAATTATCACCAGCCCGGCCGGCAGCGAGCTGTAGCGGACCGGAACTTCGAGCTGAACCTCGTCGGTATGCTCACCGGCGTTGACGAAAACCCACAGTGCGATCGCCAAAAAAACCGATAACAGCCGCAGCCCCAGGTTGTGCCTCAAAATCCGGCGCAGCCGCCCGGAAGCAGGGCGTGCGGACTTCGCAGATTCAATCGGGATCGGTGATTTGGCCGGCTCCGGCATCGCGCCTTACCTCAGCCGATGCAGACGGGTCAGCAACCGCGACGTATCGACGTCCTGCAGCAATCGGCCCCGAGTCGCGATCGAGATGGTGCCGTGTTCCTCGGAGACCACGATCACCACGGCGTCGTTCTCCTCGGTGAGGCCAATTGCCGCCCGATGGCGCGTGCCGAGTGTCAACGCCACATTGGGATCGGTCGCGAGCGGCAGGAGACAGGCCGCGGCCAGCAACCGATCGCCCTTGACGATCACGGCCCCGTCGTGAAGCGGCGAGCCGCGCATGAAGATGGTCTCGACCAGCTCGCGGGACAAGCGCGCATCCATTTCGCGGCCGGTCTCCGCGTACTCGCTGAGGCCCATCTCCTGCTCGATAACGATCAAGGCGCCGATGCGGCGCGCTGCCAGCCAAGCCGCCGCGGCGGTCAGTTCCTCGGCCGCTCGCGCCATGTTGACGCGCACGGCGAAAAACGGACCGGTGCCCATCCGGGCCAGCGCGCGGCGAATATCGGACTGAAAGATCACTACCAGGATAACAATTAACGAACCGAGAAAGTTGTTCAGCAACCAGTTGAGCGTGAACAGCCCCAGCATCTGCGAGGCGACGAACGCCATACCGATCAGCGCCAGGCCGACCACCATCTGGACTGTGCGCGTGCCACGAATCAGGGTGATAATGCGATAGATGACGAAGGCGACGATCAGGATATCAAGCGCATCCTGCCATCTGAGAGGCGGTATGAAACCGATGTAGTTGTGCATGACCGGCTACGTCCGGACGCGCCCGGCGATCGAGGCCGCGACCTTAATCGCGGCCGCCGTCGGCCCGGGATCGTGAACCCTCAGGATCGAGGCCCCCAGCATCACTGCCACCACCTCCGCCGCCGCAATACGTACCGTCCGCTCGCGCTCGCTGGCATTACCGAGCCTCAGCCCTAGCGCCTTCCCTGAAAATCCTATCAGAACGGGATAGCCGAGCGCAGCGACCCTCGGCAATCCGCGCATTACAGCCAGATTATGCTCGGCGCGCTTAGCGAAGCCAAAACCCGGATCAACCATCAGCCGCGTGGCAGGGATTCCGGCGGCAAGCGCCACTCGCACGCGGCCGCGCAGATAGCGGCAAACCTCCACGACGACGTTGCCATAGTCGGCCATCGACGACATGGTCTCCGGCGTACCCCGCATGTGCATCAGAACTACTGCCGCGCCAGCCTCCGCCGCCACCGAAGCCATCGCGGGATCGAACGTCAGCGCACTCACGTCGTTGATAATCGCCGCCCCCGCATCCAGCGCCGCGCGCGCCACCGCCGCTTTGCGGGTATCCACCGAAATCGGGACGCGTACGCGCCGCGTGAGCTGCGTGATTACCGGTACGACGCGACGCAATTCCTCGTCAATCGGCACTGCGCGCGCGCCGGGACGAGTCGACTCTCCGCCCACGTCGATGATATCGGCACCGGATTCAGCCAGCTCGATTCCATGGTCAACGGCGCGCTTGGAATCGAGATAACGTCCGCCGTCCCGAAATGAATCGGGAGTGGCGTTTAGAATTGCCATCACGGCCGGAAACCCGATCATGCGCCCATCGGCGAGTGTGAGCTCGCGAGGCCAGCGGCTGCGCGACGATAGCGTGGCGCGAGTCATTTAGGGATAAAGCTCGCTCGAGGTGAGGCGAGGCCGCTGGAGTGCGGCTTCATACCGGACCTAGCGTTGATTCTAAGTCGCCGCGGCTCGTCGCGAATCAGGCGAGCCCGGCACGGCGCTATTTTTGAGCCGTCAGGCGAGCGCCGGCTTCGGCGGCAAACCGGGGACCGGACTTTCGTCCGCAACCTGTTTCGGTTTGTCCTTCGACGGGCTGGCACCGGGTAGGTTCCCACCGGTTGAAACCGGGTCCCGGCTGGGCGGCAATTCGCGACCTTCCTGAAAGGCTTTGACCATCTCGGCCACTTCGCTGCCTTCCAGCACTTCTTTCTCGAGCAGGCGCTCAGCGATCGCGTGCAGCAGAGTCAGATGTTCCGATAACAGGCCGCGCGCGCTCTGATACGCCTCGTCGACAATCCGGCGCACCTCGCGATCGATCTCGACGGCGGTATGCTCGGAGTAATCCTTATGATGTGCGATGTCGCGCCCAAGGAAGACCTGCTCATCACGCTTGCCAAAGGTCATCGGCCCCAGTTCCCTGCTCATGCCCCATTCACAAACCATCTTGCGCGAGAGCTCGGTCGCCTTCTCGATATCATCGCCCGCGCCGGTCGTCATATGGTTGAAGACCAGCTCTTCTGCGACCCGTCCGCCAAACATCATCGTCAGACGCGTCATCAGGTAGTCGCGGGAGTACGTGTAGCGATCATCGAGCGGCAGTTGTTGAGTGACCCCGAGCGCCATACCGCGCGGGATGATCGTGACCTTGTGAACGGGGTCGGCGCCCGGCAGCAGCATCGCCACCAGCGCATGGCCGCCCTCGTGATAGGCGGTGTTTCGCCGCTCACCCAGGGACATCACCATCGAGCGCCGTTCGGCGCCCATCATGACCTTGTCCTTGGCGAGCTCGAAATCGATCATTTCGACCTTTTCCTTGTTGCGCCGCGCCGCCAACAAGGCCGCCTCATTGACCAGGTTCTCGAGATCGGCACCCGCGAAACCCGGCGTCGACCGAGCCAGTTTGTCGATCGAAACATTGTCCGATAAGGGCACCCGGCGGGTATGAACGCGAAGGATCCCTTCACGGCCTCGAACGTCGGGCCGCGGCACCACCACCCGGCGATCGAAGCGACCGGGCCGCAGCAACGCCGGATCAAGCACGTCGGGACGATTGGTTGCGGCGACCAGGATTACGCCCTCGTTGGCCTCGAAGCCGTCCATCTCGACCAATAACTGGTTCAGGGTTTGTTCGCGCTCGTCGTGACCGCCGCCTAATCCAGCTCCGCGATGGCGTCCGACCGCGTCGATCTCGTCGATGAAGATGATACAAGGCGCATGCTTCTTACCCTGCACAAACAGGTCGCGCACCCGCGAGGCACCCACTCCGACGAACATCTCTACGAAATCCGAACCTGAAATCGAGAAGAATGGAACCCCGGCCTCGCCGGCGATCGCTCGCGCCAGCAGGGTCTTGCCGGTGCCCGGCGCTCCGACCAGCAGCACGCCCTTGGGAATCCGGCCGCCGAGGCGGGTGAAGCGTTTCGGATCTTTCAGGAACTGGATTATCTCTTCGAGCTCGTCTTTGGCCTCATCTATGCCGGCCACATCAGCAAAAGTAACTTTATGCGTGTTTTCGGTCAGCAGCTTGGCGCGGCTTTTCCCGAATGACATCGCCTTACCGCCGCCGATCTGCATCTGACGCATGAAAAAGATCCAGACCGCCACCAGCAGAAGGATTGGAAAGCCCTGCACCAGCGCGAGCATCCACCACGAATCGCTCTCAGGCGGTTTGGCGGCAATCTTGATGTTCCGGTCGCGCAGAGTCTTCACGAGGTCAGGATCATTGGGCGCATAGGTCTTGAAATGCTCGCCCGCGGTCGTGACGCCGTGGATGAGGTTACCTTGGATGGTGACCTCTGCGACCTGATTCTTGTCGGCCTGGTTAAGGAAATCCGAGAAAATTATCTCTGGTTCGCGGGTCTGTGGCCTGCTGAAGATATTGAAGAGCAGGAGGAACATCAGCCCCAGCACCAGCCAGAGAGCGATGCTGCGGGAGAACTGGTTCATCTGATTCGGAAGGCTAGCATGCGGTTTCAATTCCGCGCAATCAGGTACGTTTCAATGCGTAAAGAAAAGAGCCTTAAGACGTAGCACTTTTTGCGTATAAGAATGCAACAGCGCAAGCCGTGAACGAACCAGACCCGGAATCCATGCGACCTGCCCGTCAATCTCGATCAGGGGATAGCGCCCACGCAGCCGTAATGGGACCTTGCCGTCGATGAAGACCTCCTTGACCTTGCGGCTGCCCGTCATGCCGAGTGGCGCGATACGGTCGCCCGGCAACGCGCTGCGGGCCACCATCGGTGCTGCCACCTGGTCGGCGTCGAACAACGCCTGGTAGAGGTCATCGGGCATCGGGGCGGCGTCGGCAGCCAGGACCGCTGCCTCGAATGTAAATCCCGATGGTGCGATTTCGGTGCGGCCGTTGAGCGCCAGCGGCACGGCGTATCGTTCGGCGAGGTTTTCCTCAATGTGCCGGATTACGAGCGTCTCGTATTCGCGAATCGCGCACCATTTGCCCGGCAGATCGATGCTGCCATTGGACGGTCCTTCAAGGCACAGCCGCATCAGAGCCTGTAGATGCGATCGATCAACCCGGCGCAGCGTGCCGATACGATCGGCGATGAATTTGCGCAGCATCGCGGCCATCAAGGCCGGATGAAGGCCCGGAAAGCCCGATAGGTTCAGCCGCTGGTCGCCGGTTAAACGACCGTTCAGTTCACGTTCGGCGCTGGCGCTCAGGAAGTCATCAACCGCCCGCACTTCGGCGCCGAGTTCGACCAGGCGGCGCGAAAAACCGGGCGCATAGCCGTGCTCGATCGCCGGCAGCAGATCGATACGCACGCGATTGCGCAGATGGCGCGGTGAGCGATTTGAGCTATCGGAGACGAATTGTGCGCCGAGCGCCTCAAGATAGGCGGCGAGATCGCAACGCCGCAGCCTGAGCAGCGGTCGGATGAGCCGCCCCGGACCGCACTCGGCCATCGCGGACAAACCGGCGATGCCGGCACCACGCAGCATCCGGAGCATGATGGTTTCGGCTTGATCGTCCGCCTGATGGCCGAGTGCGATATAGCGGGCCGCGAGCCGGTCCGCGGCGCGATCGAGGAAATCGTGGCGCGCGTCGCGCGCCCGTTCCTCAAGATTGGACGAATCGCGGCCGAGCGCAGCCTGCTCGACGATCAGCTCGATCCCGAGCTCATCGCAGAGCCGGCGCACGAAACTTTCATCGCGATCCGATTCGGCGCCGCGCAAATGATGGTTCAGATGGGCCGCGGCGATCCGGTGCCCTCCGCGACGCATGGCATAGAGCAGCGCCACCGAATCGGGTCCGCCTGAGAGCGCCACCAGAATCATCTCGTCCGGCGCCAATTCCAGGCGTGCCAAGGCAGCGGTCAGGGCGGCCTCGACTCGTTCGATCGCCTTATTTGATGGGGCGTTAATTCCAGGCCCTCGCCTATCCGGCCAGCCTCTCAAGCAGGTTCAGGATCACCTCGATTCCCGGCAAATTTATTTCGAGTTCCTCGGCCAGCGTCCGAATCAGCCTTACCCGCTCGAGCGCCTTGCGCGTGTAGAGCGGTTCGCGATTTCCCTCCAACTCGATTATCCGCACCGGCGCTATTAGTTCCTCCTCTTCCCAAACCCGGAGCTGCCTGTCCGTGATATCAGCCAATCGGCAGAGCGCGGCGCGGCTCAAGAAGGTCGGCACCCTGGCCGGGCGGCGGGCAACCCTCGAAATCCTGCGCCGCACCATCGATCTCCCCCTCATCTCATGACTCCCGTGTCAGGTCGGCGCGCGGGTCAGGTACCCCCCGGGCTTTGCGGCTCTCGGCCAGTTGCTGCATCAGATGCCGTTCCTGGTCGGTCATATCGGTTGGGGCGAGGACCTTGATTTCATAGAGCAGATCGCCCGCGATGCGCTTGCCGCGCGCCGGAATCCCACGCCCGCGCAGCCGCATCACACGCCCGGCCTGGCTACCCGCCGGAATCTTAAGCGAGACCCGGCCATCGACCGTCGGCGCAGTAACCTCGGCACCGAGCGCCGCTTCGTAATCCCACGTCGGTAGCTCGCAGCGGAGATCGCGTCCGGAAACCGTGAAGATCGAGTCGTGCGCGAGTTTGACGGTCAGAAACAGATCGCCGTTGAATTCCGGCCGTGGCCCCCTTCCGCCTTGTCCTTTGAGCCGAATCCGGTCGCCGTCGACCATCCCGGCCGGAATCGTCACTTCGAGCGTCCGGCGCGCCGCGACAGTGCCCCGTCCGCCGCATCGCGGGCAGGGTTCGGCGGAGCGGATCACGCGCATCTTTTCGCGCGTTTCCTCGCGCGTGATCATGCCGGTGCCCCCGCATTGCGGGCAGTCGTCCTCGGCCACCAGATCGAGACGCCGCTTGCTACCCTGCATCGCTTCGCGCAGCGAAATCGTGACCTCGGTCTCCAGGTCCGGCGCGCGCACCGGCGCGCCGCCGCCCGCGCCGAAATCGGCGAATTCGGAGGCTGTTCGCGAGCCGCCGCGGCGTCCGCGCCCGCCGCCCATCGAGAAGCCGCCGCCACCGAAGAAGCGATCGAAAAAATCGCTGAACCCGCCGCCCGCATTGCCGCTGTGCGGTCCGGAATACTGCCGGAAGATGTCCTCCTGGGGAGTGCCGCGTTCCCAATCAGCGCCGAGTTGGTCGTACTTCTTGCGTTTCTCGGCGTCGCCCAGCACCTGGTAGGCCTCGTTGATCTCTTTGAAACGCGCCTCGGCATCCTTGTTGTTGGGATTAACGTCGGGATGATGCTTGCGGGCGAGTTTGCGATAAGCGCTCTTGATCTCGGCGGCGGTAGCGCCGCGCGCCACGCCCAGGTCTTTGTAGTAGTCGCGAAATTCCATCCTATGCTCTCAAGATGACCATCGATTTGGACGGCGCAAGCAGCTCACGATACCGAACGTTTAACCGCCAGTTTTTCGCCGAGTGCCTCGAGCCGGCTAGCGAGCGCCGCCACTTCCCGTTCCAGCCGGCGTAGGCGGCGCCAGATAAACATCACATACAGAAAGATCATGGCGAAAATAATCGTATAGGCCGCGAACAGGTAGCCTAAATTCTCCATCCTCAATCCCCGATTGCCGCCTCGGTCAGCGCCAGCGCGATCGTGAGACGGTCGAGCCGCGCGCGGGTTTGCAGCGTCGCCAGGCGCAGAATCAGCAGCCACGCGAACATTGCCGTAAATGCGGCCATCGCGACCATCAGCGTCGCGACCATCCGCGGGTCTTCCAGTCCATGGCCCCCCTGGCGCGTGAGCAGCACCGCCGGATGGATCGTGCGCCACAGCCGCACCGAGACGACTACCACCGGCACATCGAGCGCCGCGATAATCCCGACCACGGCGGCGAGCCGCGCGCCGTTCGGGCTCTGGTCGGCCGCCGATCGCAGCATCAGGTACCCGCCATACAACAGCCAGAGCAGCAGCGTGGTCGTGAGGCGCGAATCCCAGGTCCACCACACACCCCAAATCGGCTTGGCCCAGATCGAGCCGGTGATCAGCACCAGTGTGCAGAACACCATCCCGGTCTCGGCCGCAGCCCGGCCAAGGTTGTCCCATACCCGCTGCCCGAGCCACAAGTAGAGCGCGCCCGAAATCGCCACCAGGCCGAAGCCGGCAAACGCGACCCAGGCGCAGGGGACGTGGAAATAGAAAATCCGCTGCACGATTCCCTGCGTCGCCTCATTCGGAACGTAGAGAAAAACCATATAGAGCGCCGCGACCATCAGGGCAGCCGTGATGATCCCAAGCGTCGGTATCAATCTGCGATTCATCCGCAAGTGGCTCCTGCCGCAAGTCGTAGTTCTATCAGCATCGCGGCGAGGAGTTGACAGCCCAGCCACCCGTGATCACTAGCCTCGTCTACCAGGTAGTCTGGATTCGCGTACCATTGAGCGCCGGTCGTCGCGCTTGACAAACGAATTTGCTGTGTAGCATAGCTCGCTGAAGCCGGAAGATCTGGAGTGGGACTTCGGATCGCTTGGTGATCATAACCAAAATGAGACTTGGGGGTCTCAAGAGATGAATAGAGTTGTCCGCAAACAATTGGCTTGCGCCGCGATGCTGCTGGTCATGGCGGCCTTCGCATGGTCAAGCGCCTGCTCTGCCGCTACCGAAGAGGAGAACCTGCCGGTCGGCACCGTCATCAACATGCAGAACTGGCAGAAGTACAAGGAATACATGCCGCCGGGGATGCAGGGGATGTTCGCCGGAAGTTACTTCTGGAAGTTCCCGCCCGATTTCCGGATCGTGATCGGACCAACCCACCACGTCCCCCCGCCGAAGAGCTTCGAGGAATACACCGAGAAATACGCCAACCAGGTCAAGATCGTGGACCTGCCCGATGGCTCGCATACCATGACGGGCTATGTCTCGGGCTGGCCATTTCCGAACCCGGCCGAGCCGCGGATGGGTCTCAAGATCCTGATCGACAACTGGTTCGCCTACGTGCCCTACCTCATTTGCGGCAACACTTACTCCGGCTTCGAAGATCGCTTCGGCAACGTCTACCGGCAGATGGCGATGTTCGTTTACCGGCGCCTGAGCCACATCGGAGACCCCGGGCAGCCGCTGAATGATCCGCAAGCGCAGGGTATGGATTACAGCGAATACGTGATGGTCAATTTTCCCGAACAGGCCAAGTACACCACTGACCTCACGATCTATTACACCGATTACACCAAGCCCGAGAACACCTTCCTGTTCATCCCGGCCTTGCGCCGCTCGCTGCGGCTTTCGACCGCGGCCCGTTGCACACCGTTTATCGGCAGCGACCTGATCCTGGACGATCCCCGGGTCAACGGCTTCAACGGCGGTTTCTCCCGCTTTGATGCCACCGTGGTGAGGGAGCAGAAAATCCTCGGCGACATCGAAGAGAACGTCAACATCGTTGACAACTGGAGCAACTTTTATCAGCCGGTGTTCTTTGCCAAGCCTAGCGTCGGAACTTTCGAGGTGCGCGACACCTGGGAGATCGACGTGCGTCGGGTACCTTCCCAGCGCTCTGGCTATTGCTACGGCAAACGGCTGATGTGGATCGACAAAGAGACCAAGATGTCCTTCTGGCAGGACATTTATGACGAATCAATGAAATTCTGGAAGATGAATGTCTGGCCGGTAGTAGCCACCGACGTTCCGGGACAAGGCCCCGCAATCACGCCCAATGGCTGGGCCAATCAATGGGACGTCCAGAACGACCATCTCTCTTTCTGGGCCTTCAAGACTCCTGACGGACTGTCGACTGGAGGCAACGCCGCCTGCCGAAACCGCTACGGCGAAAACATGGACGACGTCGGCAAGTACTCGACCGTCTCCGGGTTGGCTCAGGTGATGCGCTAGCCCGCACGATTTGACCCGCTCTGTGGCCGCCGGCGAGATTGAAACCTCAGCCCTCGCCGGCGGCTACATGCTCGAATAGCAGATAGCCCGCGATCGTATAAATCACGTCGAACGCGATCAGGATCTTGATCCAGACGGTAGCCGCTGCGAACGGTTCGCCGCCCAGCAGCACGGCCGACGCTTTGACGCCGGCGATCAGAGCGGGCACGAAAATCGGCACCGCAAGCATCGGCAAAATCAGGTCCCCGAGCCGCGTATGGCTCGAAATCGCTGCCAGCATCGTGGCGAGCGCGGCAAAACCGATCAGGCCCAGTATCAGCACCGGGATCATGCGCAGCAGGCCGAAATCGAAATTCAGATTGAAGAACAGGACCATCAACACGACTGCTGCGATCTCGGCAACCGCCATGAAGATCAGCGCGGCGGCGAGCTTGGCCACATAGATCGTCGCGCGATCAACCGGACTCATCAACAGCCCGTTGATACATCCGTTCTCACGCTCGGCGCCAAGCGCGCGCGTCGCCCCGAGCATCCCGGCGAACAACAGCGCAATCCAGAGCGCGCCGGCGGCGGCTTCGGCGCCACGCGCACCGGCCTGGCTGAGCGCGAAAACGATCACCACCAAAATCAGCATGGAGAGCGCGACCATCGCAATCGTGCTCTCGCCCGAGCGCAATTCGAGCATCAGGTCTTTTCGTAAGATAGCGCCGAAGCCGGACATGGCGGGGATTACCCGTGGCCGGCAAGCCGCTCGTGATCGCTGCGAGCGAGGCGTCCGCGGCTGATTTCGTAGAGCTGAAAATCGAGCCCCGCCAGCGCCTCCGCGCTATGCGCTGTGATCAGCACCGCGCAGTTGCGCGCCAGTGTTTCCCCGATCAGGTCTTTCACGAGCCTGACACCGGCCGAATCCAGCGCAGTTAATGGCTCGTCCATGATAATCAAGCCCGGATCGGCGATCAGAGCGCGGGCGACCGCGAGGCGCTGCTCGTTGCCGCGCGAGATCGTACGCACGCGATAACTGCCAAGTGCTTCCAGCCCAACGCGCTTGAGCCATTGTGCGGCCCGCCCGCGAGCGTCGCGCAGACCATAGAGCGCCGCGTAAAACTCCAGATTCTCGCCGGCGGTCAGGTTCGGATACAGCCAGCTCTGATGGCTCAAAAGGCCGATTCTGGAGCGCTCGGCGTGTCCCCCGAAGATCGCGACCGTCCCGCTGCTTGGACGCAGCAGCCCCGCAAAAATCTTGACCAGGGTCGATTTGCCGGAGCCGTTGGCGCCACTGATTGCGGCGAGCGTGCCGGGCCAGAGCTCGAAGTCGATATCGCGCAGCACCGGCACGAGGCCGAAGGTCATCGACACCCCGCGGGCGGCGAGGGCCGGCTGATCCATCAGCCGGCCTCGCCGCCCGCGCGCCTTAGTTCGGCAAGCGGCACGCCGCATCCGGCACAGAATTTATGCGATGGGCCGACAGCAGCGCCGCACTGCGGGCAGAAGCGGACGCGGCGGGCAGCGGCGCCTGCGGGTGCCGCCACGGCCCGCAACGTCCGCACCGATGCTGCGGGCGAGACCGCGGACGCGCCGAGAGCGACCTCGGAACGAAGCCGCCCCAGCGCACTCATCGCGGCCAGCGCCCGCTCCTCGAGCGGCGACTTGAGGGCGGCGTAATCGGCATCGGAGAGTTTGCCCATCTCGCGGTCGAACTCGAGATCGCGGAGCCCCTGTAGCGCGAGTTCGCGTTCATGCCGCAGGCGCTCGGCCTCAACCGAGGGACGCGGGCTACGCCGCCGCAGCGACTCGCCCGTCAGCGGAGCCGCCACGAAGAGCGCCACGCCGGCCACGATCAGGATCGCCGCCAAGTAGATCACGGCACTAGATTTCCTCTTTCAGCCGGCGTTCGAGTTCGCGCCGCAGGGCCGGATTGCCGGCGCCCACCGGCGCGGGTTTGGGGCCTCCGGGCGGAACCGGCAGCGGTCGCGCGGCGCGCCAGCGTGAGGTCGTTAACATCACCAGCATCGCACCGATCAGGATCGCCAGTGGCGGAATGACCCAGGCCAACAGGTTGAAACCCTCGGTGGTCGGCGCGGAAAGCACCTTCTCGCCATACTTGGCGCGGAAGATCGCGATTATCTGCACACGATCCATCCCCTGCGCGATCATCCTATCGATCTTTTCGCGGGCCGGGACCGAGAACTCGCAGTTCGGATGATTACAGTTGGCGACCGTCAGACCGCATCCGCACTGGCAGGTCAGCCCCTCGGACACTGCCTGGCGAGTAGTCTTCGGTGAAACCGCCGGGGCAGCAGCCGGAACGATCGTCAGTAGCGCGAGTATCGCGATTGCGAAAGCGAGCTTCATGCGCCTCGCGATCAGCGGCCTCCCGCGGCGGGCTCGGACGCAAATCGATCTTCGGGGATTCGGCCGCGCACGCTGGCGGCAATCGCGGCTCGCTCGCGCACATTCGGCCACATCGCGATCACCGTCCCGAACGCCATTACGAAGCCGCCCAACCAGATCCAGAAGACCAGCGGCGTCAGGAAGACCTGGAAGGTCGCAGTCGCCGAAGCCTGGTCGAATCCCGCCAGTACCAGGTAGAGATCGGCCGCCGGGGTCGAGCGAATCGCCACGTCAGTCGCGGGCTGATTCGCCGCCTTGTAGAAGAGCTTGGCAGGCGCCAGCGCGGCGACCTGGCGTCCGTTGCGCATCACGATCACTTGGGCGCGCACCGTTTCAACATGGGGCGTCTCGGTGGAATCGAGTCCGGCGTAACGCAGCTCATACGGGCCGATGGTGAAGCTCTGGCCGGTTTTGACGCTGCGTTTCACCTCGGTCTTAAAAAACGAAGAGCCGACGATCCCGATGAAAGCGAAGATCACGCCAACGTGGATCACGTAGCCGCCGTAGCGACGGTTGTTCTTGGCGACCAGATTGACCAGGGCGCGCGCGGGCGGTTCTGCAACCAGATGACCACGGGCTAGCACTCCGCGCCGGAACTCAACCAGCACCGTGCCGAGCACGAAGGCCGCGAGCGAGAAGGCGGTGAGCGCATACCATTGATCGAGGCCCGCGAGCAGCGCGCAGAGACCGGTGACGACGCCGAAAATCACCGGCGTCGCGAAGTTACGGGCGAGATTGCGCGGCGTGGTGCGCCGCCATGCGATCAATGGTCCAACGCCCATCAGGAAGATCAGCGCCAGCGCGAGCGGTGCATTGACGCGATTGAAGAACGGCGGCCCGACGGTGATCTTAATCCCGCGCACAGCCTCCGACAGCACCGGAAAGAGCGTGCCCCAAAAGACCGCGAAAGCGATTCCGATCAGCGCCAGGTTATTGAAAAGGAAGGCCGCCTCGCGCGAGAGATAGGATTCGAACTCGGCGGGAGTGCGCAGATCCTTCACACGTGAGATCAGCAGCGCAGCGTAGAGCACGGCGACGCTGATGAGAAAGGTCAGAAAATACGGCCCGAGGCCCGATTGGGTGAAAGAGTGGACCGACGAGATCACGCCGCTGCGCGTAATGAACGTGCCGAACAGGGTCAGTCCGAACGCCATCCCGATCAGCGCCAGGTTCCAGACCTTCAACATGTCCTTGCGTTCCTGGATCATCACCGAGTGCAGGTAGGCGGTCATCACCAGCCACGGCATGAAGGCGGCATTCTCGACCGGGTCCCACGCCCAATAACCGCCCCAACCCAGCACCTCGTAGGCCCAGCGCGCGCCGAACAGATTGCCGAGCGTGAGAAAGAACCACGAGAAGATTGCCCAGCGGCGCGTGGTGCGTATCCAGCTATCGTCGAGCTTGCGGGTGATTAGCGCCGCCGCGCCGAACGCGAACGGCACGGTGGCGCTGACATACCCGGTATAGAGCGACGGCGGATGGATCGCCATCCAGTAGTTCTGCAGCAGCGGATTCAGATCGGTGCCCTGCGCCGGGACGATGGCGAGTAACGCAAATGGCCGCGTAACGAAGTTGAGCATCGCCAGAAAGAAGATCGCGACGCCCGCCATCACCGACAGCGCCCACGGCGCGATTTCGAGATTGCGGCGGCGGTTCTGCCAGGCGACGATCGCCGTAAAGATCGAAAGCAGCCAGGTCCAGAACAGCAACGAGCCCTGCTGCCCGCCCCACAGCGCGGTTACCTTATAGATGGTCGGCAGCGTGGTGCTGGAGTAGGAAGCGACGTACTCGAGCGAGAAGTCGCTGCGCAAAAGCTCGGTCCACAGCACGACCATCGCGACCGTGACCATCGCGCACATCGCCCACAAGGCATGACGCGCGCTGGCGATTAGTTCCGGAAGCCCGCGGCGAATACCGTAGAGATTTGCGCCGATCGAATACAACGCGAGGATGAGCGCGAGCGCGAGCGCCAATTGACCCAGCAGTGGCATCGGACCGCTAGCCCTTTTTATCCGGAACGTACTTGGAGGGGCACTTGGTCAGAACCTGGCTCGCTTCGACCTGCGACGGCTTGCGCAGCCGCCCCTCGACGATTACATCGCGATTATCGGCCAGCATGTCGGGTTTCGGCTCGCCCCGCGCGACCACGTTGAACAGCACCGGCGGGTCTCCGGCTGCCACCGGTTCCACCGTCGCACCGCCATCGTTCTGCGGCAGCGGCATCATCGTGAACCGAAGGGTCAGCGTTATCGGATCCCATCGGATTGTCCCCGGCTTGACGCGCCCGGCGATACGCAAGCTCTGGCCCATCAATTCCGTTTCCCGCGCCCTGACTTCGTTGACCGTCAGGTAGTACTCCGAGGTGCTCTGGATGGCAGCCGTGATCAGGTAGGCGACGGCGGCTATCACCAATCCGACGCCGATCGCGAACCGCAGTTTTCTAGGCATCGTGATAACTCGATCGATCCGGCGGCGATTGGGTCGCGCCGCGACTGCTCATTCTGGCTGTGGAAGACGGAATCGGCAAGCGAACCGCAGAGCCTGGCGAGCCCGGACGGCATCTCAATTCAGCAGGCGTTCCTTCTTGCGATCATCGGGATGGGCGCGGTCGTCGCGCTTTCCGCCCGCGATTCGGTAGCCCTCGCCCGCCCACGTTCCGAGGTCGACCATTTGGCAGCGTTCGGAGCAGAACGGCCGGAACCGATTAGCCGGGGAACCATCGCTGACTTTCTTGCAGATCGGGCAGCGCACGAAAAATATGGTTCCAGATCATGATGATGTCTGCAATAAGTTGCCATTGGATCGCGCAGGTATGCTGCCGCCCGATGTAGCGTCGGATCACCCAGTTACCATGTGCGTTTAGGCAATCGCGCGGCACGATGTCATGATCGATTGCCGCCGCCCTTTGCGGTTTCAAGGGGACGTCTATGACGAAGTATGACGCGATTGTGATCGGCGCCGGGCAGGCCGGAAATCCGCTCTCTCAGAAGCTCGCCGACCAGGGATGGAATGTGGCGTTGATCGAAAGCGATCAGGTCGGCGGCACTTGCGTCAATACTGGATGCACGCCGACCAAGACCATGGTCGCATCTGCCCAGATCGCCCACTACGTGCGCAACGCGATGAAATGGGGCATCCACACGACTGGGATGCGCGTCGATCTCGCCGCAATCGTGGCCCGCAAAGAGCGGATGGTGCTCGACTTTCGCGGCGGCCAGGAACGCAAGATTAGCGCGCGCCCGCGTCTGCGCTTTTATCGCGCCCGCGCCCGATTTATCGCGCCGCACCAGCTCAGCGTCGACGGCGAGATACTCGAGAGCGAGCGCATCTTCATTGATACCGGCATGCGCGTGGCGATCCCGAAAATCGACGGCCTCCATAAAGTCGATTATCTGACCAACGCCACCGCCATGGAGTTGCGCGAGATTCCCAGGCATCTGTTGATACTCGGCGCCGGTTATATCGGTCTCGAGTTCGGCCAGATGTTCCGGCGCTTTGGCAGCGAAGTCACGATCGTCGAACATGCCGATCGGATCATCGCGCACGAGGATTCTGACGTAAGCAGCGAGCTGCGCAAGATTCTCGAGGACGAAGGTATCCGGTTCGTGATGGGCGCCAGCGCAAACCGCGTCGCCAAGCGGGAGGACCGGCTGCAACTCGATCTGGAGGCCGCCGGCCGGCGGAGCACCATCGAGGGCACGCACTTGCTGATCGCTACCGGCCGCCGCCCTAACACCGACGACCTGGGCGTCGAGCATGCCGGCCTCGCACTCGACGATCACGGTTACATCGAGGTGAACGGGCGGCTCGAAACCAACGTCCCCGGTGTGTGGGCACTCGGCGACGTCAAGGGCGGCCCCGCCTTCACGCACATCTCGTTTAACGATTACCAGGTCGTCTACGGCAATCTGATCGAGGGCAAAAATCTCAGCATCGAACATCGCCTCGTACCCTATTCCGTCTTCACCGATCCGGAACTGGGACGAGTCGGGATGACCGAGGCCGAGGCGCGCGCCGATGGGCAGCGCCTCAAGATCGGAAAAATTCCGATGAGCCGGGTGTCGCGTGCCCTCGAACGTGATGAGACTGCCGGGTTTATGAAAATCGTCATCGATGCCGCGGAGGACCGAATCCTCGGCGCGGCGCTGCTCTGTACCGACGGCGGCGAGCTGGTACAGATTCTTGGAGCGGTTATGATGGCAGGCGCGCCATATACGCTGCTCAAAGGCGCCGTGTATATCCATCCGACGCTCGCCGAAGGTTTCTGGACGCTGATGGAGGATGTGAAGCCGGTGCCTTAATCGCGGCGCTTCTGCGGCCGGCTGCGTTTTTGTCTTGCCGCAGACGTACAGACCTCCACCCCGGATGAAAAAAGCGTGAGAAGTTTTGGCTAGCTTGTCCGCCCCATCCGACAGATCGGGAAATCTGTTCCGCCACCAGCCCTTCCTATTTTATTTTTGGGCGCGTGGCCTTTCCGAATTTTCCTCTCAGATCGGAGTTGTGGCGGTGGCCTGGCAGATCTATGCGCTGACCGGCAGCGCGTTCGACCTTGGCCTGGTGGGGCTGGTGCAGTTTATTCCCACGGCATTTCTCGTTTTCGTCGCGGGGCACACTGCGGATCGCTACGACCGCAGGCGGGTAGTGCAGATATGCCAGATCGCCGATGCACTGGCCTCGGCATTTTTGGCCTGGGGCAGTTTTGCCGGATGGCTGACGGTGACGGAGATCTTTGCCGCGGTAGCAGTGCTCGGCGTGACCACGGCCTTTGACAGCCCAGCCACGGCGGCTTTGCTGCCCGGTGTGGTGCCGGAGGGGATGCTGCAGAAAGGCACCGCGCTTTCCACCGCCGCGTTTGAGGTCGCGATGATCAGCGGGCCTGCGTTGGGCGGGCTGGCCTATGTGCTGGCGCCCGGCGTGCCTTACGCGCTGATGGCGGTGTTCTGGTTGGCGTCCGGGATACTGAACGCGGCAATCAGGCTGGACCGGCCCGTGACCAGCAGGGAACCGCCGACGTTCGGCGCCTTGTTCGCTGGCGTGGGCTTCGTGCGCCGCAACCCAGCGATCCTGGGAACCATATCGCTCGATCTGTTTGCCGTGCTGCTGGGCGGAGCGACTGCGCTACTGCCGATTTATGCTCGCGACATCCTGCACATCGGGCCGTGGGGACTTGGCGTACTGCGCAGCGCGCCTGCCGCCGGCGCGTTGCTGATGACAGCCGTGCTGGCGCGCCGTCCCCTCACCCGCCGGGTCGGAATGCGGATGTTTCAGGCCGTTATGATCTTTGGTCTGGCGACAGTGGTGTTCGGCGTCTCGTATCTGCTCTGGCTTTCGATTCTCGCGCTGGCCATTCTGGGTGCGGCCGATACGGTGAGCATGGTGATTCGCATCTCGCTGGTGCAGTTGGCAACCCCCGACGAGATGCGCGGCCGAGTCGGCGCGGTGAATTTTCTGTTCGTCAACGCTTCCTACCAACTTGGCGGATTCGAGAGCGGCATCACCGCGGCCTTGTTTGGCGCGATGCCGGCGGTCGTGATCGGCGGGGTGGGAACCATCGCCGTGGCGCTGCTATGGATGAAATTATTTCCGACGCTCCGAGACGTCGAGCGCCTGGAATAAACCGCGATGCTGCCCGCAGCCAAGGGTGTTGTAAACGAAATGCTCGCGCCGTTGCCTTATGGAATAGGCGGGGGCGCATTGCCGATGCGCGCCTGGCGACCGCGATGAAGCAGTATCACCGACAGGACGGCGAGCGCGGCGCCGATCAGAAACAAGACGATTACCAGCCAGATGTAGGTCTCAACCTCAGTTCCAATCAGCGCCGCGAAAATCAGAAAGGCGCTTACCCAGTAGAAACTCCGATCAAAGTGAATCCCGGCCAGAAAGCTGGTGGTGGCGAGCAAGAGGATGATCGTGAGAGCGACCGCATTGGTGGACATCTGTCCGCGCTGATACTGCATAAACAAAATCTCGACCGCGACGATCGGACCGATCCAATGCAGCACCTGCCGCAGCACGATTCGCCACAACGCCACGTCGTAAGCGCGGCCCGAGGCCAGTTCATGGGCGAGGCAGGCGATGCCGAAGATCGGAAACATCGCGAACCAGTAGTCGTGCGATTTCTCGCTGGAGAAATTCGAGAGAAACAGCCCGATCATCACCATCACGCCGAGCGCGCCGACGATCAGCAGCCGTCGCAACAACAGTGACTCGACCAGACCGGCACGCTGCCCGAGCCGGTCCGCCCAACCCGGCGGCGGGGGTGGCTCAGACGCTATCGGATCCATGATTTACTCGTGGCTGTTTCGCGCCGTCCGGTTTCATCGGTTCTCTGGTTTTACGGTACGGTGAACCACATCGTGGCGAGCGGCGGCAGCGTCAGATTGAGCGAATGCGGGAGGCCGTGCCATGGGATCGGCTCAGCCGCGAGCGCGCCGCCATTGCCGACGTCGCTGCCTGCATAGAACGTCGAATCGGTATTCAGAATCTCGTGGTAGACCCCTTCGGCCGGCGCGCCGACGCGATAATTGCGCCGCACCACCGGCGCGAAGTTGCAGACGCACAGAAGGCGGCGGCCGCTTTGGGGCGCGATGCGCAAAAAGGCGATCACATTCTCATCGGCATTGTGCAGGTCGACCCACTGAAAACCGGCCGGCTCGGGATCGCCCTCCCAGAGCGCCGGCTCTTCACGATAAAGCCGATTCAGATCGCGCACCAGAAGCTGCAAGCCCCGATGCTCCTCGTACTGGCATAGATGCCAGTCGAGGCTCTCCCCGTGATACCATTCGCGCCACTGCCCGAACTCGGAACCCATGAAGAGCAGTTTCTTGCCCGGATGCGCCCACATATAACCGTAAAGCGAGCGCAGGTTGGCGAACTGCTGCCATCGATCGCCCGGCATCTTGGAGAGCATCGCGCTCTTGCCGTGCACCACCTCATCGTGCGACAGCGGCAAGATAAAGTTCTCGCTCCAGGCGTAGAGAAAGCCGAAGGTGAGATCCTGATGATGAAAGCGGCGATGGATCGGATCGAGCGTGAAGTAGCGCAGCGTATCGTGCATCCAGCCCATATCCCATTTGAAGCCGAAGCCGAGTCCGCCGACGTAGGTCGGGCGGCTGACGGCGCCCCAGGCGGTTGATTCCTCGGCCACCATCGTGGCGCCCGGATTGAGCCGGTAGACGGTCTCGTTGAGCTGGCGGATGAACTCGACCGCGTCGAGATTCTCGCGCCCGCCGTAGCGATTGGGAATCCAGTCACCGGCGCGCCGCGCGTAATCGAGGTAGAGCATCGAGGCCACCGCGTCGACCCGCAGGCCGTCGGCGTGATACTCGCCCAGCCAGTTCAGCGCGCTCGCGATCAGGAAGGCGCGGACTTCGCTACGGCCGTAGTTGAAGATATAGGTGCCCCAGTCGGGATGCTCGCCCTGGCGCGGATCGAGATGCTCGTAGAGCGCGGTGCCGTCGAAGCGGCCGAGCGAGAAATCGTCCTTGGGAAAGTGCGCCGGCACCCAATCGAGAATTATGCCGATGCCGCGGTTGTGCAGATGATCGACCAGAAAACGGAAATCGTCAGGACTGCCCCAGCGCGCGGTCGGCGCAAAATAGCCGCTCACCTGGTAGCCCCACGACGGCGCGAACGGATGCTCCATCACGGGCAATAGCTCGACGTGCGTGAAACCCATGTCGTTAACATAATCGGCGAGCATCGGGGCGAGCTCGCGATAAGAAAGCTGGCGCTGGAGGTGGTCGGGGTCGCGCCGCCAAGAGCCGAGATGCACCTCGTAGATCGACATCGGCGAGCGATAGGGATTGAGGTTCGCGCGGCGCTCGAGCCATTCCTGATCGGTGAAGCGGTAGGCGGGCTGGTAGACCACCGAGCCGGTGCGCGGCGGTTCTTCCATCGCGGCGGCGTAGGGATCGGTCTTGAGCATCGGCGGACCACCGCCGCGCATCCGCAGCTCGTATTTGTAACAGGCGCCGGGCGCGAGCTCAGGGATGAACAGTTCCCAGATTCCCGAGCCGCCGAGCGCACGCATCTGATGGATACGACCGTCCCAATGGTTGAAATCGCCGACCACGCTGACACCCGCTGCATTCGGCGCCCACACTGCGAACGCCACGCCGTGCAGGCCCTCGTGTTCGCCCGGATGCGCGCCGAGCTTCTGGTAGGTGCGTTCGTCGCGGCCGGAATTGATTAGATAAAGATCGAGCTCGCCGAGCGTGGGTGCGAAAGCATAGGGATCGTGAATGGTGGTGACCCCGCCGCCACCGTAGTGCAACTCGAGACGATAGCCGAGGCGAGTGCGATCGCGGACCAGCGTCTCGAAGAGGCCGTCGCGCAAAAGCCGCTCCATCGGTTGAGGCGAGCCGTCGTCGGGAAGCAGGACAATTTCGTCGGCATCGGGACGCAGAGCCCTCACGATCACGCCATGATCGAACGGATGGGGTCCGAGAATGGCGTGCGGATTCGTCTCGCGAAGTTCAAGTAGCGCTTTAGCTTCGACCGCCTGCATACCGCTAAATCCCGTATTATCCTGCATCGCCGGACTCCGTGCCGAGGATCTCTTCGATCCCATGGAGCGGCACTCGTAGCCAGTCGGGTCGGTTATTCAGTTCGTAGCCGATCTCATAGATTGCCTTCTCCAGCAGCAGCGCGTCGAGGAGGACGCGCAGGTCTTCGCGATCGCTGGGGATGAACGGCGCATGGCCGGCAACCTTGAGGTAACCGTCGAGATACGCCCATGAGCACCAGGTCTGCCACAGGCGCGCCCAGGGCTCGGTCGCATTGAAATCGTTAATACCGAGTGCGCCGCTGCGCAGCCGCTCGAACAGCCCAACCAGTGACGCATAATGGAACGAGCGCAGCATCCCGGCGACGTCGCGCAGCGGCGAGCGCTTGCGGCGGCGATCGTCGAGCGAGCGCGCCGGCTCGCCCTCAAAGTCGATGATCATGAAGTCTTTGCCGGTGTTGAGGACTTGTCCGAGATGCAGATCGCCATGGCAGCGCGTGCGAATGATATTGAAGCGCCGGCTCATGAATGCCCCGAGGCGTCCGTTGATACGGTCCTGGCTGGCGATCAGACGTTGCAGCGGAACGCGCAGCTCCGGCTCAACCGATTCGACACGGCCGCGAACCTGCCGTAGCACCTGGCCCAACAGATTTCGCATCGACTGATAGGTCGAGCGCTGATAGAGCATCGAGTACGGTTCCGGTGCGAAGGCCGGATCGTCGATGCCGGCGGCGAGCGCCAGGTGCAGTTCCGCGGTGCGCCGGCCCAGCAGCGCGGCCACGCCGAGATAGGCACCGATCAGGTCGCGAATCGCGCTCGAGGGTTCCTGCTCGGTAATCGTCTCGACCAGCGGCCGATTGGAAAGCGCCAGGTTCACGTCTCTCTTGGTGACCGCACGCTCGAAATAGCGCGTCAGCTCGCGGCTGGTGTATTCCCACGCGTCGCCCTGATTCGGGACGAAGCCGTGCAGCACCGCCATGGTTTT
>DATJRJ010000257.1:0-18044 GCA_035504735.1 Binataceae bacterium (SeqCode)
ACTTGCCGGCGTGGACCGGGGCCAGATCGACGTAGCCGGTATCGCCGAGCAGAAACGATTCGACCGGGATATGCAGGCTGTCGTGGACCGTATTGTAGAACTTCCAGAAACCGACCACGCACGCTAGTTCGATCACCTGCGGCGGCGTCAGATGAGCCTGGAGGCGCTGCAGCAGCTCGTCGGGCACCGCGGTCGGTTCGGCCGAAGCGGCGCGTACATAGTCGTAGCAGACCCGCTCGAATTCGTCCTTGGGCACGAAGCTGCCGCTGACCAGCGCCTGCAGCTCCTCTTCGCTGAGACCCCAGCCCTCTTCACCCTCCAGGCCGCGCGGCCGCTTGAGCATCGAGCACGAATGCGCGGTGCAATAGGCGCAGCCGTTGATCGAACAGGCGACCGCGGCGAGCCGGCGTTTGAGACCCTGGTCGAGCGTCGATGAGGGGTCGCGCATCACCTTGCTGTTCAGGGTCCACAAGGTCTCGGCGATTTCCGGACGATGCATGTAGAGTTTGAGAGCGTTGGGCACAAAACCCATCCGGCGCTGATAGGGTTCCAGCACCGGCTTCAGCCGTGCCGGGAAATCCGCTTCTTTGACATAGGGGATAAAGGGCTCGGTCTCGATTGAGACCTTGGGTTTGGGACTTTGCATGATCGCCTCCTGGGGGAAACTTCAGCGAAGCTATAATCGAGGCGATTATCAAAGTCCCCGCAGGCTTACAAATCGGCGCGCGAAGCGGGCCGCGCCGAATCGAAGACTGCCCCGATTTGACAATCCAGTTAGCTTGATGTTACCGCGTCGCTTTACCCCCGACGCTTGCATCGGGTTCTGATGAGCTTTCTGGACAACGAGCTGCGCGGCGATCTTGCCCGCCTGGAGCGGACTGGCCTGCGCAGAAGCCTGCGGGTTATCGGGAGCGAACAGGGGCCGCGCGTCGATCATGCCGGACGCAGCGTGATCATGCTGTCGTCGAACAATTATCTCGGTCTGGCGGCGCATCCCCAGGTGAAACAGGCCGCGATTGCTGCCTTGGATCGTTACGGAGTCGGGGCGGGGGCCGCGCGCCTGATCGCGGGAAACCTAGAACCCATTCGTCGGCTTGAAGCGAAGCTCGCCGGCCTCAAAGGTGCCGAGGCGGCACTGGTGTTCGGCTCGGGATATCTTGCCAACCTCGGCGTGCTGGATGCTCTCGCCGGCACGGGCGACGTTATCCTGAGCGATGAACTCAACCACGCCAGCCTGATCGATGGATGCCGGCTGAGCCAGGCCGACGTACGGATCTATCGCCATTGCGATCCTGACCACCTGCGCGCGCTGCTTCAACAATCGGCCTCGGCCCGTCGGCGCATTATCGTCAGCGATTCGATTTTCAGTATGGACGGCGATTTCGCCCCGCTGCGGGAGATGGTCGAATTGGCGCGAGAGTTCGATGCCGTGACCATGATCGACGAAGCGCATGCAGTGGGCGTCGCAGGTCCCGGCGGCGCCGGCCTGGCGGCTGAGTTCGGTCTGGAGAAAGAAATCGACGTCCAGATCGGAACGTTGAGCAAAGCGTTGGGAGCGTATGGGGCTTACGTCGCAGGCTCTTCGGTCCTGATCGAATTCCTGATCAATCGCGCGCGCAGCTTTATCTATACGACCGGCCTGCCACCCGCGATCGCGGCCGCCGCCGACGCAGCGATCGAGGCGATGGGAGCCGAGCCCCAACGGATTCAGCGCCTGTGGAACAACGCTGCGTACCTGCGCGAGCAACTGGCGGCGGCCGGATTCAGATTCGGACCGACGCAATCGCCGATTCTTCCGATTATGATCGGCGACGCGCAGGCCGCGATGGAGCTGGCTGCGCGGGTCTTCAGACGCGGCGTGTACGTGATTGCGATACGGCCGCCGACCGTACCAGTCGGGACCGCGCGGCTGCGAATCACGCCCATCGCGGATCACTCCCGCGCCGATCTGGACGAAGCTAGCGACGCGATTATCCAGTCCGGCCGCGAACTGCGGCTTATATAGCCCACGACCAGGCGGTCGATGAACCGGACGCAACGGCAGGTGTTGATCATGACCAGACCCACTGAGACATCGGTTGCGAAATCGCGCTTGCGCCGCCGACTCGTGCAACTCGCGGGCGCGATGACCGCGGCTTTATGCGTCGCGTCGGCGGCGCTGGCCCAGCTTCCGCCGGAGAAGAGCACGGTCCGGGTGCTGCCGCTGCCGGGACCGCATTGGGTCTACCTCCTCGACCCGGTCACGAACTTCATGGAGGCGCGCATCTCGATAATCGACGGCGACAAGCTCAGCTTCGAGGGGATGTTGAGCGGCGGTTACATGAGCGTGTTCGCGATCGCGCCGGATCATAAGACGCTGTACCTGGCCGACACCTTTTACAGCCGCGGCACGCGCGGCGTTCGCACCGACGTGGTCTCGATTTTCGATTCGGCCACCCTCAACCCGGTCGGCGAAGTGGTCCTGCCGCCCAAACGCCTGCTCTCGAACCCCAAGCCCTACACGGTCGGCGTGACGGCGGACGATCGTTTCATGCTGATATCCAACCTGACGCCGGCGACCTCGACCTCGGTGGTCGATCTCAACGCCAAGACGATGCTGGGCGAGATCGATACGCCTGGATGTACGCAAATCCTGCTTTCGGGCAATCGCAAGTTCACCGCGATGTGCGCCGATGGCTCGTTGATGACAGTGACGTTCGGCGATGACGGCAAGGCGACGGCAAAGAATCGCGCCAAGCCGTTTTTCGACGTCGAGAAGGACCCGGTTTTCGATCAGCCGGTGATGATCGGCGCGACGGTCTATTTCGTTTCCTACCATGGGACGGTTTATCCGGTCGATCTGAGCGGCGACACTGCTAAGCCGGGCGTTTCATGGCCGCTGCTGAGCGGCCCTGACCAGGCCGCGCATTGGCTTCCGGGCGGATGGGAACTCGAGGCGATCGACGCCCGGCGAGGTCAGCTGTACGTCTTGATGCATCAGGGCATCGACTGGACGCAAGAGCAATCGGGGAGCGAGATCTGGCTTTACGACGTCGCCCGGAAGAACCGCGTGGGCCGTATCGTGCTGCCGCAGAAGGCCGATTCGATTTATGTGACCCCGGATGACAAGCCCTTGCTGTTCGTGGCTTCGCATGACCGCGGCACACTGCAGACTTTCGATGCGGTTGCCGGAACTTATCGCGGCGTGATCAACGATCTCGGTTCGCCCTGGATAATCTACGGCGCGCCCATGCCTGCTGCCGCGGTAACAACGCCGATTGCGGTGCCGATGCCGCAAAGCGCCTCGACCACCCATTAGCGAGATGACGCCGCCGAACGTGAGCGACGAATCATGATGGACGAAGCATGATTGACCCGGCTGTGGCGTGGATCGCCGCGTTCGCCGCGGGCCTGATTTTCGCTAGCTCGGCGGCGATCAAGCTGCGCAATCTCGAACTGTTCGAGAGCGCGGTTATCAACTATCGGATCGTGCCGCCGGTGCTGGCCCGACCGACTTCTTATCTGCTGCCGATAGCCGAGTTCGCCGGGGCGCTCGCAGTGTTGCGGTATGCGTCGCGCGCCGCGGGTGCGATCGTATTACTCATCCTGCTGGCGGCTTTCTCGATCGCTATCGCGATCAATCTGACGCGCGGGCGCTACGACGTCGAGTGCGGCTGCTTCGGGCCGGCGCTGCGGCAGACGCTTAGCGGATGGCTAATCCTCCGCAACGGCGCGCTGGCCGCGATGGTGGCGTTGCTGTTGCTAAGCCCCAAACCACGCGCGCTGACGATCTTCGACGATTTCACAATTGTTTGCGCCGTGATCGCGATCCTGCTGATCTACGCGAGTCTCAACTACGCCATTGCGAACCTCCCCAAGCTGCGCGAATTTGGAGCCCGTTATGCTTGAGGCGCTGGTGATTTCGCAAATCGTGCTGTGGGTCCTGATGCTGGCGCTCGCGGTCACGGTCTTCGCCCTGCTGCGCCAGATCGGCGTCCTCCACGAGCGCATCACCCCGATGGGCGCGCTTACGCTCGACCGCGGACCGAGGGAGGGCGAACCGGCCCCGATCTTCGATATCCCCGACCTGCTGAAGCGCGGCACGGTCCGGGTCGGCGGAACGCGAGAGGGTGGCCGCAGCCTGCTGGTGATGTTCGTGGCGCCGAGCTGTCCGGTCTGCAAGAAGCTCTTGCCGATCATCAGGTCGGTCGCCCGCAGCGAGTCCGATTGGCTCGAAACCGTGCTCGCCAGCGACGGCGACCTCGAAGAGCAGCGCCGTTTCATCAAGTCCTACCAACTCGAGGATTTCCCCTACCTGCTCTCCGGCGAACTGGGCATGACTTATCGGATCGGCAAGCTGCCGTACGGAGTGTTGATCGACGGCGCCGGCATGATTCGGGCCAAGGGCCTGATTAACACGCGCGAGCATCTGGAGAGCCTGATGCAGGCCAAGCAGATGGGGGTGGCGTCGATCCAGGAATACCTGAAGCTGCGGGAGACGGGCGCCAACGGTGGGACCGCCGCACCGGTTGGCGATAAGCCGGGCAAATGATTCGGCGGGCCGAGAGGCGGACTATACGTGTAATCGTTGCCGGCGTCGTTCTCGCTTATGCGGCTGCGGCGGGAGCGGCCGGCGGCTCCCAAGTATTCGCCTCGAATTGCATGGTTTGCCATCAGGCCGATGCCAAGGGCGTGCCGGGAATCTACCCGCCACTCGCGGATACCATCGGCAGCTATGTGAGGTTCAAAGCCGGGCGGGCTTACCTAGCGCATGTGCCGTCATTCGGACTGGCGGGACAAATCGATTCGCATGGCGAGAGTTTCGATAATGATATGCCGCCGCTCACGCAGTTGAGCGACGCCGACATCGCCGCCGTGATCGGTTATGTATTAACCCGGTTCAACCAATCCCTGCTGCCCGGCGACTTCAAGCCGCTCACGGCTGATGAGGTCCATCGATATCGCGCCAGTCATATGGAAGAGGCGGATGTGTATCGCGAGCGGGCCGCGCTGCTGGGTGCGCTCAAGCAGGCCGGCGATTTGAAATGACTACTGGCGCGGCAGCGCGATTCCCCGCGCGGCAAGCTTTGCGACCAGATCGGCCCGCACCGCCCGGATATCGTTCAGTTCGTGCGGACGATAGAGCGCGACTTCGGTTTCCGTGTAGGGCTTGAAGCCGGACGGAAGCTGAGGCTTGCTGAAGGCGACCAGTAGCCAGTTCAGCACCTGCGCGATTTGAGCATTACTCAATGCCGAGCCCGCGACGCCGGGCACCTCGACCAGATACCCGCGCCCGCCCGGCACACGCAGGAAGTTGCCGACCGTATCCTTGAACCGCGGGACGGCCCCCGGAGTACCCTCGCCGCCGGTTTGGTGGCATCCCCAGCAATTCATCATGTAGAGCTGAATCGGCGGCGGATACTGCTGATGCGACGGCGGAGGCGGCGCACCGGCTATCACGGGCATCGCGAGCGCCAGGATAATAGTTGCGAGCAGCAGGCGTTTCATGCCCGGATGGTAGCGGCGCGCCGGCCCGAATCTCGCGAAGCCGGACGCTCTTTGCGGTGCCCAGCTAAGCTTTCTGTCCGAGGATGACGGCGGTAGTGCAGTGGTAAGCCATCTCCTTCGCGCCGAAACACCAGACCAGGTCGTTGTTGAGCTGGGTGCGATAGATCGGCATCTCGCCCTGGTTGTTGTTGCACATGCAGCGGTTGCATTGGCCTTTGCCGCAACAATCCCGGTAGGCGACGATATACTCCTTGGCTTCGCCCGGATGCCTGCAGGAGCCGACCCAGGCGGTCGGAGACGCGATCGTGCCGGCGGGGCATTCGGTAATCGAGCCGCCGCAGCAGGCGCAGAGAAAACCGTCGAAGGCACAGTAGCGCCAATAGTCGCAGGTGGTATCGTCCTCGCCGCTGCCGCTCACGGCGTGGCCCTGGTTCATGGTCTGGGCGTGGGCCTTGGAGGCCACTCGATCGATCGGCAGCAATGGCAGCATCGCGCCGCCGATGGCGAGCTTGCCCAGCCTGACCAGGAAACTGCGCCGCGAGGTCCGCTGCGCCACGCTCCGGGTCAATCGCTCGACCAGTCCGGCCATCGTGGATCTTCTTCTATCACGGAGTTCGCCGCGCCGTCTGAGTCTCGAGGCCTACCTAAATCCAGCCGGACCGTTATGTCAATCTGAAGTCAGAATCAGCTCGATCGTGACTTTCCCCAACGCCGGGCTGATTTCAGCCACAGCCTGAAACGTGATACGAAAGACCCCACGCCCTTAGCGATCGGAGTTCGCCCGATTTCCGCAGGAGGCCGATATGGAGTTGGGACTCTTCCTGATGCCGTCACATCCGCCGGAACGCGATTTCCGAGCGGGCCAGGATTGGGACCTCGCGATGCTGCGGCTGGCCGACGAGCTGGGTTATCAGGAGGCTTGGATCGGCGAGCATTTCACGGCGCCCTGGGAACCCAACCCCGCGCCCGACCTCCTGGTTGCGCAGGCCTTGATGCAGACCCGGCGCATCAAACTCGCTCCCGGCGCCCATCTGCTGCCGTATCATCATCCCGCCGAACTCGCCTGCCGGGTCGCTTTCATGGACCATTTGGCGCAGGGCCGCTACATGTTCGGGGTCGGCGCGGGCGGCCTGCCGAGTGACTGGCAGTTGTTCTGCGTCGACGGCGCATCCGGGAAGAATCGCGAGATGACACGCGAGTCGCTCGATATCATCCTGAAAATCTGGGCATCGGACGGCGGGTTCGAATACCAGGGGAAGTTCTGGCAGGTGAGCGTGCCGAATCCGATGATGCGCAACTTCCGCCATCACGTGAAGCCGTTCCAGAAGCCGCATCCGCCGATCGGTATCGCGGGTATCAGCCCCGGCTCTGAGACCCTGAAACTCGCCGGCGAGCGTGGCTTTCTGCCGATGAGCCTCAATCTCAGCACGCGTTATGCCGCCACCCACTGGGAATCCGTGCTCGAAGGGGCGGCGCGTACCGGCCGCACGCCCCAACGGCGCGATTGGCGGATGGTGCGCGAGACGCTGGTCGCGGATACCGATGAGGAAGCCTACGCGGCGTGCGTGCGCGGCCCGATGGGCCGCATGATGCGCCAATACCTGCTGCCGCTGATGACGGACGTGGGACTGATTAAGTATCTGAAGGACGACGAGCAGGTGGCCGACGATTTGATCACGCCCGAGTATCTGTTCGATCACGGCTGGCTGGTCGGTTCGGTGGCGACGGTCACACAGAAGCTCGAAGAAATGTACAAGCAGGTGGGTGGCTTCGGCACCCTGCTACTGCTGGGCTTCGATTATGCCGAGAATCCCGAGGCGTGGTTCAAGTCGATGCGGCTGATGGCGACGGAAGTGTTGCCGCGCTTCATGAATTCGGGCGTCGAGAAGTCGGCGGCGGCATGAAATGGATCGCGCCGGCGGCGATTCAGCACCGAGGTGCTTGCCAAGCCCGCGTGAATATCGTTTGAATGGATACGCTAAACGCAAGGAGGCAGGCGATTAAATGGCCTATCCATTTCGAGTCATCCTGAGCCCATTACAGTTCGACGAGAATTCGGTCGCGGCCATGACGCTGGCCAAGGAGATCGCGGAACGCAACGGCGCAACGATCCATCTGCTCCACGTCGTACCGATTCTGCCGGCGCTTGGAGAGGCGCCGATCGAAGAGCACGTTGACAGCGTGGAAGAGGGCAAGGCCCGCAAGCTGATGGAGGATCTCGCCCAGAAATACCTGCAGGGCATGAATCACAAGCTCATCGTGCACGGCGCGTTCCCGTCGGAGACTGCGCACGCCGTAGTCGAGGTCGCCAAGGAACTCAACGCCGACCTGATCGTGATGACGACGCATGGACGCACCGGCCTGCCGCACTTCTTCATGGGCAGCGTGGCCGAGGGTGTGATGCGCGCCGCGCCCTGTCCGGTGCTCACGATCAAGCCTGAGCACCTCACCGATCGGATCGTGAAATAGGACGCCGACCGCTCGCTAGTTCAGGCGATCACCGCCAAATCGTAAGCGGGCGGAAGCTGGTCGGCAATCGCCGCCACGCTCTCGCCCGCGCTATCCGAGCGAATCAGCTCACCCCCGTTTACCACGGCGAAGAACGCGCCCGGAGTCGCTGGATCGTCCCGCAGCCGCATCACCATCGAGCGCATCGCGCCGCCGTCGGTGACGATCGGACGGAAGCTCTGCCCATGATCATCGCTGCGGAAGAACTGGGCGTCGGCTCCCGGCGGCCGCGACCAACTCGGCGGCGCCCCGGCCGCGGCGGCAGTGTAAATCGCGCTCCCGCCCTCGGCATTCACCAGCAGCGGGACCGTATATCTTCGGTTCAGCCCTTCGGTGATATGACGCCATGATCTGCCGCCGTTCTCCGACAGGTAGAAGCCATTGCCGGTAGTGGCGTAGAGGCGGCGCGAATTTGCCGGATCGACGACGATCGTGTGGACGTCGGTGTAGATGCCTTTATTGAGCGGCTCGAAGCTTTCGCCAAGGTCCGGCGAGCGGAACACGCCGCCCTCCTCGACGCCCAGGTACATCGTGGAACTCTGATTGGGATCGAACGAAATCGAGCGCACGTGCGGAATATGCGGCGGCGGCGGGAAGGTCCAGCGATCGCGCCCCGAGGCCTTTAGAAAGGCCGTGCACTCCCGAAACCGTTGTCCTTGATCGCTGCTGCGGAAAATCCGCGCATGCGAGGTGCCGACGAAGACCTCGCCCGGACGCCCCGGCGGCGTGCCGAGCGCCCATACGTCCTCGTCGGTTCCGAGGCTTGAGGTAATATCCGTCCAGTTCCGGCCGCCGTCGCGTGAGCGTGCCAGCGCGCCGCGTCCGCGCCCCGACATCATGAAGCCATTCGAACCTGCGTAGATAACGTTGGGATCGCCGGCATCCTGGGTCATGCACCAGATAGCCGACGGCTCCGCCAGCGCCATCAACGGCGTGCCGCCGCGCGTCGGATCGAGAATCACGATACCCTTACTGGTCCCGATACAGAGTTTCATGCCACTAACCTCCCCGTATTCATTCCTCATCCTCATCCGCGCCGAGGCTGAAATGACAAGTAAGACGCTATTCCAACATCCTCGATCGTACTCCAAAGCCGAGGGGACAGAAATTAGCTAGCCGCTCAATTCAACTTTGCGCCCGCCACCAGTCCGTCGGCAGCCAGATCGGCGGGTGCGACCTTCCGGGGATTGTCGGCAAGGCGCACGCGTTTGACCGTCATGGTCCCGTCCTCCAGCGCGACCTTCATCCCGGAGGCGTCGAGCGTGACGACAGTCCCGGCGGGCGCTTCGGCGGCGACTGCTTCGAGACCCGCCTCATAGAGCGCGAGGCGCCGAGTGCCGAGGCCGGCATGGGCGCCGGGTTGTGGATCGCATCCGCGCACCAGGTTGTAGACCTCGCGCGCGGGCCTCGAAAAGTCGATCTGCGCATGCTCGGTCCGGCACGGCGGCTCGTAGCTGGCCAGGCTCTCATCTTGCGCCACCGCCGGAGGTCGTCCGGCCTTAATCAAATCCACCGCTTCCAGCAGGGTTTCGATTCCGAGCGGAAAGATGCGGTTGAAATAGAGCGAGCCGGTCGAATCATCAGGGCCGATCGGCACCCGCCGCTGCACCAGGATCGGGCCGGTATCGATTCCCCGGTCGGGCCAGAACCAGGTTACGCCAGTCTCCGGATCGCCGCGGATTATCGCCCAGTTGATCGCGCTTGCGCCGCGCCGGCGTGGCAGCAGGGAAGGATGAAAGCAGATCGATTTGAAACGGGGCGCATACAGAATCCGCTCCGGCACGATGATGGTGACAAAAGCCAGCACCGCCAGGTCGACATCAAGCGACCGGAAGTGCCGCTCCGCCTCGTCGCCCTTGAACGACCGGGGTTGGCTCAGTGGTAAGTCGAGTTCGAGCGCTTTGGCCTTCAGCGGGTCGGGCCGTCCGGAGGGTGGGTCAGGCGGCGCGAAGACGTGGACGATCTCTTCGCCGCGGCCATGCAAAGCCTCGAGCGCCTTTTCGGCAAATGCCGCCTGTCCGATCAGTGCAATACGCAATCGCTCACCTCCGGCTGCTCATCGACGCTACCAAATCGAATTGACGGCTGCACGCCGACGCCGTTGGCCTCGAACGGTTCGGAGCCTCTGTCATCGCTGGCGCGCCGCGAAATCAACCCTGCCGCAGAGATTTCAGAATCGCGTAACAGAGCGGCAATCCGGTGTAGCTGAAATATCAATCCGTATGTGAAAGGTTGATTCCGCCCAGGAGTCGGGCCGCGTGGCCCGCGCGATAGCAGGGATGTGCTATTGATGTATGCTTTGATGTGGCTTGCGCGATAATCAGGAGAACCGCTGACGTATAATGTGCGCTGATGACCTACGATGAGTAACAAGCCGGTGTGCGCGATCGTTGGCGTCGGTCCGGGACTCGGATTGGCACTGGCGCGCCGGTTTGCAGCCAGCTATTCGCTCGCCTTGATCGCCCGCAGCGAAGCTTTCCTGTCGACGGCGGCACGCGAGATCGTCGAGCAGGGGGGACACGCCATCGTGGTCGGCGCTGACCTTGCCGAGGCAAGTCAAATCGAAGCTGCCTTCGGCCGGGTTCGCACCGAACTGGCTGCGCCCGATGTGATGATTTACAACGCGGCGGCGCGACCGGTCGGCCGCCTGATGGAGACCCGGCCGGAGATCTTCGAGAGCACCTGGCGGGTTACCGCTTTCGGCGCATTTCTATGCTCGCAGCAGGTCGTGCCCGACATGCTCAAAGCCGGCTCCGGCGCGATCCTGTTTACCGGAGCGACCGCAGGGATCAAGCCGTTCGCGACCTCGGCGGCCTTCGGACCGGCAAAGTTTGCGCTGCGGGGGCTGGCCCAGGTGATGGCGCGCGATCTCGGTCCGGCCGGGATTCACGTCGTCTACATCAATATCGACGGCCCGATCGACAATCAGCGCACCCGCGATCGGATTCCGCAGGCTACCGACGACGATCTGCTCAAGCCCGCGGCGATCGCGGAGGCCTATTGGCATCTTGCCCATCAGGACCGGAGCTCATGGACCCAGGAGCTCGACGTCAGACCATTCCGGGAGAAATTCTAGGCGACATGAAATCGTTTCGAGTCTTCCTCCTTTTGCTCCTGTCCCTGATGGCTTCGGCGGTCCATATCTCGGCTGCGGTTACCGCACGCCCGCGCGGCCGCATTTTCATCCTGATGGTGTGGGACGGTCTGCGGCCGGATTTCGTCACCCCGCTCGATACCCCGAACCTATTCGCCCTCGAACGTGACGGAGTCAGCTTCCCGCAACATCATGCGGTCTTCCCCAGCGTTACGATGGTGAATGCGGCGGCATTGGCGACCGGCTACCCGCCGGGTGGCACCGGGATTTTCGGCGACGCGCTCTATGTGCCGCCGGCGCTGGCTAAATCGAGCTTCGAGCCGCCGCTGAGCTGGATTGCGAAGCCGGTCAATCTTGAGAGTACGGTCCGGCTGATTGCACTGAATCAACCGGGCTTGTTGAACGGCCGCCTGCTCGATGCGAAATCGATCGGTCAGCGCGTACAGCAGGCCCACGGCTACGTCGCCGCCGCCGGCAAAAGCGGGCCAACGTTCCTGTTCGATCCCGATCAGTTCACCAATTTGACTCGCGGGCCCGATGGCCAGGGACACCTGTTGATGGCGTCCGACGTTCCCGCCCCTCCCGCGCTCGACAAAAAAATCGGACCGCTGCCGGAAAAATCTGTCGGCGATGTTCCATTCGTTGCGCGCGACGCCTGGTATACCGACGCGGTTGTCGCTGACGCGCTACCCGGCGCCATCACCGCCAGCAACCGGGGTCGTCCGGCATTGATCGTGTTATGGCAGCGCAATCCTGACATTACGCAACATATGGCAGGGCTCGGCACTGAAGAGGCGTTGGAGGCGTTGACCCGCGATGATCAGAATCTCGGCCGGCTGCGCGCCGCGATTACGGCGCATCATATCGCGGACCGGACCGATCTGATGGTCGTTTCAGATCACGGTTTCGTGACGCTGGGCGACGCTATTCGTCTTCCCGACCTGCTGATCAGCGCCGGCCTGAAGAAATCAAAAGACAGCGACGATGTGGTCACCATCGGCGATCAGGGCAGCGAACTGATTTACTTGTCGCCTGCCGCGTTTCCCAATCCAGCCGATCGCCAGGCGCGCCTGCAGAAGATCGTGGATTTCGTGGCGGCGCAGGACTGGTGCGGACCAATCTTTTCCCATAGCCCCGCCTCCGGCTCAAAAAGCACTCCGGCTCACGGCGGGGACGGCTGGATCAAGGGGACATTCGACGAGCGCACGATCGGGCTGGATGATTCGCGGCGATCGCCGGATCTGATCATCTCGATGCGCGAGAATTCGGACCAGAGTAATCGCACGCTCACCGGACCGGATAACCCGGCATTTTTCGTCGGCCCAAACGGCCGTCAAGCCGTGAAGAACCGATCACAGTCTCTGGTACGGCCGGTGCTGGGTACACTGGACGGCGACGTCTCGGAGAAATTTTCCACCGGGATGGGTGGGCACGGCGCGGCCGGCCGGCGCGAACTGCACAACTTCTGTGCCGCCGCGGGCCCTGATTTCCGCCGTCACTTTCTCGATCCTGATCCGACCGGCAATATCGATGTGGCACCGACGATCGCCTACGTCCTGGGTCTTCGGCCCGAGCATGCCGCGAATGCGACCGCCGGCGGCCGGGTGATGACGGAGGCGCTGACCCACGGCAGCCATCATCATCTCACGCCGGTGGCCATCACGATGACCGCACATCTCGCGTTGCCGCAATCTGAGGTCGAAACGAAGTTACTCTTCACTCAAGTCGGCAGCCATCATTACCTGGACGACGCAGCCGTCGAACGGGAGCCATTGCGCGCCGCGACAGCCAATCCGTAGCCGGCGGCGAGCAGGAACGCCGCGAGGTTTACGATCGCTATCGCCGGCCGGCCGTGGGGTCCGATGAAGAGATGGTCCTCGACCAGGCCGGGCACGTAAACCAAGTCGCAAAATACGTATGCCATGTTCAGCAGCAGCGTCACGCTGAGGGTTGCGTAGAGCGCGAGAGTCGTCCACGAGCCGAGCGCCAGGGGTGCGAGCAGCGGCAGCGCATAGTAGAGGTAACGCTCATGCATCCGGGGCAGGAATACGAACATCCCTAGATAAACGATAAAGACCGAAAACATCAGTCCCCATGCCGTGCGCCGCCGCCAGGCGATCCAGGCCGCGATTAGATAGGCGCCGCCGAATAGCACATTTCCGAGCACGAAGAACGAGACTGGGCCCCACACCTTGACGTTGTCGGGCACGAGCAGCCCGCCCAATGCCAGCATTAGGTTGAAGGCATTGACGGAAGCCCATGGAAACCAGCCCGTCGAGGTGGCATAAACGTCGAGAACGAAGTGCCACGGATGCCCAAGCTGGAATGGGATGATGACCAAGACCGCGGTCGCAATAGCGGCCGCTGCGGCCCTCAGCCAGTTGGTGGGGCTGCCGGTCACGAGCGTCCACCAGGCGAGAATCGGCAGCAGCATCAATCCCTGCGCTTTGATTAACGCGGCGACGATCGCCAGCGCCCACGCGATCGCGTAGTTCGAGTCCGCGGCCATCAAGACGCTCAGCAGAAGTGCAAGAGCCAGCACCGAGTCGTTCTGACCCCATTCTGTGCTGGCATAAATCAGCGTGGGATTCAGCGCCACGAGCAGGGTCGCAGGCAATGCCAAACGCCGCGGTGCGACTCGGCACGAAGCGGCATATACCGTCAAGGCGAGCAGCAGGTCCGCGATGATCGGGACGCTCTCGATAAAGATGCGCAGGTGCGTGGGCTGGTTCCGCGCCATGGCGGACGCGGCCCACAACGGATAGAGATAGGCGGGCGTATACTTGCACAAGAATTCAGGGTCGTAGATATGCGCGGGGCCGAACCGGGCTATCGCGCTGCCCCAGTTCTCGAACTGCATCACGTCGACGGTATCGCCCGGAAGATACTGCAGAAGCGCCAGCTTGACGATCGCAAGCGCGAGTACCAGTACGCATGCGAATGCGAAGCGCCGATCGCGCTCGCGTACCATCGGCCGAATCGCCAGCGCGAGCGCGACCACGAACAACGCGAGTATCAGCAGGCCGCAGATCACACCCAAGACGTAACTGGCATGGTCGCTCGCCGGCATCGGGGCGAGACTAGTTCAATCGCCGCGCCCCGGTCCAATCTTTCGCGAGGACCGGCTGGCGCGCATTGGTCGGCCCGGAATTGCTATGGTTGACGGTCATATGGCGGAAGCGTTCGCGCGCTGGCGAGACGTGATCGAGAACTAACGGAGATATCTCATGATCAGATGGATCCTTCGATGGGTGTTTCGGGTGGTAGTGCTCGCGCTGGTGCTGCTGGTAATCGCTATCGTGGTGGACTTCGTCAATCATCGGGTGCAGCCCAACTCGGTGCTGGTGTTGAAGCTCGATGGGCCGCTGGTCGAGCGCGGCGAGAGCGGCGTGGCAGGACTGGTCGGACAGCATCAGACGGCGCTCAACGTGATTCGCAAGGCGCTCACCGAAGGCGCCGAGGACCCGCGTATCACGGGGCTCGCGGTCGAACTGTTTGATCCTCAGATGGAACTGGCGCAGGCGCAGGAACTGTGCACGATGATCCGTGACTTCAAAGCGCACGGCAAATGGACCGCGGCCTACTTGGAATCGGCCGGCGACTTCGGTCCCGGCAACACGCCCTTTTTGGTGGCCAGTGCAGCCGGCAATATCTCGATGATGCCGCAGGGCGAGCTGAACCTGGTCGGCGTCAGTATCCGCGAATTGTTCGCGCGCGGGACGCTGGACTGGATCGGCGTCGAGCCGCAGATGTTCGCGATCGGCAAGTACAAGACTGCGGCCAATATCTTCACCGAGAAGGATTTCACGCCGTCCCAGCGCGAAGAGGATGACTCGCTGGTCGGCAACCTCTTCGACCAAATCGTTGCGCAGGTTGCCAGTCAGCGCCATTTGACGGTCGCGGCGGTTACGGGGCTGGTCAATCAGGCCCCGTTTACGGCCGATCAGGGCTTGCAGAGCAAGCTGGTCGACCGGCTCGAATATCACGACCAGTTTCGCGAACGCATTAAGCATCAAGGTGGGCAGGTCCATCCGATTCTCAAGTACACCGACTACGCGCGCGACTATCTGCTTCCGTCGCTGCATCATCGGCCGCGCATCGCGGTGATCTATGGTGACGGCGCGATCGAGCGCGGCGCTGGCGGCTTCGATCCCCTGCTCTCGCCCGATGGCGAGGCGATCGGATCGGACGAGATGGTCAAGGCGTTTCGCGAAGCGCGCGAAGATGACAGCGTGCGCGCGGTAATTTTCCGCATCAACTCGCCGGGCGGCTCGGTGATTGCATCCGAGCTGATTCGCCGGCAGGTCGAGCTCACGGCGCATCGCAAGCCCGTAGTGGTGAGTATGGCGGGCTATGGGGCATCGGGCGGCTACTGGGTGTCAACCCCGGCCGACGAGATCATCGCGGACCCCGGCACCATCACCGGATCGATCGGCGTGCTGGGCGGCAAGTTCAACGTCAGTGGGATGGCGCAAAAGCTCGGCGTCAATTCCGGCGCGGTCTCGCGCGGGACCAACGTCACGATGTTCGATTCATTCACCGATTTCACGCCCGCGCAGCAGAAAATCTTCACCGAGCAGATCCTGGGTAACACCTACCAGTTCTTTCTCAAGATCGTGGCCGAGCAGCGTCACATGACGGTCGATCAGGTGAACCTGATCGCGCAGGGGCGGGTTTGGACCGGCCAACAGGCGCTGCAGAACAAGCTGGTCGATGCGCTCGGCGGCTTCGACGTCGCGCTCGCCGCAGCCCGGCGACTGGCGAAACTCAGTCCCAAGCAGCCCGTCGAATTTGTCGAGCTGCCGGAAGAGCCGGGACTGCTCGAACAGCTCGGCCTCCAGAATGGAGACGATAACTCAAGGCTGAGTCCCATGATGATGCGGCTGCTGGCGCCAGCCCTGCGCCTCGCGCGGGCAGCGATGATACGCCAGACACTCGGCGAGGTTTATTGTCCGCTGAAACCTACATTGTGACGGGAACGCCAAAAAAAGGACGGTTCAGAAATCTCGGCTATCGGGAGATGCCCCGGTGGCCGAGATAAGGCCAGGTGCATCCAGCAGAAATACTTCGATAAAGCTAAGCTAGAAAGGATCAACGAAGAGACTGAGACCAAGGTCATCGTTGATACCTCAGGGATTTCACTAGCCGCATCGAAGCTGCGGAATATCGCCCCACAAACTGCCCAATTTTGGTGCGATTGACGCCGACAAATCGGGCAGCTTCGTAAGCGTGCATTGTTGAAGATACTGAGCATCGGAACTTCGCTAATATCCGGGCCGCTTTATCGCTCATGAACTTCTTCAATGCCCGGATTTTCAGCCATTGAGCGCTGGCTTGACTCCTGCTTTACTGTAGAGGCCCCCGAATTTCTAGCGGGTGCTTAAAGAGTACCTTATGGAGGAAGAGATCTCATGCGAAAGGCGCTAATGACTGCGGCCTGCTGCTGCGCCAGTTTTCTGCTCGCCGTCGTGCTTGCCACCGGCGCGCGTGCCCAGCAAGGCGAAGCGGGCGTTCCGCAGCCAGGCACCGTGATTACGATGCAGAACTGGCAGCAATACAAGGGTTCGATGCAGGAGGGCCTGCAGGCATTGTTCGCAGGCCAGTATTTCTGGAAGTTCCCGGCCGATGTCCGAATCGAGATTGGCCCCACTCACAACTATCCGCTGCCGGCGAAGTACCTGGAGGATACCGAGAAATACAGCAAACAGGTCCAGATCGTGAACCTTCCCGATGGCGGACGCAGCATCACGGGCTACGTTGCCGGGTTGCCGTTTCCGAATCCCTCGGGGCCGGAAAAGGCCTGGAAGATTCTGGTCAATAGCTGGTTCGAATACGTGCCGCATATCACCTGTAATCCGAACAACAAGGTCATTCTGCTTGATCGTTTTGGCAACATGTCGAACGAGACCACGGCCACGGTTTACCGGGAGTTCAGCTTCACCAGCGATCCGGGCGTCCCGCACATGGACCCGACAGGCAGCGGAATCTATTATGCGGAGTACACTCGGGTGCTGCAGCCTGAACAGTCGCGCTACACCACTCAGTTGACGCTCTACTATACTGAACCCACCAGAAGCGAGGATCTGTTCCTGTTCATCCCGGCGCTGCGCCGCACGTTGCGGCTCTCGGCGGCGTCACGATGCTCGCCGTTCGTCGGTACCGACTTCATCCAGGATGACGTCAAACAGCTCTTCAATGGCGGGATCACGCGTTTCGATGCGACCCTGGCCGGCGAGCCGAAGATCCTGGCGATTACAGTTGCCAACGAAAAAGACTCGAGTGACATCGCCAATTACTACCCGATGATGTTCCCGACTCCCAAGGTCGGCAAATGGGAAGTGCGCGATACCTATCTGCTCGATGTGCGGCGAATACCGTCGCAGCGCGTCGGCTATTGTATCGGCAAGCGGATGCTGTACGTCGACAAACAACAGCTAACGCAGTCCTGGGCCGACCTGTACGACGAGAACATGAAGTACTGGAAGTCCATCTCCTTCCAGCAGATCGCCCATAACGTGACCGGCGTAGGTCCGGTTATGTACACGGGTGATTATCTCGTCGCGGGCTGGGATCAACAGAACAGCCACGCCAGCGGCTGGATTACCCAACCACCGTTCGGTACCAACGAGCAGTGCGCAAATCTGGGCGGTGTCAACTATACCGACACCAAGCTCTATTCGAGCGTATCCGGCTTGAGCTCGATCATGCAGTAACTGCGAGATGTGATAGATAACGGCGCGCGCGCTTTTCCGGTTAGGATCTTCCAAACAGATTCTTCGGCAGCGCCGCGTGGATGCCCTTGCGCTGATCGACCACTTGCGTGACGCCGAAGTCGACCGCGACTGACATCAGCGAGTAAGCTTCGTCGCGCGAAAGGCCTTTTCTCGCGGTCAGGAAATCCAACATTCTCAGCGCGGCCTGATGCATCGCGAGGTCGAGATCCTTGTCGAATCCG
>DATJRJ010000258.1:0-6718 GCA_035504735.1 Binataceae bacterium (SeqCode)
ATTCTCGAAGTCAACCCGCGCGCCTCACGCACCATCCCATTCGTCAGCAAGGCCATTGGCGTACCGCTCGCGAAGCTCGCCGCGCTGGTGATGGCGGGGCGCACGCTGGAGGAACTCGGCTTTAGCAGCGAACGGGTGCCGGCCCATATCGCGGTCAAGGAATCGGTCTTTCCGTTTGTGCGTTTCGCCGGCGTCGATACAGTGCTCGGACCTGAGATGCGTTCGACTGGCGAGGTGATGGGGATCGATAATTCCTTCGCGATGGCGTTTGCGAAAGCCGAGCTGGCGGCCTCGACGGACCTTCCGGCGACGGGAACCGTCTTCATCAGTGTCCGCGATAGCGATAAGCCCGCACTCGAATCGATTGCGCGCGGCCTGGTTGCTATCGGTTTCAATCTGATTGCAACGGCCGGCACTGCTCGGCGGCTCGAGAGCCTGGGAATCGCCTGTCAAAGGATCAACAAAGTCGCGCAGGGCAGCCCGCATATCGTCGATCTGATGCGTGCGGGCAGCGTCGCGATGGTCATCAACACGCCCGATCGATTTGGCGAAAAGGATTCCTTCTCGCTGCGGCGAACGGCGCTCGAGATACGCCTGCCGTATTTCACTACCATCGCCGCGACCGAAGCCGCCGTCCAGGCGATCACGGCGCTGCGGGAGAGCAGTCCCGACGTTCGCGCCTTGCAGGACTATTACGACACTTGACCGCTAATCGACGCCGGGCGCCTTCGACCCGAACGGGTCCTGGGGTATCAATCCAATCTGCTGTCAGCGGCGGCAATTCAAAGCCGGTGGCGTCCGGCCCGGAGACGCCCGTCGCTGCACTCTCGGGTGTCGGCCCGAAGCGCGCCACGGCGCTCGCCGAGCGCGGCATAATCACAGTTCTCGATCTGTTGTTGAATCTTCCCGTCCGTTACCAGGATTGGCGCCGGCCGGTTCCGCTGTCGCAGCTCCAGCCCGGCATCACTGCCGTAGTCGAGGGTGTGCTCGACGGGATCAAGGAGCGTCCGATGCGGGGCTCCCGATGGCGCCAGTTGGTAACCGGATGGTTGAGCGACGATACCGGCGCGCGTGTCCGAGTGGTGTGGTTCAATCTGCCGGCGTACATGCACGGACGGCTGCCGATCGGGGAGCGGGTTGCGGCCTACGGAAAAATTTCGCGCACTGCCGACGGTGCGCTCGAACTCGCGCATCCGGAGATCGAACGGATTGGAGATGGATTACCGCCGGTGCGTCCCATCTACCGCGTGCCGGACCAAATTCCGCAGCGGCTCTACTCCGCGCTCGTTTCCCGTGCGCTCGACCAATCCGGCGCGCGTCTTAGCGGCGCGCTGCCCGAGTCGATCCGCCTCGCGGCCGGCGTTCCGCCGCCTGGACGGGTGCTCAGCGAACTCCATGCTCCGCCGCCGGAGACCGATATAGAAAAGCTCAACGCCGGACGTAGCGACGCGCATGCCGCGCTGGCCCTGGATGAAATGTTCGCTTTTCAGTTGGCGCTGCTGATCGAGCGCGCCCGCAAAGCGCGTCGCAATGGTCCGGCCTTCGGCGACTCTTTGACCTTGAGCAACCAACTGATCGCTACTCTGCCGTTCGAGCTGACGCGTTCGCAACAAATCGCGATCGGCGAAATCGGGGCCGAGCTCACCCGCAAACGGCAGATGAACCGGATGCTGATGGGCGACGTCGGCAGCGGCAAGACCCTGGTGGCGTTTTGGGCGGCGCTGCGTGCGCTCGAATCTGGCTACCAGGCCGCGATGATGGCGCCGACCGAGTTGCTGGCCGAACAGCACCATCGAAGCTTCGAGCGCCTGTGCGGAGCGATGGGTATTCGCAGCGCGCTGCTGACCGGCAGGATTTCGGGTGCGCAGCGCGGGGCGATTCTGCGTGGTGTGAACCGCGGCGAAATTTCGATGCTCTTCGGTACGCATGCGTTGATTCAGGAAGGCGTGAAACCGGCGCGCCTGGGTCTCGCGATAGTCGACGAGCAGCATCGCTTCGGGGTCTTCGAGCGCGCGCGCCTCAAGGCGCTCAGCCCCAACGCCCATATGCTCCTGATGACCGCGACGCCGATTCCGCGCAGCTTCGCGATGCTGCTGTTTGCCAATCTTGACCTTACGATCCTGGATGAAATGCCGCCGGGCCGGACGCCGATCGCAACCGAATTATTCGATGAGGGCCGGCTCGAAGAGGTCGAGCGGATGGTGCGGCGCGAGATCGAGCTCGGCCATCGCGCGTATTTCATTGTGCCGCTGATCGAGGGTGACGAAGAAGATCTGCCGTCGATCGAGACGATGGTGAAGCGGCTGAGGCAAGGCGCGCTCGGGCACTCCCGAATCGGCGTGCTCCACGGCCGTCTGAGCGCCGCCGACAAGCAGAACGTGATGCGTGATTTTCGCGATGGCGCGCTCGACGTGCTGGTCTCGACCACCGTGGTCGAGGTCGGTATCGACGTTCACGAGGCGACCGTGATCGTGATCGTGGCCGCCGAACGTTACGGCCTCGCGCAGCTCCATCAATTGCGTGGGCGCGTCGGCCGCGGCATCGCGGCGTCACGATGCTGCCTGGTGATTTCGCCTGGGGCGGACGGTGCGGCGCGCGATCGTCTCGAACTCGTGACGGCGAGCCGCAGCGGCGAAGAAGTCGCACGCGCAGACCTGCGAATGCGCGGCCCCGGCGACCTCCTGGGCTCCCGGCAATCCGGTGCGCTGCCATTGCGCTTCGCGCGCTTCATTGGTGACTATTCATTGATCGACCGGGCGCGGCGGATGGCCGAGGAATGGCTGCAGCGCGATCCTCGACTAATACTTGAAGAATCGGCGGGCTGCCGACGCGCCCTGGCAGGGCTGTTGAATGAAGGGTTCAGCCTCGGCGACGTCGGTTAGCGGAAACTGCTACGATTAGAAAAGTTATGGCCGCGGTGAAAAAATCGGCGTCCAACAAAACCCGCCGGGCCGTGCGCCGGGAGTTGTCCGCGGGCGGATTGGTATGGCGGCGCGGACCCGGAGGCACGGTGCAGGTTATTCTGGTGCGGCCGACCGGACGCGACGCATGGGTACTGCCCAAGGGTCATGTCGAGTCCGGTGAAACGATCGCCCAGACGGCGATACGCGAGGTCCGCGAGGAGACCGGCGTCAAGGCGAAGGTCTCCGAGCCGCTGGGCGAGGTCGCCTACGTTTTTTCACAGCGTGAACGCGAGAGTCAGAAGGCGGCGACGATCTTCAAACGCGTGCAGTTCTACCTGATGGAATATGAGGGCGGCGCGCTGGCCGACCACGACGACGAAATCGCCGAAGCGCAGTGGGTCGATCTCGAAGAGTCGGTTCATCTACTCACCTACGACAACGAGCGCGAACTGGTTGCTCGCGCCCGCGTTCTCCTGCGCGCGTAACTCCGCCGGCTACTCGCTAACGATTATCAGCGGCATCCCGAGATCCGACGCCTGTCGCGCCCGGACGAGTGCCTGTTCGCGGGTCGCGAAGGCGCCCATCCGCACCCGATAGAAGCGGCGGCTCAACAATTCGAGCTCATAAATTTGCACATCCGGGTAACGCCGGATCAGATTCTCGCGCATCTGCTCGGCCGCTTCGGGATGGGTGAACGAGCCGATCTGCACATAATAACGAATCGACTCCTCCGGCATCGCGCCGTCCAGCGCTTCCAGGCTGACGCGCGTGGTGCCCGGCCCCAGCATCCCGATCATAGCGGCCGCCTTGTGCGACAAGTCGATTTTACGGCCCTTCTTGAAAGGACCACGATCGTTGATCAAGACCTCGACCGAGCTTCCGTTGGCGAGATTGGTCACCATCACGTGGCTGCCGATCGGAAAGGCGTTACAGGCAGCCGTCAGCTCATTCTGGTCGTAGATTTGGCCGCTCGCGGTGTGTCTGCCGATGAAGCCCGGACCGTACCATGATGCGACGCCGACGATTGTGGGCGGCCGCGTAGCGCTGGACGGCGGCGGCAGCGGCGGGGCAGGGCGGTAAGTCGCGCAGCCCGCAACAACGGCGATCGATAGAAGCGCGATACCTGCCGGCCCTCGTCCCACGACCCCTCCACACCCTCGCCCCGTAATTATAAGCATTTGCGCGCCGAGCAAAAGCCGTCATGCGCGAGCGCTCGCTGTGCACAGAGCGTCGGCGCCGCTCTTCGGCATCCAATTCGGCCGTGGTAGCATCGCGATATTCCCTCATGGTTCGTAACCGCCAGGCACTCGAGGAGATTGAGGAGCGCTCGCTTGCGCCTTATGCGATGCGCTCGCGGGCGAGCCGCGGCCGGCGTTTCCCCGAGCCCGAACATCCGATGCGCACCGCGTTCCAGCGCGATCGCGATCGCATCGTTCATTCGGCGGCGTTTCGGCGGCTCGAGTACAAGACCCAGGTGTTCGTGAATCACGAGGGCGACTATTACCGCACGCGCCTCACCCACACTATCGAGGCCGCGCAGATAACCCGCACGATCGCCCGTAACCTCGGGCTCAACGAGGAGCTGGCGGAGGCGGTGGTGCTCGCTCACGACCTCGGCCATACGCCGTTCGGTCATGCCGGCGAGCGGGTCCTGAACGAGCTGATGGCGCCGCACGGCGGTTTCGATCACAACGCCCAGAGCCTGCGCACGGTCGATTGGATCGAGGTCCGCTATCCGGCCTTTCGCGGGCTCAACCTGACCTTCGAGGTGCGCGAGGGGATCATCAAGCATTCGCATTTTCGCGACCGGCCGGCGGCCCAGGACTTCGATCCCAGCCTGTTCCCGTGCCTGGAGGCGCAGATCGTCGATCTGGCCGACGAAATCGCCTATCTCGCCCACGACGTTGACGACGGGCTGAAGGCGCAGATGCTGACGCTAGCCGATCTCGAAGCTTCGCGGCTGTTTCGCGACGCCGCGGCCGCAGCGCGCGCGACCGCTCCCGAAGCTGACTCGCGCGTGCTTCGTTATCAGACCGTGATCCGCATGATCGACCTGATGGTCACCGACCTGCTCGGCAGCATCGAGGCGGCGATCGACCGGCTCGCGATCAGAACCATCGACGACGTGCGGCGCGCCGGCCGGACGCTTTCGGCCTTCAGTGCCTCGATGGAACCGAACGTCGCGGAGCTGCGCCAGATCATGCGCGAGCGGCTCTACCGCCATTACCGCGTCAGCCGCATGACCGAGAAGGCGGGCAGGGTGCTCGAAGCGCTGTTCAAGGCCTACATGAGTGAGCCGCGCCAGATTCCGAGCCATATCCTGACCCGCATGGAGCGCGACGGCGAGACCTTGCCGCGCGTGGTCGCCGACTACATCGCCGGGATGACCGACCGCTTCGCGCTCGACGAATACCGCAAGCTGTTCGACCCGGACGAGCGCGTGTGAGGGGAGGGCAGGTAGTCGGATGAGGCAGCGGCGAACGCTAACCATCAGGCGTGAGGACCATCTCGAGGACGAGGTCGGCGCGATCTTCTTTGCGCCGGCCGAAGGCAACGAGCACTCGATCCTGCGGCGTCTCGGCGATTACCTCGGTCCGCGTGTCACGCTGATACGGGCCGAGATCGAAGCGACCCGGCTCACCGTCGAGGTCCACGCGCAATGTTTCAGCGAGGAATCGGCGCGCCTGGCGGCGGCAGCCAAAAGGCTGTGGTCGTCGGGAGGCCGGCGCGGGGCGCTGGCGATGATCAAGGACGCGCTGGCGCTCGACGCTCTGAGTCAGCAGGCTGCGGCGGGGTTGGGACTTCTCCTGCTCGATTCGGACGCCGCGGCCGAGGCGCTGGCGGCCTTCAAGCGGGCGCGCGAACTGGGCCCCGAATCGGCCGAGATACTGCGCCATCTGGCCCGCGCCTGTCTCGCGCTGGAACGCAAGGCGAGCGCGGTGGCTTATCTCAGGGAAGCGATCGAGCTTGCGCCGCGCGATTTCCAGACTCTGCGGATGCTCGATCAGCTCGGCTATCGCAAGCCGCGCGCCGAGGCCGGCGAAGATGAGGTCGCGGCAGAAGCCAGCGACCCGCCTCCGCATCGCGCTCGTCAACGCGGCTCGTGACAACATAGGCGTCTGGCTAGTCCAATGACTATAGCCAGTCCGAGCTCGCGCGAAGGCGAGTCGTCATTGCCCGGCGATTGTTAGCGGCACAGATAACTGGAAATCCGGTCTTCATTTTTTTGCCATCTTATGATGTGCAGGCGGACGGCGACGCCGGAACGTATGATCGCGAGCATCCGATGCTGTCCGTTGATCAGCGCGCCATGCTTATCGAAGACCACCGGCTGCATGCCCGTGTCCTCCCATTTGCCCGCCTGCATGATTGAGGCGTACTCAGAAACGCTATGCGGCTGAACTGGACGCCGGTTCTTGCTGAGGCGCATGAACTCCCGGGCTTTTTCGGGAGTCACCAGCTCGTGGGTGGCAAAAGCGGGGGCCAGTTTTCCCAGGGCTGCCGCGAGGCGGCCGCGATTGCGACGCTTCGGCCGGCTGATGATCTTATTGAAAACCACGCGGGCGGGCGGCTTTATCATGATGGTCCTTGGTTATTCCCGAAAGCCAGGACAAGTCCTCTCTGAGTTTCTATACGCAGCGCGCGGCGCTCGCACCAGCCTGAAAGACTTCAGCCCCTGAGAATTTCCGAAAAGATAGGGACGTACCACAATGTCAGCAAGAAGTATCTGCCTCTGTACCTCGCCGAGTTTCAATTCCGCTTTAACCATCGCAACGACCCGGATATATTCCGGGCAATTAAAACACGCTCGGGAT
>DATJRJ010000259.1:0-8800 GCA_035504735.1 Binataceae bacterium (SeqCode)
GTAACGAAACCAATGCCGTCGTTCGTATCTACGAGGATCGTCTCGTAAGTGCTCTTCATTGCGTGCTCCTGTGTAGCTGCAGCGGTCTCCAAACAACGTCCACCGACTTTGCACAACCGACTTGAGACTCCATTTGTTCTCAAAGCGATGCTTGCAGCTAAAAGCCCGATTCACCTTGAGGTGATGGTGTCGCAAGCGGCTGCTCAGACGAATTGCCATATAGCGGTTGATTCAGCGGCGGCGCGGTCTGCTGTTTGGTCATCATGACGTCCCAATGACCCTTGTACCACGGGCTGTCCAGAAGCCAGTAATTGGCGGCAGCGTAGCATGCCATTGCCTGCTGGCGTAGAAAACAACACATCGTATCGATGTAAGTGACCTTGGCGCCCGAGTTTGAATAACTTCCGTCGATATGGACCCGAATGAAGTTTTGGCTGACGGACGGGTCGGAGATTCGTTGGCGTAAAGCACTGCAGGTGCCGATTTGGAGTTTGAAGGCTGACGCCAAGGCAGAATTGGGATTATCCGCCTCGATCTGCGCCGTCTCGTTGAGGCTGGGAACCTGATTGTCAGTCACCGTATCGTTCACTAGATCCCAACCCACCTCATAGCTACCGCCGCTGTTGGTGATTACGAGCTGGCGCTTATCGGCGTAGTTGCGTGCATTGTAGGGATTCAGCACCGCGCTGGGATTCGCTGAATCGATCTGTTCGTCGGAGGTCGTTCCGACCCAGGTCCCCTCGAATCCCTGCAGCCCGGTCCCCGAGAAGGTCTGCCCCAACGCGCCACAAGTGAGTATCGTGGAGGACAGAAGCGCCACGCCTCCGGCGATCAGCATCTTGATCATCCTGAGCTTCTTATTGGCACTTGCGGCTAGGCGCATCTTCGCGTCCTCCTTTTTTACTAGTCCTGTCGTTTTGAACTCCACCCCAACGACGCGTTGCCGAGAGCGGCATTCGCCACTCGAGCCGAGAATTAATTTGATTCCTGAGCAATCGCGAATCCCCTCGAGCGGCTAAAACTGCTTACGGAATGAGTAGGCTGGATCCGACCGTTTCACGCTCGCCGAGAACGCGATGCGCCTGGGCGGCGTCTTTGAGCGCAAAGCGGCGCCGCACTTCAACCTTCACCGCACCGCTCGCCAGCGTATCGAACAACATTTTGGAACGCTTCTCGAGTTCTTCGCGTTTGGCGATATGGGTCCCGAGGCCTTGGCGGGTCAGATACAAGGAGCCCTTGGCACCCAGGATCCCGATATCGAACGGCGGAATCGGGCCAGACGACTGTCCGAAGGAAGCCAGCAATCCCAACGGCCGCAGGCAATCCAGCGATTTCATGAAGGTCGTCTGACCAACCGAATCGTAGACCACCGGCAACAGCTCACCCTTGGTGATTTCTTTCACGCGGGCGACGAAGTCCTCAGTCGTGTAATTGATTGGATAGTCGCAGCCGCTGGCGGCGGCCAGGCGCGCCTTGTCGGCGGTGCTCACCGTGCCGATAACAGTCGCGCCCATGTGCTTTGCCCACTGGCACATGATCAGACCCACTCCGCCGGCGGCAGCATGCACCAGGACAGTGTCTCCCGGTTTCACCGCGTAAGTGGAGTGAAGAAGATACTGCGCGGTGAGTCCCTTGAGCATCGCGGCGGCCGCGGTCTCTTCGCTGATTACGTCGGGCAGCTTGACCAGCGCCCGCGACGACATCACACGCGCATCGGCGTAAGAGCCCATCGGCGCCCCCGCATAAGCGACACGGTCGCCGACTTTGACTTCGGTAACCCCTGGTCCCACCGCCTCGACCATGCCCGCGCCCTCGATACCAGGCGTGAATGGCAGCGGCGGCGGATTCCGGCCGGCGCGAACATAAATTTCGGCGAAGTTAAGCCCAATCGCACGATTACGCACCACGGCCTGCCCTGCTCCCGGTTCGGGAATTTCCTGCTGAGTATATTCCAGCACTTCGGGGCCGCCGGTCTGACGGACGATAATCGAATTCACTTTCATGGGATCGCGAAGCTCCTCTGTGAATTGCGTGAAAGCTCCCTTGGGTCGCATGAAGCCTAGACCGATGTCCTGTCAGGCTGCAAATCGCCCGCGGGATGAATCGGAGGTTTCCTGAGGTCCGACCCGAGCCTTGGTGCGCGCGTGTGCCGATATGCGTTGACGAGCGATCGAGGGCCGATTGCGCTCGCGCCTGCACAACTCGCCATGCTACTGCTCGGTGAGGCCGCCGACGGCGTTGCTTACTTGGGCAAGTACCATTTATCGACCAACGGGTGATCGCAGCGGCAAGGATGACGCACCGCAATCGGAACCCTGATGTGAAACGCACCTCGTATGACTTAATCGTGATCGGTTCAGGCCCGGCCGGTGAGAAGGGAGCCGCTCAGGCAGCTTATTTCGACAAGAAAGTTGCACTCGTCGAAGCGGAGGCAAGCTACGGCGGAGCCGCAGCAAACACCGGGGTCCCGGGCAAAGCGATGCGAGAGACCGCCCTCTATCTTTCCGGCTTCCGCCAACGCGAACTTCACGGCCTCACCCTTTCATACGATGCCACCCTCACCATCGACCGCTTCATGCACCGTGGCCGCGTGGTGCGAGATGCTCTCGACGAATGGATACGCGCTAATCTCGATCGCCATAACATTGACGTGTACCGCGGTCGGGCTGCGTTCGTCGATTCACATACCGTGATCGTGGAAACTGAGACTGGGCCGACGCGTCTGGAGGCGAAGATCATTTTGATTGCGACCGGCTCCGTTCCTCATCGCCCGTCAACGATCCCATTCGGAGAGCCGGGCGTGTACGACTCCGACACCATCCTACAAATGGAGCGGCTGCCCCGCTCATTGATGATCGTGGGTGGTGGTGCGATCGGCTGCGAGTACGCCTGTCTCTTCAAGGTCCTGGGTCTCGAAGACGTGCACCTCATCCATGCCGGCGAACGAATCCTTTCATTCGCGGATAACGAAATCAGCAGCATGTTAGGCGAAGCGATGGAATCGTTCGGCATCCAGTTCCACAGGTCGGACCCGATAGAGCAGGTCGAGGCCGGTCCTCCCCTGATGCTGCGTCTCCGGTCAGGCAAGCGCCTCATCGCCGAAGCGCTGCTCGTCGCAATCGGCCGACGCGGAAATGTCGCAGCTCTTAAACTCGAGAACGCGGGTGTACTACTCGACGAGCAGGGCCACGTTTCGGTCAACGAGAGCTTCCAGACGAACGCACCAAATATATACGCGGCTGGTGATGTGATCGGCGGCTACGCACTCTCCTCCACAGCGATGGAACAGGCGCGAATGGCGATGGTTCACGCGTTCGATCTCAAGTACAAATCTGGCGTCAGCCAGTTCTTGCCGATCGGAGTCTGGACAATTCCGGAAATCTCGATGGTGGGGAAGACCGAGCAAGCACTGCGCGCGAAGGGCGTACCTCACGTCGTAGGGCGCTGGCGCTATGACGCAAATCCGCGCGGCGTTCTTATCGGTGAGTCCCGTGGTCTGCTCAAGCTGCTCTTCTCATGGCCGGACGAGAGATTGCTCGGCGTCCATGTGATCGGCGAAAACGCATGCGAGATTATTTCAGCCGGGCTGGTGGGGATGACGCTCGGAGCGACCTGCTCCACTTTCATCGACACATGCTTCAACTACCCGAGCCTGTCAGATCTGTACAAATACGCGGCGTACGACGCGCTAGGTCGAATCCGCCGCGGCAACGTGTACAGATCGTCGCAGCGAGATTCGGCGAGTTCCAGCGATTCAGAGAAGAATTGATAGGTATCGGTTTCCCCGACCGTCCGAGGGTTAGCGGCCGCGGGGTTCGCGCGCGCCGCGGCTCACAGCCGGCTGGCGATTTCCGCTGCGACCACCTTCGCCACCTGCGAGAGTTCGAATTCACTTGTATTTGTAGTCGGGTCCTGCAAAATCGCGATCGAAGGGTACCCAATGAAACCTGATCAAGGCCGTCAGCAAGACACTCAAGTTCCATCTCTCGATAGGATGCTCGAAATCGCTCGCGAACTGGGCGAGCAGGCTGAGCGGATGGCGCCTGAAACGGAACGTAATCGTCGGACTGATGATGCGACGGTGTACGCGATGGTCGAGTCCGGACTGGTCAAGGTCCTTCAGTCCAGGCGCTTCGGCGGCTATGAATCGGGCTTTCCGGACTTCGTGCGGATTGGCCGCACGCTTGCGCTCTATGATGTCTCGCTCTCGTGGCTCTATAACATTTTTGGGATTCACCATTGGTTTGGGGCCTTCGTCGATCCGAAACTTCAGGATGAGCTGTGGGGCAACGATCCAAATGTGATCTTCGTCGATTCGTTCGCTCCGACCGGCCGGGCCGAGCTGACCACGGACGGTTTTCGTCTGAACGGTCGCTGGAGCTTCCTAAGCGGCTTGCCATGGGCGCGATGGTGCGGGGTGGGCGTGATTGCGCCCTACGAGGCGGGCAGCGAGCCGGAGCATCTGATGCTCTTCGTGCCAGAGGCCGACTACCGAGTCCTCGATGACTGGTACACGATCGGTCTGCGCGGGTCCGCCAGCGCCAGTATCGAAGTCCACGACGTCTTCGTTCCGCGCTATCGGGCCTTTCGACTCGGTCCTGCGAGCGCGAACTGCGAGGCGCCCGGACTCGCCCTTAATCCTGGCACGCTCTATCGCGTGCCGTTCACGACCGCATTACAGGTCGCGCTTCTCGCACCGACCGTGGGGGGCGCGCAGGCAGTTGCAGCCCGCTTCCGAAAGACGGCCATCAGTCGTGCGCCGCTCTTCCAGCAACGTCAGGCCGAGTTAGTGATGTCGCAGACGACGCTCGCGGATTCGATGGTTACGCTCGAAATGCTCGAACAGATGCTCTATCGCTATGCCGACGAGTTGATGGAACTCGGTGTCAGGGGCGGAACCCTCGATCGCGAGGGGCGGCTTCGGATGTTCGCATGGCGGGCTTACATGGCGCGCCAGGCTCGCCTGGTCGCCACTAACCTCGCGGATATCGCAGGGGCAAGGGCGCTGTTTGAAACCGAGCCGCTGCAACGCTTCTGGCGCGATGTCCACGCAATCGGGCAGCACGTCGGAGTGAATTACGAAGCCGGGATGCGCAACTATGGCCGTGCGCTGATGGGCCTCGAGCCCGACATCGCGGTCTACTAGAGAAGGCGTTTCGCGAGCGTCGAATAACCCTCTTGGCTCCTCCGTTTAGCTTGAGATGAGGGCGTGCACGAGTGTGCAAAGGCCGGCGGCGTTTCCTCAGGCTGTGCGCCCAGCCCCTTCTGTAACAGGCCAAGCGCAGTGAGTGGATCGTCGACAAACCTGAACAGTTCGAGATCTTCGGGGCTGATCATGCCGTGGCGCACTAGCGCGTCGAAGTTGATGATCTCTTTCCAGTATTGCGAGCCGTAGAGAAGCACCAGAATCGGGCGATCCAGTTTCTGCGTTTGCTTCAGCGTCAGTATTTCCACCATTTCGTCCAAGGTGCCGAAACCTCCAGGAAATACCACCAGCGCCCGCGCCAGATGCGCGAACCACAGCTTGCGCATGAAGAAATAGTGAAACTCGAAGGATAGCCCGTGCGTGATGTAAGGATTGGGCCGCTGCTCATGCGGCAACCCAATGTTGAGCCCGATACTTCTTCCTCGGGCGTCGGTGGCGCCGCGATTGGCCGCCTCCATAATTCCCGGACCGCCTCCCGAGCAGATCACGTACCGATGAGCGTGCTTCCGAAGACTCTTCGACCAGATCGTGATCAGTCGCGCAAGCTCGCGCGCCTCCTGGTAGTAGCGTCCGAGCGGGCCCTTGGGAGTAATCCTCGCAGAGCCGAAAAACACGATGGTCTCGTGTATCTGCTCGCGGCAAAGGATGCGCAGCGGCTCGAGATATTCGGCAAGAATTCGAATTGGACGAGCTTCATGACTATCGAGAAACTTCTCATCCTTGTAGGCGAGCGGTGGATTGGTGGGCGGCGGATCCGGTTTGCGCGATTTCACGATTTTTTCACCCGCGCAAAATCGACGAAGCCTCGCTCGACGTCCACACGGGTTAACTCGACGCCGACATGATCTCCAACATCGAGACCCTGGTACCCCCGCACGACCTTGCTCTCTGCCGCAGGATGGTCGATACGCACCCAAGTCCCCTTCGACGAAGCTCCCGTCACGATGCCGTTAAAGTGTTCGCTCAGCCGCGATTCCAGCAGCAGTGCGGCAGCCGACTTTCGCACCCTCCGCTCAACTTTGGCCGCATTGTCCTCCTGCTTCGTGCAGTGCCTCGCCAACTCGCCAAGCTCGTCGTCGCGATACGGCCTCCGCGTTCCGGAAAGCGCCGACTTCAGCAGGCGCTGCGTGATTAAATCCGGGAAGCGCCGGTTCGGCGCCGTCGAATGAGTGTAATCCCTCACCGCGAGCCCAAAGTGTCCCGCCACCGGCTGGCCGGGAAATTCAAGCACGTATTCACCGCGGCCCAGCAATTTGACCACTGAAAGCGACAGGTCCGGAAAGCGCTCGGGTTCAGCCAGCCGGCGCTTCTCGAGGAACTCCTGGAGTGCCTGGCAATCGGGATGCGGCGGTAGTCGCTCGCCCAGGTCCTTTGCCAGTTCGACGATTCGCATCCAACGCTCGGGCGAACGCAGAATCCGTCGTAGCGCCGGAAACTGCTTCTGATCCAGGTAGCGCGCCGTCACGCCGTTCGCCGCTATCATGAAATCTTCGATTAGCTCAGTGGCGCGATTCTTCCGATCCGCTTGCAGATCGCTCAGCCAATCGCCGTCGAACACGGGCCGCGGCTCGATAGTCTCCAGCGTCAACGCACCTCGCTGATGCCGCCGTGCCTTCATCGACCGCGCCACTCGATCCTGGAGGCGGAGATTCTCGTCGAGGCCGGGTACGGCAGATATCGGCGCCGGCGCGGGCGCTGTTCCATCCAGCCACGCGGCGACTCCGTTGTAGGCGAGCTTCGCGCGATTCACCACCACGGCGCGATAGATGTCGGATGTCTCCAACCCGCCGTTGGCGTCAACCTCCATCTCGATCACGATGGCCAGCCGTTCCTTGCCGTCGGCGAGCGACGTGAGATCGGTCGAGAGCTTTTCTGGAAGCATCGGGAAGATTTCGGCGGCGGTATAAACTGAGGTGGTGTTGATCCGCGCGTGGTGATCGATCGCCGAGCCCTTTTTTACGATCGCATCGACGTCCGCCACCGCTACACAAATCTTCACTGTGCCACCCGGGAGTTGTTCCGCGACCGAAAGCTGATCGAGATCGAGCGAATCATCGTTGTCGATCGACGCCCACAGCAGGTGCCGCAGGTCTCTTAGCGATGAATCCGCCGTCGCGGTAGCCGCGCTCGGGATCGAGTCAGTCTCCGCCATTACCGCGGCGGAGAAGTCCGGCAGCAGGTCTCGTTCAAGCATCGCTCGTCGCGCGATGCTCCTCAGTTGGTTTCGATTGAGCGCAGTCGCCTGATTCATCGGCGCATCATAGCGCGCCATCTATCCCGCCCGACAGCAAGGGAGAATAACTTCAGGTAACAGCCTGACCCCGAATAAGTTCTTTTTAAACTATTTCTGCTTCATCAATTTTCCACTGAGTGATCGCTTCTGGGGACTACCGCTGGCGTTATCGGTTATCGTCAGCTTCCCCGAGGTGACCGGGCTGGTCGCATCCGGAGCGAACACGACCGAGAATGTGCAACTCTGACTGGGCATCAGCAGGGTTCCGACACAATTGTTGACCGACTGCGTCACAAAGTTTCCGGTCAGCATCACGTTTTCGATGAGCACTGGTGAGTCGCCTTTCTTGTTCGGATTGAGCACGGTCACCGATGCCGGTTTACTGGTGGCGCCGGGAAGTGTCGCTGGGAATGCCAGCTTCGACGGCGAGATCTTCAGGGCCGTCTTCAACGGCGCAGCAACTGTATTGGTCCACACCGGCGTGTTGATCGATGCATTTTGATCGAACACCACGCTCGCCATGTTGGTGATCTGCGTCCCTTCCGCAATCCCGGTCTTCGGCAGGACTGAATACGAAACGAACCCATCGCCGCCGGGCGGACTGCTATCGGGCGGCAGGAAGCCGGCTTCGGGATCGTCAGGCGGCAGCCCGGTCGACGCGTCGATCGACTGGAAGGTCCACTTCAAGAGGCCAGTGGTCGGATCGAGGCTGCCCTGAACATAGACCAGCAGGTCCTCGACCGAAGCGCTAGGACCAAAATCTACCACCGTGTTGTAGTCGGTGCTCCCGGACGGCGGCGTCAGCAACGTATTGCCAAATCCGAGCGGGTTAAGTGACAGCGTGGACAGGTTAACCTTGGTCGGATCGAGCTGATCGGTGATCACAACTTCCTGTGCAGGCGCGCTAGCAGTGGGTTCGTTCTCGAACGAGACCGTGTAGCTCATCCGCGCATTCCCGGGGAGCCACTGGCCGGTGCCCGCGCCGCTCGGCCCGGTCTTATCGTTCGGATCGATCGCCCCCACTCCACCGGACGGCAGCAGGGCTCGGGCCCAACCGCCGAACTGACCGCAGTTGTTCGCGCCGCCGCCATTGGCGAACTGATAAAGACCAATGGCCGCCGACAGTGCACCGGCAGGAATCGCGAGTTCCGGAGCCAGGACCCCGAGCGCGACCGCGGCCGTAGCGGCCATCCCGAGGTTGAACGCGGTCTGGGAATATCCCGGCACCACGCCCGAAGCGCCCAGGACGCCGTAGTTCATTTTTCCAAAGGTAGTGAGGAAAGCGCCTTCCAATGCGGCCGGCGCTCCCTTGAGAGCCTGGAATCCGGGCCATGCGGACAATCCCAGCATCGCAAGGGCAG
>DATJRJ010000260.1:0-3485 GCA_035504735.1 Binataceae bacterium (SeqCode)
CACGCCGATCTCAATCTGCATAATCTCTTCGTGACGCATCGCGGCGACGAGTTTGCGGTCGTGATTCTCGATCTCGACAAGGCGCGCCTCTTCGACCATCCGGTTCCTGCGCCATTGAAAAAACGCAGCCACACGCGTCTGCTCCGATCGATTCGCAAGCTCGATCGCGAGGGCCGCTACTTCGATCGTGGAGCGCTGGAGATTTTGCGCGGTGCTTAGAGTCGCGGGCTCACGGGCGCTGTCCGTTGACGTGGCCCAGGCGCGAGACCCGCATCACGCCGTCGATGGTGGCGAGCGAATGCATCACGCTGCTCAACTGGCCGGCGTTCTTTACCGAAAGCTCGAAGATCGAGAGCGCGCGCCGATCCACGCCGGTGGTTTTGACCTCGGCAGTGGAGATGTTGACGCCGGCCGAGGCGATGGCCTTGGTCATCGCCGCCAGCAGCCCCGGCTGATCGACGCATAGCACTTCGAGCCGGATCGGCCGCGGCATTTCCTCGCCTTCCTTCCATACCACCGGCACGCGCCGCTGCGGGTCGGCGATCAGAGCCTGCGGACATCCGACCAGGTGCACCGTGACGCCGCGGCCGCGCGTGATGAAGCCGGTGATCGCTTCGCCCGGCAGCGGATTGCAGCAGCGCGCGAAGCGCACCATCATGTCGCCCAGCCCCGAAACCACGACCGCGTTTTCGGCCGCGCGGCGCGCCTCGCGGGCGGAACGTTCCTTGCCGGCCGGGCTCGGCGCGGCGGGCAGCTTGTCGGCGCGATAGAGCTTGAGTTCATCGGCGGTCAGCAGTTTCGCCAGCACCTGGACGGGCGTGAGCAAGCCGTAGCCGACCGCGGCCAGCAAACCGTCGACATCGCGCTGCGAAAAATCCTTCAGGATGGGATCGAAGCGATGCTGCGTACGCAGATCACTGAGGCTCAGTCCCAGCTGCTCCAGTTCACCGTTGAGCAGCGAGATACCGAGCTCCCGCGATCGCTCCGCCTGCTGCGAGCGCAGCCACTGCCGGATACGGCTCTTGGCGCGAGCCGTGACCACGTGATTCAACCAATCTTTGCCCGGCGCCTGGCGCTCCGATGTGATTACTTCGACCGTATCGCCCGAGTGAAGCCGATAGCGCAGCGGCACCATACGGCCGTTGACGCGCGCGCCGACCAGATGCTGGCCGACCTGGGAGTGAATCCGGTAGGCGAAATCGATTACGGTTGCGCCCTGTGGAAAATCCAGTACATCGCCCTTGGGCGTAAAGACGAACGCCTCTTCCGGAAAGAGGTCGGCTTTGACCGTGGAGAGGAATTCCTGCGGGTCTTTGAGGTTCTGCTGCCATTCGATCAGGCGACGCAGCCACGCGAAGCGCTCGGTCTCGGCCTCGGGATGATCGTTGCTGCCCTCCTTGTAGCTCCAGTGTGCCGCGATGCCTTCTTCGGCCACGCGGTGCATCTCGCGGTTCCGGATCTGGACCTCCATCCGCTGGCCGCGCGGCCCGATGACCGTGGTATGCAGCGACTGATACATGTTGATTTTCGGCAGCGCGATGTAATCCTTGAAACGGCCGGGCACCGGTTTCCAGTTCGCATGCACCACGCCCAGCGCTTCGTAGCACTCGCGCACCGTCTCCACGATGATGCGAAAGGCGACCAGGTCGTAGATTTGATCGAAGGCGAGATCCTCTTCCTCCATCTTGCGATTGATCGAATAGAAATGCTTGGGACGCCCGGTCACTTCGGCCTTGACGCCTGCCTCGGCCAGGCGCCGGCTGAGGATCTCGATCACACCCTTGATGTATTGCTCGCGCTCGTTGCGGGTATTGGCAACGTAGCTCCTGAGCGTGCCGTAGGCGGTCGGATTGACGTAGCGGAAGGCGTTGTCCTCGAGCTCGGATTTGAGCCAGTAGATGCCGAGCCGATGCGCGATGGGGGCGTAGATCTCGAGCGTCTCGCGCGAAATTTCCTCCTGCCGGTCGGCCGGCATTGAATCGAGGGTTTGCATGTTGTGCAGACGATCGGCCAGCTTGATAAGCACCACGCGGATATCGCGCCCCATCGCGATGATCATCTTGCGGAAGTTCTCGGCCTGCTTCTCTTCGCGGCTCGAAAAACTGATCTTCGAGACCTTGGTCACGCCGTCGACCAGATGGGCCACCTCGGTGCCGAAGAGTTGCTCGATCTCGGCCAGCGAGCCCTGGGTATCCTCGACCACGTCGTGCAGCAGGCTGGTGACGATTGACGGGACATCGAGTTTGAGCTGGGCCGCATTCAGAGCGACGTTGAGCGGATGCGTCACATAAGGCTCGCCCGACTTGCGCTTCTGCTCCGCATGCATCCGGGCCGAATATTCGTAGGCGCGCCGAATCAGGGCTTCATCGGCCTGTGGGCTATAGCTGCGAACTCGCGCGATCAGCTCCTGGAGCTGGTCGCCGGAGCCTTGCGCCGCATCGCTGGCGCCTAGCTCTTCCATGGCGCGAACCCTTCGCGCAGGCGTGCGACTCGGAGCCGCTCGCCCCCGACGATTGCGGCTAGCAGCCCGAGCGATTCGTCGCGATCGGCATTGATTATCAGGTAGTCGTACTCGGGAAAGGCGCGCGCTTCCCCGCGCGCCTGCTGGAGACGGCGTTGGATCGCTTCCTCAGTCTCGGTGCCACGCCGTCGCAGCCGTTCTTCGAGCTCGGCAAAGCTCGGCGGCAGCACGAAGATGGTGGCAGTATCGGCCAGATAGCTCTGACGGAGCTGGCGGGCGCCCTGGATATCGATATCGAGCAGCAGGTCGCGGCCCTCGGCGACCGCTCGCTCGAGCGGCGCGCGCGGCGTGCCATAGCTGGAATCAAAAACCCGCGCCCATTCAGCCAGCTCGCCAGCCTGACACCTGCGTGTGAATTCCTCGTCGCTCACGAAATGATAATCGACGCCATCAGCTTCGCCCTCGCGCGGTGCGCGGGTCGTGAGCGAGATTGAAGCTTCGAGACCCGCGATCGATTTGAGAGCGGCCCGCGAGATGGTTGTTTTTCCCGCTCCGGATGGCGCAGAGACGATGAAGATTATACCGCGTCGGGGCCGTCTCATCGCCATCATAGAAGGTATCTAACACAATAGCCGCTTGCAAACTTGGCTTAATCGGGACTCATTCCACGTTTTGCACCTGTTCGCGCAGCTTCTCGACCTCGCCCTTCATGTCCACCGTGAGCCGCGAGAGCGGCGCGCTCTGGGACTTGGCGCCGACCGTATTGACCTCGCGATTAATCTCCTGCAGCAAAAACTCGATCGGTTTGCCGACTGGTCCTGCACGCCCCAGCAGCGCGCGGAGGCCCTGCAGATGGGCCTGCAGCCGGGTCAGCTCTTCGGTGATATCAGCATGCTGCGCGGCGCCGGCCGCCTCGTCATAGATACGCCGTTCGTTGTGCGGCAGTCCTTCGAGCAGCTCGCCGATACGTTTTTGGAAGTTCTCGAGAATCGCTTGCCGCGAATGGTCCGCGAGGCGTTGCAGT
>DATJRJ010000261.1:0-12691 GCA_035504735.1 Binataceae bacterium (SeqCode)
GCGCTTCATCGGCAAGGTAAGTCCGGTTCATTTCTTCTGGGGCAGCTTCGATCTGGCGGTGACGCGCTTTTCCGGACGATTGGCGCCAATCCATCCGGGCGTACCAAATATTGCCGATAGCGTCACGCGCGAAGCCTATTCGCACCAGGTGAGCAGCTGCGGTTTCTGGCCCGGAGGCGGCGCTTTCGATACACCGATTTTCTACTCCTACGCTTATCCCCAGCCGCCCGGCTTTCCCGAAGCGCGGGTGCGGCCCGACAGCGCAATCTATAGTCGGGAATTGGGAGAGTTCATCCTGCCCTATGATGCTGTCCGAACCGCCGATGCGCCGGACGACCTGCTGCTCGAGTTTTTGCAAAGCACCTACCAGGCCGCGGCCGACCTGGCGCACTGGGACCGAGCCAGCCTGGAGCGCGCGGAGAGCGTCCGGCCCGCTTCCTAATTTGGCAACGCGTTGGTTATTTATTTGATAGACTTTCAGTCTGACCTCGTGCCCACGCGACAACTTCGGAAAGTCGCGGGACGAAAAACCATTGAGGTAAGAAAGCCATGACAGCAACCTCGCGACCGATACTGTTGGTGGGCGGCGTGGCGATGAAGTCCTCGTCCGAAGTTTTTGAGGCGCTGGGCGCGGCGCTTGGAAACCATGCGCGGCGGCTGCCCGATGGAGAAACCGGCACGCGCAGCGATTGGATCGGATGGCAGGGAGCGGTCTTCGCGAAGGCCCGAGGCCTCGAGCCGGAAGGCCAGCATCTCATCCCTGGCGGACCGCCGTTTACGCTCCATCGAATCAAACCGGGCGTGAGCGTATCCGACATTCAATTTGGTCCACTCGGTTATGTCGCCGCCGCGACTCAATCCTACCTCGATTTCACCCAGATCCGGGCGGCCGGTAAAATTCCCGCCACCACCCGCTTTCAGGTGAGCCTGCCGACCCCGCTCGCACCCTGCTCGGCGTTTCTCGTCCCTTCCGCGGTGCCGATGGTATGGCCGGTATACGAACGCCGGATGCTGAAGGAGGTTGATGAGATCGCGAACGCGATTCCGCATCGCGATCTCGCGCTTCAGTGGGACATCGCTGTCGAAATGGTCGTTCTGGAAGCGCGTCGTACTGGAAAGAAGCTGCCCGGCTTCGCCACCGACATTTCGATGGAAGCGATGGTCGATTCGATCGCGCGAGTCTCCAATCATGTGCCCGCGGATATCGAGCTCGGATTGCATCTCTGCTACGGCGACCGCGGCCACAAACACATCATCGAGCCTCCGGATACCAGCCTGATGGTCGAAATCAGTAACCGTCTGGTTGCCGCGATCAATCGCCCGATCAACTGGCTTCACATGCCTGTTCCGCGCGAGCGTGACGACGACGCTTATTTCGCGCCGCTGAAGAACCTCAAGCTTAAGTCGGGCACGGAACTGTATCTCGGCCTCATTCATCTCACCGGCGGTATCGAGGGCATTAAACGCCGCATCGCCACCGCGCAGCGATTCGTAGCGAATTTTGGAGCCGCGACCGAATGCGGTCTGAGCCGGCGTCCGCCCGAGACGATGGGCGAGGTGCTCGCGCTTCACCGCCAGGTCGCGGAGCTCGGAAGCTAAGGAATTAAATGGCATCAGCACTGTTCAAGAAGATTCTCTGCCTGGTGGATTTTGACCGCGTATCGGTTCCGGCGATCGAGTTGGTTCAAAAGCTCGCGCTCCAGAATGATGCCACCGTCTACTTGCTGTACGTCGTTCCCGGCCCCTCGCTTCCGGCCGATCTCGAGGAGGTCGCCAGAGACAATATGCGCGGCGTTGCGCAAAAATGGCTGGCGAAGAAGGTCGAGCACGAGATTGTCGTAAGCTCGGGCAAGCCAGCTGCCGGGATCGTAAACGCGCAACAGACGCTCGGTGTTGACCTGATCGTGATGGCGACGCATGGCCGCACCGGCGCCGACCATAGCCGGCTCGGCAGTGTGGCGGAGCAGGTGATACGTCTGTCGTCGTGTCCGGTCGTCACAGTGCGGCCGCGCTAACCCGCTTTCGCCCGGGAAAACACTATCGCAGCCGCCTGCTGCCTCGCGATGGCATTTGTGCCACATTTGGTGAGTATGCGGGGGAGGAAAGCCAATGCGGCGCGATGGGGGCTGCTGATCGGCCTGTGCCTCGCACCTTTGGTCCTGCAGCCGGTACCGGCGAGCGCTCAGGACGATTCAACGTCGTCAGTCGACACCATTTCACCGCCCAGCACGACCGAGATTCCGCCGGCGGTGATGCCTTCTCAGGGCGACGCCGTTCCCGCCGTCCTTCCACCCGACATCTACAATCCCGGGGTCGATAGCGACGGCAATCCGGATCAAGCCCCGCCCGCCGAGCTGCGCCAGGAAATGCAGAGCTTGCGCGATTTCAGGGAGGAAGAAGAAGACAACATTTCTTCGCTCGGGATGGTCCTGCGCGAGGCTCATCGCGGAGTCGACGGCAACGGCGAGGTGGCCGGCCTGCTGGTTCTCGAGGTGATGCCGGGTACGCCGGCCGCCTATGCCGGTCTGAAGGGTCTGAGTTCGGGTATCAATTCCGCGCTGGCGGGCGCCGCGTTTGCTGCTTCGCTCTTTTTCCCGCCGGCGATGCTGGCCGCGGCGGTGGTCAGCGGCACTCGGGTTGGCGAGTCTTACGATCTTATAATCGGGATGGATAGCGAGCGGATTACCAACTATCTCGATTTCTCGGAACGGATGCGCCAAGTGCGTGCCGGCGAAGTCGTTTACCTGAGCGTGTCGCGCAATGGCAAACGGACGCAGATACCGATCACGATACCAGCTTTTAGCGCCGCCGCTTTTGGCTCACCATAATTCTTAGCCTCTTTAAGAACGTAACCCCATAAAGTTCTGTTCTCGAAACTAGCCTGACTAGCTACGGTGTGGAACAAGCGCTAACGCCTGCTTGTTTTCTGCTCCTTCAATGATATAGGACTCCAAAGGCAGCAACTCGACAGGTTCGCGGTCAGGTAGGAACCCGCGCGTAATGCGGGGCCGAGAGGGGAAATTTCCAGTGGATGAGTCCGATCCCGGATCGAGGGTTAGAGCGCGGCTTGGGAATTCGAAACGTACAATTCCGGCAGCAATCTTCACCGTTCTGATAGGGCTCGCGCTGGCGAGCGCCGTCCTGCCGAGCCATCTGCGAGTCGGTGCGCTATGGCGTTTGTGGAATCCGGCAGGAGCCGGTCTCGCGCGAGCCGCCATGAACCCGCCGGGACTCGGCGGAATCGACCAGGCAAAAGCAAAAGCGCCGACGCCCGATACCTGCGCCTCAGGCACTTTGACGCCGGGCAACCCGAACCAGGTGCCAGACCCAGCCCCCGATCTGCTTATCACCAAGCCGTGTACGGTTCCGGGCGGCGCCGGCGGCACCGGCAACGCCATGAATTATTATTATGGCGATGTCCATATCTATAATGGCGGCAGCCTGACTTTCGCCGATGCGCAGATCCAGTTCTGGGCTCATTCGATCCTGGTCGAAAACAACGGCAGCCTGATCGCCGGAACGCCGACTCAGCCGATTGGCCAGACCGGCCGCGGTCCGAATTGCACGACCGTTGATACTGTCACAACCTGCACCAATTCCGGCGTTCTGACGATTAATCTGTACGGCGCCCCTACCGATGCGGACATCAAATGCGCAACGGGAGATACTTGCGGCGCCCCTTCCGAGATCTGGACTTCTAATGGCAATACGAAGTTCCCGGCCAAAATTGGAGATAAGGACTATAGCCTGCCGGGCGGAGTCAGCGACTACTTTTATGGCTACAACTATATGCCGAACGACATGCCACCGCATGATAAGGGCTTCTTCGGCAACAAGGTTCTGGCGGTCTCCTACAACGGCACCCTGCAGATGTACGGGATGAAAGGCGCGCTGCCCGCGGCCAGCAATCCCTCGCCGGTTAATTCCGGCCTGAGCTGGGCGCGGCTCGAAGCAACCGTCGATCCCCAGGACGCTTCCGGCGGCACCGTTCTACAACTCGACCGCGTGGTCGACTGGCAGCCTGGCGATAACGTCGTCGTCACCACCACCGACTTCTTTGCCAGCCATTCGGAACAACGCGCCGTCGCCAGCATCAAATCGATTGTCGATTCGAATTCGAACACGGTCTCGCAGGTTACCCTCAGCGCCGGCGTCACCTGGATTCACAACGGCCAGTACTTCGACCTGAGTACTATCGATCCCACCAATCGTCTCGGATTGGCGATTACGCTCACTGACGGTCAAACCAAGGGTATCGAAAACCGTGCCGCGGTCGCGCTCCTGAGCCGCAGCATCCGGATCGTTTCCGGCGGCGATACCATCAATTCCTCGCTACTACCGGCCAACTCAGCATCCACCGACCGCTACTACGGCGGCCATACCATCGTGCGCCAGGGCTTCGCGGACTATGAGATGCAAGGGGTCGAGCTGTACCAGCTAGGCCAGGGCGGCAGTATCGGGCATTATCCAATCCACTTCCATCTCGCGCGGGTAACCGCCCCAGCGACGTACAATAGTGTGCCGCGCAACACTTTCGTCTCCGATTGTTCGATCTGGGACTCGATGACGCGCTTCATCACGCTGCACGCGACCCAGAACGTGACCCTGGCGAGAAACGTCGGGTACGAGTCGATTGGGCACGGCTACTACCTCGAAGACGGCTCGGAGATCAACAACAAGCTCTATTCGAATGTCGGCATCATGGCCCGTGCCGGGGTAGTCAACGCGCAGAATCCGCGCGGAGTACCGGGCATCCTGGCCGCCTTCACCACGCCGGGCGATGGGTTTCCCTTTCGCTCGGATTGGGCCCAGCCGACTGTGTTCTGGATCATGAACGGCTGGAATGACTTCCAGGGCAATCTGGCGGCCGGCGCCGGCACCTGCGGCGCATGCTACTGGTTCGTGCCGGGCCGGAACAGCGGCTTCTCTTCGACTATGAAATGGGACGGCTACGCAGCCATCCAGCAGGGACGCGATGGAACCTCGCCCATGCAGCAGTTCTACCAGAACTACTGTACCTCAGCCGCAAACTCGTTCATCACCATCGGCGATACTTTCGCATGCAACGGCGTTGGCGATGTCCCGGGGCCGCCGGCCACGCTTCCGGCAACGCCTAAGCCTACCCCCGTCCCTGATGCGCATCTGAGTCCGATCCGTAACCCGATAGCCGAAAAGATGATGCCCGGATATTTTCCGAGTGTCCCGGGAGGCGGCAGCCGCCTGGCGACGCGATGCCCGGCGGGAGCGGACTGCAGCGACTTGTCCAAGGTGTTCACCTGCTCCGGAGCACAAAAAATGATCGCCGGGGACAACACGAATAAGGGCAACTGCATGGTCACAGTGCTTGACCATTACACGACCTCCTTCAACTACTCGGAGCTCAACATTGGAGCGATCTGGCTGCGGCCGGAATGGTACCTGGTGCTCAACAGCGCCGTCACTGACATCTTGAGTGGCGGTCTGACCTTCGTTACCGGAGGCGGCTTCACCCATTCGGACGCGATCCAAGGTTACTGGGCGCTGGCGCGCAAGGACGTATTCGTCGGCACTACGCAGCCAAACCCCGCCAATCGATCTGATCCGCACTACAATCCATTCGTAGACAATGACGGTCCGTTCAACCCGCCATTCAGCGGGGTTCCGAATCCGGGCGTCAGATGCGAAACTAACCAGTCGGCCTACCAGGCTCGGCCGGGAAATTATTGTCTCTCCTCGCCGGACGGAATGGTCATTCAGATCGACAACTTCGGCGTAAACCAGCGGTTTTTCAATATCTACGACGGTCCATCGTATGAGGACTCGAACGCCTACGCTGATATCACGCCGACCTACCTGACCGGCTGCGATCCAAGCACGGGCCCATGCATATCGGACTGGATGGTGGGTAATTCGACCGGAGTGCCGAGAGATTGGTCCAAAACCGCAGCCGCCGGACGCTGTTACCTGCCTAACGCCGCGATCGCGTGGAAGCAGCCCAACGGGTTTTACTATCCGCCGGCCTTCCACTCCACCAATTTGCTATTCCAGAACGTGCCGATCCGTCATTTCGTCATCGTGCCTCAACTTCTACCGGGGCAATACAATACGGATCTCAATGGGAGCAACTACACCTACTGCAGCAGCCCCGGAAATACGCAATACTTCCAGGGCTTTACCGACATCGATCGGCAAACCGAACTGAATGACGACGACGGATCGCTGACCGGACTGGTTGATACCATATCGGTCAACGAGGACAATTTCTTTTCGGCGCCCGTGGAGACCGCCGAGTGCGCCTCCAACCAGGGAGTCGGTCCCTCACCGGACAATAGCGAACTGGCGGGACTTGAGCTGACCGATAATCAGCCACCCCAGGCTCCTACCGCCACTCCTTCACCGACCAGCTCGCCATCGCCGACCGCGCGAACCAGCCCCTATGACTATGTAACGACCGTAGTCTATCCGTCCTGCGCCCAGACTGATCCCACGAGCTGCGGCGACCAAACCACGAATCCGTTGGACCCCAACTTCGGCCACGGGGGCGATTGGTCGCGAGCTTGCGGCGGCCCCTATTGCTTTGGCGTGCCGCTCTATCGGCAGTATCTAAACCCCGATGAGACCCAAGCCCCATTCATCCGGATGGCTGGGCAGAGCACTTACCAACGCAGCAGTATGACCCCGAATAACGGCCTCTATTTCATCGAGACGAGGCTGAGCCATCACCGTCAGGAGATCGATCCGGCGCTACCTGCGCTGGCTCCTCCGGCACTGCGAAGCTTTAATACCTTCCTCAAGGACCAGAAGTATCACGTGTTTTTAGTGTACGCGAAAGGAACCACCACGCAGACCTACCAACTCTATGTCGGTAACGGCTTCAATCCCGACAAGGACCTGACCGGCACGCGCGTCGATATCAGCAGTTCCCCTTACGTGACCAATCCGATCAAACTCGCGGATGCGGACTGGCTGAAGAATGTAAGCTTCGCCAACGGAGTCTTGTCGGTTACGATCAATCTTTCAGGGCATGCGAGCGAGCTGGATCCGACGAGTCCTTCAGCGGGGCTCTGCAAGCCATCGAGCTTCTGTGCTGTTCTGCAGCCCACCTCCACCCCAAGTCCTTCCGCTGGGGTTATGAGGAATGCCAAGTCCATTCCCTCTAACGCCGGTGGTACTTGCGGATGCAACGCGAGTGCCGTCGATTATCCGCTGATTAACACCGATCCGAACTTCTTGAGCGAGTGCAATGCGGTCTGTGGAAGCTGGGCGATCAAAGACCTCGATTGCCCACCGGTGGTAACCGACCAAGGCAAGTACGTAAGCGGCGGATGCTTTGGCTTCACGGTGAAGCTCGCCGACGACTTCGTATATTCGGACGTGCAGCCAACGGCACTCCCGACGCCGGCGGCTCAGCCGACCTGCTTCCCCAAATCGGTGTTCAATGTTCCGTTCGCAACGCCGACGCCGAGCCTGGCTGGTGATTGTGCCTACACCACGGTGCCGACCGGTAACTTCTGCCAGTGACGGACGGTCGCTGACTTCGATTCGGCCTCGACGCCGCCCAATGGGCGGACGTCGAGGCCATTTCGGCAGTTTCACTTCGCATGTCATCGCGATGGCGGGTTGACGGGCCGCGATCGAAAGCTCATAGAGGTAGGGACAGGCGATGGATAACCTCGGGTACCACAACAACTGGGTCTTGGCCAACGGCGTCCGCACACATTATTCGTGGGCGGGCACCGAGGGTCCGGTGGTGATCCTGTTGCACGGTGGCGGGCCGGGTTCGTCGGGAGCCGCGGGTTGGCGGTTCATGTTGCCCGCGCTGGCCAAGGCCGGCTTCCGTGCGCTGGCGCCCGATCAGATCTCCTTCGGGAAGACCGATGCGCGCCCGCATGCATGGCCGGTGCTCGGACATCAGAGCCTCGTCGACCACGTGGCCGATTTCATCGACGCGCTCTGCCTCGACGAGGTCAGCGTCGCCGGTAATTCGCAGGGCGCCTACGTGGCAGCGAAATATACCCTCGATCATCCCGAGAAAGTGCGGCGGCTGTTTCTGATCGGCAGCGGCACGATCGCCGGCGCGATGAAAGTCGAATGGCCGGGAATGGAAACCAATCCCGGCTTGCTCGCCATCCGCGATTACGACTACACCGAAGAGGGGATGCGCAAGTTTCTGCTGGCGATTGTGAACGACCCCACCACCGTGACCGATGACCTGGTGCGCAACCGCACCGAGTTGAGCCAGCGTCCCGGCATCAAAGAAGCAAAGCAGTCCTTCGATACTTACGTGGCGCGGATGCGGCGCGAGCCGCGGTTATGGGCACGCCACAGCCTGCAGGATTCGCTGCCGAAGCTCGCCATCCCGACCAAGTTCATCTGGGGCAAGCAGGATAGTTTTGCTCCGGTATCGATGGGACACCAGCTCGCCGCCTTACTGCCGAATATTCAGTTCGAATTCATCGATGCCGGCCACCAGGCGCAGACCGATAATCCCAAGGTGGTCAACCAGATGGTGATCGACTTCCTTAGCCCGAGTTGATCGTAATCAAGTTGCGTTGCGATTCCTTGAGCGTCTCGCGCGCTACGCATCCGGCCTACTGCAGCGATTCGAACAACCGATGCCGCTCGAGGAAAGCGAGCGCATGGCGATCCCATTCGACGGGATTGTCGAGGTTGGGAACATGCCCAGCGCCTTCGATGATCGCAAGCTCCGCGTCCTTGATGCGGCGTTGCATGTCGAGGGCGCCCCGATGAGCGGGGTCTTCGGTTCCGGTGATTATCAAGCAGGGCTGATCGATACGATCGTAGACGGCCTCCGGCTCGGGTTCTTCGAGCGCCCGAAAGATCTCGCGGATGCCGCGCACGTCCATCCGCTCGTCAGTCTCGAGGAACATCCGCTGCAGGTATTGCGCCTGCGGGTCATCACGCAGCCCTGAACTCATGAAGGCAGCGAACGTGGCGCGCCGCGCTTCGATTCCGAGCTTGTCCCACTGCCCGCCGCCCTGACGTGCGAAATCCCGATCCGGCCAGTAGGCGCATCCTGTGACGATCAGCGCGCGCGCCTGCTGCGGCCGCAGCCCAGTCATATAGATGACCGTCGTCGCTCCGACCGAGTTTCCAACCAGGATGACGGGATCGTGCGTGACCTCGTCGACCACCTCCCAGCAGGCCTGCGCCAAGTCGGTAAGCGTAAGGCCCGCGGTCGGCGAGGGGCTGCGTCCATATGGCGGCACATCGACTGCAATAGTGCGGAACCAGGTCGAGAAATGCGCCGTCTGATACAGCCACAGGCGATGATCGTATGGGTTGCCATGGATGAACAGCATGACGGGGCCATGCTTGCCATGCTGCTCGTAGTGCAGCTTGCCCAATATATGCGCGGCCAAACGTCACCTCCGGGCGCGCGACTGGCGCGCCATTGCGCTTATTGCCCGGGGAAAAACCGGGCCCGTTCGCGGCCATTGATTACGCGCGGCTGGCGGTATCTTTCGACCGCGATACTGACCTCGTTGAGCGACAGCGCCATGTTTAACAGCCGTTGCGCCTCCGCAGGCATCCGAACGAGCGAAAACTGGTTCAGATATTCAACGATCGCCGGCAGGCGGCGCATCATTGCGTCATAGAACACCTGCAGCTCCTCGATCGTGCCGGTCTCGCGCGCCGCCATCCGCTCGACTTCTGTGGCCAGCGCCCAATGCTCGAAGGGACCGAGATCCTGAAAGGATTCGGGCAACGCGCCGCCGGGCTTCGCGATCCCCTCCGCGCTACGCATCGCCCATCATGCCTCGTCTTGGCCGGCGAGCTGCCGATCCAGGACTTCATGAAAATGCCGGATCGCGATTTCCTCATCCTGCAGGATGAGATACTGCTTGGCGCGCGACGCCAGACCGGCATAGACGGTCTCATGCGCGGTCGCATCCTCATCGAACACCACGCGGTTGAATACCTGCATGAAATCCTGGCTGAGGCGCTCGGCGGCGTTAAGCGGCGTGGGCGCGTAGAACCTGATCTCCCATAGCGTGCGATCGGCTGAGAGCGGCCAGAAGTTGTGCGTGATGCAATAGTCATTGGCCGGAAAGCGAAAGAAGAGCATCGCGAAATTGGGAAAGATCATGTGGAACTCGAACGCGTTGCGCATCGGCAGCCGGCATCGCGAAGGCCCCTTGTCGATCTGAAACATCGCGCCCTCTAGAGGGAAAGGCTGATAGGCGGGGTTGATATCGCTGCCGGAAACGCTATGCCGGCCGAAGAAGGTCATCTCCGCCGAGCGCAGGCAGCCTTCCTTGGTGGTGATGAACAAGTTCGGCATCAGATAACGATGCTGCGAGAAGACATGGTAGCCCTCGTTCTGAGCGTCCATCGCGACTTTCCAGTTGGCCCGTTCGTTGATCCGGTACATGCGCTGCAGCCGCAACTGATCGAAGCCTTCGGCGGGCAGCCGCTCGGTAACGCCCTCGAGGTATTCAGTGAGGGTCTCGTGTGGATCGAGATTAATGAAGATGAAACCGTTGAAAATTTCGGTGGCGATGGGAGTCAAGCCAAGCTTGCTCTGGTCGAGGCCAAAGAAATTCTCTGCGTCGGGAATCCATTTGAGTTGGCCGGTCGAGTCGTAGCCCCAGGAGTGGAAATTGCAGGTCAGGTAGCCGCGGCATCGGCCCGCTGCATCCCAGGCCAAGGTGTTGCCGCGATGCGAACAGACGTTGTGGAAACCGCGCACCACGCCGTCCTGCCCGCGCATCACGAGGATCGATGCATCGCAGATTGCGACCTCGCGGACGATGTAGTCACCGCGCTCGGGAAGCTCGCAGACGTTCCCGAGGCAAAGCCACGAACGCCTGAAGATACGTTCGCGTTCGCGCTCGAAGAACTGCGGCGAGACACACGGCTCGGCGGCGATCGGCGCGGTTCCCAGCTCCGGGAATTTCTTGGCCCAGCGCTTATTGATGATCTCAGTTGTCATATTCGGACCTCCGCCGCTCTCACCGAGGAAGCCTGGCCGCCCGCTCGGAAGCCTAGGCTGAAGCTGCTCTTTATAAATACCAAAGCGCTTATTTTCACAAGGCGCGCGCAGCACCCTTCATGCCCAACGCGGACAGGAATTCCTCCGCTCTAACGCTCGACGATAGTCGGCGGCGTCTCGGCTTTATCGAGTTGCGCTCGTTCAGGAACTGCCCCACGAAACTTCCAGCGACTCAATGTCGAAGGGAGAGTGCTAATCAACGGCGAGTCTGCAACTGACCTGTGTGCTGGGCGGCGGCGGTCAGTCAGCGAAGGGTTTTTTCACCCAGCCCTGATCGTATGGACTTATCAATTCCAGTTTCAGCCGGACCGCTTTGAACTTCCATTCATCATCGATCTTGACGAAATCGTCGTCGTAGTTGCCGCCGATCCAGACCGGCTCGCCCGAAGGATCAGGGGCGGGGCGGGGTTTGGTCCCTAATTCCCAAAGACGCCATCGCCCCCGCGCCGTCCGGCCGTCTTCGGCGATTTCGACCACTTTCGGAATGAAGCAATGAAACATCCAAGTGAATCGCACCTGGCTGAAGAATTTCTCGAGCGCTGCACGGCCCTCATGGCGGCCGTAGCGTTCGATGTCTATCACTGCGTCGTCGGCGAACAGCGCAACTATTTTCGCAGCGCCGAGGTTTGAGTCGATCGTCTCACCCCATCGAGCCTTCAACTGTTTGATAGCCTCTATATCCTCGAGCCGCTGAATTCGCGCTGCCAGGTCCATATTATTCTCCGTTCAGGCTTTGCGCGGAGCGCGCGATGGCCGGTGCGTTTCGACAGGATAAAGACCGTTCACTGATTTGTGCTCGAACTCGAATCGTTCCGCGCCAAAAGTATCCGGCACTGTGGGTGACCTATAGAATTCGACAGCCGGGGCAACTTCGGCCATCGAGAGCGACAGCAGAAACAGCCGCTCTACGTCTTCGGGCAGATTCCCCAACTCGAACCGACTGAGAAAATTCAGGATCTCTTCCAATCGCGGAAGGATTGCATCATAGAAGGTTTCCAACTCCGTCATCTCGCTACCGATGCGGCGATTGTTACGATCCCGCTCGGTGCGCAGGCACCAGGTATCAACTAAAAACTCAAGTTCGCTGAATGCTTCAGGCAGCAGATGGGACATTAGATTCCAGGCGGTTATTTCGCAGGCAATATGTGAGCCATCTCTTCTTTGAGCACCTTATCGGCGTGCCTGATCATTATTTCCTGGTCTTGCAGAAGTTGCTCGGTAACCGCACCGCTGGCCAGCCCGAAGTGAGTGTTCTCGAGCGTGCTGCCGTCTTCCATCCAGACATCGCGCGTCAGGCATTTTGAGTATTCACGGCTGAACCATTCCGCCAGATTCGTGGCTTTAGGCAAATACAAACGGCCTTCCCACACCGAACGATCGACCGCTATCGGCCAGGTTTGATGGGTGATGCACATATCCGCGAAGGGTTCGAAATGAAAAGTTGGAAAGACGTATATCAAATCGCAGTACCAGTTGGCGCTCTTGCTGGGATTTATTCCCGCCGGCAGTTGACTCGTGCCGGTGTGCGCACGATCGTCGAGCGAGACGCCGTACCGTCCGGCAAGCTTTTGTGTAGGCGGCGGCTGTCGATCCAAATTCGCATACATCGAGAGCAGGTTGTGACGCTTGAACAGCCGCGCATCGACCGTGTGGCGCGAAGGGTTGTCCCGATTGTGCCACAAACCCGGGGCGGCC
>DATJRJ010000262.1:0-26782 GCA_035504735.1 Binataceae bacterium (SeqCode)
CAAAACTGCTCGGCTGACCATATACCGTCGGGAATGGAACGCAGCTTCGCTTTAAGAAGCTTTTCGGAATGCTCGTGAATTTGCTCGAAGAAAAGTAACAAGGTCTCTAAACCGTACCGGCGGATACACTCATCCAGACGACTTCGGGCGATGTTGTTTGCAGCAATCGAAGCGTAGAGCCCCAGCATCACTGCGTCCGGCGCATGCAGGAGGGCTCGCAATGACTCCTCGACGTCCCGATTCACTTTTCCTCCCTCGCCAGCGAATCGCAGTCCTTTAAGTAAAAGTCCCTCTGCATAAACATCTCGCGCAGAGCCGCTCATGCTACCTGGGAACGGTCCACCGACGTCCGCCTGGTGTCCCGCTGTGACCACCCAGGCAATGTGCCGTCCTTCCCAAAATACTGGCGAGTGAACCTGAACATCCAACCCGTGCACGGCCGCGCCGTAAGAGTAGTTGTGGAGCCACTGTTCCCCGTCCCTGAAGCCAGGGTTCTCCTGAAAGAGATCAATAAGGTACTTCGTTCCGCCCTCAAGGCAGGTGGTCCATTCCGTAACTCCCCCACCGGACATCACGGTATTGCCGTGAACATCCATGATCGCTTCCTGATGGTCTCCTGCTTCGTACAGAGTCGGATTTCCCGAGACGTGAACGATCGTGTGGTACATCTCCGCGACCACCTCTTCCAATCGGTGGCGTAGAATTTCGAAGGTAACCATGTCGACTTTGTTCACGGTTTCCATTTCCCCACACCCCCTGGTTAGCTGATCACGATAGATCGATGATGATGTTCCGGAACTGGTCGACGTGCCCCATCTGCTTCGGCGGGATAACAACCGTAGTATCGAGTGCTTCAACGATGCATGGGCCCTTAATTTCGTTTCCGCTCTCAAGTCGGTCGTAATGGTAGATCGGCGTCGACCTAAACTCTCGAAAATCACGAAAGTATGCCGGTCGCTCGCCAATCAAGGCGCGTTCCGGGTTGTGGTTGACCTTCGACGACTTTATGGGCTTCGGCTTGGGTCGCTTGTATATGCCCTGGATCTCGAAACCGACGATTTCTCTGCCAGCAGTTGTATACGCCGACCCGCGCCCGTAAAGCCGTTCATACTCACGATCGAACAGGCCGGGTACGAGAGTTTCCAATTCCTCAGGCTTGTAAGTACGTCTTTCAATCGGTACGCGGACGTAGCTGTACATGGTGGGGTACTTGCAATGCAGGAAGTAGCGGACTGCGACCTGGTCCATTTGAGTGGCTTCTCTGGCGAAAACGGCTTGCAGCTTGTCTTCCAGGGTGGCGAAAGCGGAATTGAACCGTGAGCCATCCACGGGCATCTTGCATTGGTCATACAGATACTCGGTATGGGTGACGTCAGAGATGGCGATTCCTAAAGCCGAGTAGGCTGACGCGTAGGGCATAATCACAACGGATTTACAACCCAGTTCCAGAGCCCATGCGATCGCATGGGCCGGACCCGCTCCGCCGAAGGCGTAGAGCACGAAGTCTCTCGGATCGTATCCGTGCTGAACCGTCATCTCCCGGATTAGGTCGGTGCAATGCGCGTTCATCAGATCGTAAACCGCCGCAGCCGCCTCGTGTACCGATAAACCGACGCTCTCTGCAACTGGCGCTAGCGCCTGCTCTGCCTTCCGCATCGAAAGCGGCAAGCGGCCGCCCAGTAAGCCATGTGGGCTAAGATAGCCGAGGATCAGATTTGCGTCGCTGACCGTAGGTTCGCTGCCGCCGAAGCCGTAGCAGGCCGGCCCGGGATAAGATCCGGCACTTTTTGGTCCGACCTTTATCGTCTTTGTTACTGGCTCGGCGCTGACGATGCTCCCGCCGCCGGCGCCGATCGACTTCACCGCGAGACTCGGATAATTGCAGCTGAACCTTTCTAGAACCGGCTCTCTGGTATAACTGAGAGTTCCTTCCCGGATCAGGCTGACGTCGAAGCTGGTTCCGCCGACATCTGCGGTGATGACATTGGCGTGGCCCAAAACCCCGCCGAGATATTGCGCGCATAGGACGCCGGCCGCCGGCCCGGAATGGATGGTGGCCAGAGGTAGGGCACTGCTTACCAGCGCCGAGCCGCCGTCGGCCTTCATCGTCATGACATCGCAACCGAGACCAGTGGTTTTGAGCCGAGCGGTGACTTTACCAAGGAACGCTTTCGTTACCGGCCCGATGTACGAATCGATAATTGCATTGTTGAACCGTTCATATTCTCCCAGCGAAGGCACTATGGCCGAAGAACAACTGCAGTAGAGATCAGGCTGTGCCGCGGAGATAATCTCCATGGTCTCTCTTTCGTGGCTCGGATTTTTTATCGACCACAAGTACCCGATTGCGATTCCGGAAACGTGCTTTTCACGCAATCTCTCTATCGCGCGTTCGACCTCTTGCCGGTCCAAGGGAAATAGCTCCGTCCCCTGCCAGTCTGTTCGCTCCGAGATTCCGACAATGCAGTCCTTGGTCACCAGCGCTTCGGGCTTGTTAATCACCGACTGGTGCTTGATCAGAGATTCCGGCAATCCCGCCCATTTCGAGACACCCCGCCCTATGTGATGAGTGTCTTCGAAGCCTTTGGTGACTAGAAGCCCAATTTTTGACCCGGAACGCGTCCACAAGGCGTTGGTGGCCACTGTAGTTCCGAGGCAGAATGCCCCGGTGTTTTTCAGGAGGCTTTCAATGTTGAGCCCCAAATCACGAGCGAGGGCTTCAAGGGATGCGAAGATCCCCTCTTCAAAATGAGGGGGTGTCGAAAGAGCTTTAGCCCAACTGATTTTGCCCGTGTCGTCTACCGCAACCGAATCAGTAAACGTGCCGCCTGTATCGATGCCGATTATGTACTGCAAAACGTTGCCTGCTTATCTAAATGGACAAATTCATCAGAGCGCTAGCAGACGCATCAGGTCATCGCAATTACCAAGCTTTTGTAGTCTCAAAACGGATTCAACCACTTGGTCGGCCCTATCTTTTTTCACGACATCTGTCGAATAGTCGTAGAACTTGTTTATGAGCTCGTCTTCTGTCACGGGCCACTTCACAGGATCACCCCGCATGAAGTCGCAGGAATAGTCGAGCGCCTCGCCTGATGTAAGGTGAACCCTCATACGTCCCATCCACGGCGAGTAGGACCCCTCCTGTTTAAACGTCGCGTCCTGCTGATTATCCGGGAACAGCTTTATGCGCTTGGAAAAATCGTGTACTCGTCGCTCGTTCATCCGCTCTTCGCTCAAGACGGAAGGACCGTTGTCACCATAAAGGAGGGCGTTGGCCAACAGATAGGTCGTAGAGCAGGAATGCTCGACGATGTTTGCCCCCGGTTCTACATCGTGGCCCATAACTATGAAATTGGCTGCAGGAAGCGTGCATTCCACTGAGTCGATCGAGTCGGGCTTAAGATTGCGCTTTTCGCGCAGCTCGATAGCTCCCTGTCGCGGCACGTGTGTCAGTCTGCATCCGATGAATGGTTTGAAATAATTGTTAAGTAGAAGCCACTCGCCTCCAAGGCTAGAAACCACCTCGTCAGAAAGGGTCGAACCGGCTAGTGCATCCGCGAAACCGCCTTTAGATTCAAGTATGCTTCGCGGCCCGTCGACCCCGGCCTCTGTCATCGTCGCCGCCAATATCCCATTTGCGGAGGCGAGGCCCATCGTCAGCGGTCTCGCGCTTGATCGAAACATCGAGTTTCCGCCGATCGTGACCGGGGCCAACATCGCCCCCGTACCGATCGCGGTCTCGATATGTTCGGAATCCAGCCCCAGGAGCTTGGCTGCCGTGATGGTCGCGCCAACGGTTCCGATTGTACCGTCATTGTAGTGGCCGCGTGCGATATGAGCTCCCGCAATTGCTCGATCTAGTCTGATGTAACATTCAGCCGAGACTCCAATCGCGGTTATCAACGTCTTCCCGCTCTGGCGTCTCGCACCGGAAAGCGTCAGCCCAACCGGCACCACATTCTTCGAATGATGTACGACTGCGAATGAGGACCCGCCCCCGCTATCATTGGTGTCCGCAATTGCAGTGTTGTAGAGCGCGGCGTTTCTGACCGAGGCGCGCTCGTGGCGCCCAACGAGCCTTGCCTCCTCGATGCCGTCGGCGAGCTGGCTTCCAAAGGTCTTGCCTAGGCGGCATGAAGAGCCAAGCAGTTGGGAGGCAGCCGTCTCCAGAACAAAATGTTTGATTTTTGTGACCACTTCCGGGGGAAGCGATTCGAAACTTGTCTCCGCCGAGAAAGACGCAAAGCTTTGTGTCGTACCCATTTTGTCCTCCGCTTCGTTGATCATTCAGCCACTACAATTTCACCTGACGAAGACAGCTTCAGAGCGGTCGCGTCGCCATTTCCTTCGCGATCGCAACCAATGCAGTCCGAAGCTGTTGGAATCTCGCTACGAAGGGCGCTCGATGTGGATCGATCTGATGGTCGACGAAACATCCGTTCACAAACGAGAGCGCGAAATCACAGAGCTCATCGATTGCGAGTTTGTTCTTCCGAGCCCCTGCGAGGTCCAAGAGCGTTTCAATGGCGGGCCGGAATTTCGCAAGCGCTGCGCGTCTCAGGCGCTGTATGGTGCCCAGCGCAACAACGTCGGTTTTACCCCGCTCCAGGTAGAGCATCAGGATGAGCCTGATGATTTCCGGCTGACGCTCGAATTCTCGCGCGATCGCCCTGAGCATCTTGTCGAATCGCTCCAGCGGCGGGCCTTCGACGTCCTCCCAATTTGGTATTAGAGTCAACCACCGAGCTGCTCCATCTTCGGCCACCGCCGCCAAGAGCGCCCGCTTGCTCCCGAAGTGCCAGTACAACGAGCTCGCGGGCAGGCCGGAGCGCTTCGCGATCGCTGAGATGCTCGGCCCTCCATACCCGACCTTGGACATCAGCAAAAGGGTTGTTTTCCGAATCCGCTCCCGAGACCGGTCGCCCAACTCGGTCCTACGATTTTTCCGCGGGCTGGGTTCTGCAGTTGTGCGTGGCATACCTGGCATCAATGGTTAGGGTTTCAAGGCGCAGATAGTCGCGTTTGTCGCCCTCGGCTGTCAAGTGTATAAAGATCGTTCCAGACATTTTGGAAACGGACACGGACCGAATCGGAGCTGGCCCGATGGTGACAAAGCCGCAAAGCGACGCTGTTTTGAAGGAACCCCGGACCGATGAAGCACGGGTCTGGGAAATCATTTTGCCGCTCTGGAGCAACGCGGCGATATTGGTCGCACACGACCTCAAACTTTACGAGTATCTTGGCGGCCAGCCCCGCACGGTGACGGAGATTTGCGATAGCCTCGGAATCAAGCAGCGGCCCGCATCGGCGTTACTCTCGATAAGCGCTGCGCTCGGCATTGTGAAGAGCGATCAAGATCGCTTTTCCCTCACGGATTTCGGAGAGGACTATTTCGTCAGTTCAAGCCCGACCTATTTCGGGGGTATTTTCGACCTTACCGCTATGAACAGTAATGTGTGGTCCTTCGAGGGCGTGCGCAAGGCAGTGCTTACCAATTCACCGCAGGCGTATGGCGGGGCGGACATCTTCGATTACCGGGAGATTCCTGCGGAGCAGGCGCGAAATTTCACTCGCGCGATGCACAGCCAGGGAATGGCGTCGGCTCTCAAGTGGCCTGGCGTGCTCGACCTCTCGAAACAAAAAACGATGTTGGACGTGGGAGGAGGTTCAGGAGCATTTTCCGTCACCGCTGTGATTCGTTGGCCAAATCTTAATGCCATCGTTTTTGACCTCGAACCCGTTTGCGAGGTTGCCCTTGAAGTCGCGACCAAATACGAGCTGACTGATCGGATAAGCAGCTACGCTGGTGATTTGTGGAGTGATCCATACCCGAATGCCGATCTGCACTTTTACTCGAATGTTTTTCACGACTGGCCACCCGAGCGCTGTCGCTTCCTCTTGGCGAAGAGCTTTGACAGCCTACCTGGGTGCGGACGACTTGTGATTCACGAGATTTTATTCAATGACGATCGAACCGGACCATTTGCGGCGGCATCATTTAACGTCGAAATGCTGTGCTGGATTTTGGGACAACAATACTCGGGTAAGGAGTTGATTCGCATGCTTCAAGACAGCGGCTTTGTTGACGTCGAGGTGCATAAGTGTTCGAGCCTATGGTCTCTCGTCACTGGAAAAAAACCTTCCTGAGGACGCGAAGCACATCTATCGGGCGCCTCGGGCAGAACCTGGTAATAAGCGACCTCGTCATCGACTTGTCTGGCCATGAGTTGCACTTTTTCGGAACGCCGCTTGATTCTTCGCGACCTTGTCAACCGAATTAGCCGTCAACCGCCGTTCAAGTGTCAACCGCGGCCCGGCCAGGGCTTGGCTCTGTCCCGGTGGCATCCACCGGGGTGCTCCGGATATTGGCATCAAGCCGAAGTGTCGCGATCCGTTCTCGGCATCACGCGGCAAAATCGAGCGGCGGCCAGGAGCAGTGTTGGCGTCCGGCGCCGGTGCCGTGATGGTACCGTGCAGCAGCGGAGATGGGCAATTCTAATTGGACATCTTCGCGGTTGGGGTCGCCACACTGCTGGGGGAGGGTGATCGAGGAAGCGTCGCCAGATTCGGATTCTTCATCAATACAAGAGATCCAACATCCTCCTCCCTCACAATTACTAGGCGTGGCGCGCTGGACTCATAAAAAAAGAAGAAGCCACCCTCGTGGCCCACGTACGCTACAGGGTGTTGTTCATCAAACGGAAGCTGTAAGCCTGAGGCTTTGATATCGACCAGCAACGGGGCGCGTCCTCTCAAAATGTTAGTTCCGTCTCTTCGTCCACCTGCAAAAGCCGACATCGCTAGCATCGGCACGATAAGAACGATGGTAACTCTTTCTCCTGGGTGTGGCATAAGACGAATAAGCAATTCCGTGTCGTAGAATGGGAGGGCTGCAAACCCGAAAGGAAACATAAGGAAAAACCATCGGTCTGGTTCAGGACAAAACCAAACGATTAGGAGAGCCAATACACCGGTGCTCAGCAAGAGAATCCGGGAGTTGTTTCGAAGTAAAGAGCCAATTCGGGTGTCAGCTCCAGCTCCAGGCTGCAAGGGTGGCGAAGAGAAGCTTCCATACACAAATCCAACAATTCCGGGCACGAGCGCAACTAGCAGAGGGTACAATGCATGGTTCAGGGCCTCGCTAAAGCCAATAAACTCTAGGACGTTGAACTGAAAGCACCCCCAGTATCCGAGAAGGTAAAGCGCGGATAGTACTAGGGCAAAGATGCCTACAAAGTATACGATCGTTCTAAAGGGGTTGCCGTCCATGCGAGTACAAGACTAACGAACGGACGACGAAGGAGCTATAAACGAGTCTCATTATATCGTCATTGAGCCCCAGCATTAATCCGCCATGCCTCTGTGATTGGGATCCCGAGAGTGAATCCCGTGATTGGATAGGCGAGTTTTGGAAGTGCATCATCGGCAAGGCGTTGGGCCATTCGGTGAAACCTCCTGCGTTTCCGAACCGCCCCGCTGCGACACGCGTCAGCGGTGCAAGCTTGCGCGTCGTCCGCATGGAAGATGCGACCCTTCTGACCCATCTGAATGCCTGCATTACCGGCCAGCTTGAACAGCGCCATCCACCTCGCCAACTATCTGGACGCCGTCCTTGGAAATCATCGGTGTGTAAGTGGCTTCAAACCCGCCGTTGGTGGCCGGCATATTCGAGTCGTCGCACCGGCGGGCTTTCCCCTTGAATCGCACACCGAAGTCACTGAAAGATGCGCGCCGCGGCTTCGATTTCTTCGACCAAATTACCATCCGGCGCGAATGGGCGGAGCGCTTGTGCGATCGCCTCCTCGAAGCGCGTGCGCCGCTCGCCGAGCAACTGCGGCGAAGTGGTCGATTTCGAGAGCGCTCGTCCGATTAGCTCTTCGACCGTGACCCGGTGGATACTGGGAACCGCAATTCTGTCGACCAGCCGAAAGCGCGAGCCGGAGAACCATTGCTCGACATCGACCGAATAACGCGGACCCTCGCCAGGACGCGACCATTGTTTCCTGACCTGATCGTATGCTGCGAGCCAGGCATTAGCCGACGTCTTAGCCGGCGACGCGCCGCATAAAAGCACCGCGCCCGATTCGGAGACGAGATGTTCCAGGACCGAGCGCGTCTTTCGCGGCTCCATCCAATGGAGCGCGCGCCCGATCGTCACGATGTCGAACTTCCCGATACTCTCCGGCAGGCTTTCGACGGTAGCCTCGCGCAGCTTCAGCGCCACGCCGGCGCAGGCAGCCTCTTCGTGCGCCGCCGCGATCATCCCCGGTTCAGGATCGACGCCAGTACACGAACCGACGAACCTGGCGAATCCGAGGGCCAGCGGCGCCGGGCCGCAACCAAGATCGAGCAGCCGCTCCTTACCGGTGAGGCCGAGACGCGCAGCTAGCGTGGAGAAGAACTCGGGCGGGTAAGGCTCTCGATATCGGGCATAGAACGGAATCGTAGATGCAAAACGTCCCATGGCGCCGAAATAATAATTCCTATCGTGCAGAGGATGCTGGCGTGTTTATTATAGCGGATTCATTAACGCCTGGGATCGGCCTGTTAGCGCAGCGTGTCTTTCAGCGATTCGACAAATCGCTCGACCATCGCGACGCAGTTGCGATTGGTTTCGGTCTTCATGTACAGCATGCGATTGCTGATCGGGTCGCCGGCAAAGAACAACTCGTAGAGCAGGCTGCGGCTGCCGAACTGCTCGCCGATCGCGTCCCAGGCGAGCTTCATGATCCGTACCCGGTCTGCGGCGGGGACCCCGGCACCACGCAGATACTGAGGCAAAATCTCGCGCAACTCGGGATTGTTGAAATCCTTTTCGGTCGGCGTCATCACCAGCCCGCTGCTGCCCATCAGTCGCAGCACGTCCACCGCATGGCTGTGCGCCTTGGGCAGGAACATACGCACGGTCGACAATCCGATCAGCGTCTTGCCAGGCGCGCCGAACATCGTACCGACGCCGGCCGCGTAACCCGGCACCGCCGATTGCCTGCGCGGGCGGACACCGGCCATCATTTGCTGGATGTTGGTCCAGACCTCATGGGTGGAAGCCAGCAGCAGTCCCTCGGCCAGTTCAACATTGGCCACCAGCTCGCCGAGCATCTCCTGATAGCGCGGCATCTCATCGCGCCCGACGGCCCTGGCGACAAGATTGGCGAGGCCGGTCATGAAGCGCAGCTTTACTACGCCGCGCGTCACCGCCTGCAGGCCGAACATCCCGGGCAGCATCGGCTGGATGAGGTTGTAGATCCCGAGATCGCGGGCGGCGAAGACCCGCTCCCACGGCACCAGCACGTCCTTGAAGATCGCGATCGCATCGCCCTCGTCGTAACGACTGCTGAAGGGGCGATCGTAAGCGCTGCGTCCCGCGTCATAAGGCTCGCGGCAGATGAATTTCAAACCCGGCGTCGCGACCGGAATCGAGAATACGATCGCGTAGTCTTCCTCGCCGGGCCGGCGCGGCATATATGGCGCCACGAGGATCTCGTGACTTATGGGGGCCAGCGTGGAAAGCATGCGGGCGCCTGATACCATTAGGCCGGCGCCGGTTTCCTTGACGATCCGCAAGCCTTCCTGCGCCTCGAGGCCCTTGGACCGATCGATCTGCGGATCGATCAGGGTATGGGTTAGCGCGAAATCCTGTTCACGGCACAGTTCGTAATAGTTCCACGCGTTGGCGCCGAAGCGAGGTTCGCGTTGTCCAAGGAAATCTTTCAGCAGCGCGATATCCGCCATCCACGCGTTCATCTGATCGGGCAACCGGCCCATCATGCCGCTGGTAAATTCAACCCGCGCCCGTTCGCCCGCTACGCGGCGCTGCAAGTCCTCTAAGCTGGCGGGCACGATGAACGAGACGCTGACCGGTTGGCCGGAGCTCGGCGAGGAATAGGTCAGAATCTCGCTGGTAGCGGCCTGATGCTGGCGATCGTAGAGTGCGGCGAGTTCGTTTATCACTCCCTGAAATGGTGGATAGCCTGTGACATCGGAAATCCTCTCGCCGTTGACGTGCAGGCTGCGGCCGTCGCGCAGCGCATCGATATATTGTTTTCCGGTTCGTGCGCCCATCATTTCCTCCGCTCGAACTTTCCTGCGTCAGCCGCAGCGTATACCGCTGGGGAACGAGCATCGCCGGATTCTAGCCATCCCGGGGACGGTAGCAATGCCTTCACGTTCCGCATTGAATTCCAAGCCTGGTCATGGAGGTCGCAGACACTGATAAGGCGGAAACCTGTTTCTGATTGATCGGAAGTAAGAGAGTTTTAGAAAATTGCTCGGTATGAATATCCTTCAGTACTAACACTCTAAGGATGAAGATCTCCAAATGGCCAAAACTGTAGCTCGTCAAATCGTGCTTGCGGCCCGGCCGCAGGGTAGACCGAAATTGACTGACTTCCGCCTCGAGGAGACTGCGATCCCGACGCCGGCCTCCGGGCAGCTTCTGCTCGAGGTTCAATATCTTTCGCTCGATCCCTATATGCGCGGCCGGATGGATGACCGGAAATCCTACGCGAAGCCGCTCCAACTCGGCGAGGTGATGACCGGCGAAACGGTTGCGAAGGTGCTCGTCTCGAACCAACCCGGCCATGCGCAAGGCGACATCGTTCTCGCGCCCACCGGATGGTGCACGCATGCGCTGTCCGATGGCAGGGGCCTGCGCAAGCTCGATCCAGCCCTTGCGCCGATCACGACCGGCCTCGGCGTGCTCGGCATGCCGGGATTCACGGCTTATAGCGGCTTGTTGCTGATCGGCAAACCGCAGCCGGGCGAGACCGTGGTGGTCGCGGCTGCGAGCGGGCCGGTCGGGTCGCTGGTCGGACAACTCGCAAAGCTCGCCGGCGCGCGGGCCGTCGGAATCGCAGGCGGCGCGAAGAAATGTGCCTTCGTGAAAGATGACCTAGGCTTCGACGCCGCGATCGATCATCGTGCAAGCGATTTCCCAGCCCAACTGGCGGCCGCTTGTCCCAAGGGTATCGACGTTTACTTCGAGAATGTCGGGGGAGCCGTCTGGCAGGTGGTCCTGCCGTTGCTCAATAATTTCGCGCGCGTCCCGGTCTGCGGTCTAATCGCTCAGTACAACGGACCAGGCGGCAGCGATGGCATCGACCGGCTGCCTGCGACGATGCGCGAGATTCTGTCGAAGAGCTTGACGCTGCGAGGATTTATCAATTACGAATTCGTCAAACAGCACCACGCCGAGTTCTTGCGCGAGGTCGGCGCCGGCGTCGCGGACGGCCGCATCCGGTATCGCGAAGACATCGTCGACGGCCTGGAAAAAGCGCCCGAGGCTTTCATTGGGATGCTCGAGGGACGTAATTTCGGCAAGCTCATCGTGCGGGTCTGAGCGATGCGGGTAACCCAACCGCAGCGGAATAAAACTTTGCGAGGCCGGCGTTTGATCTGCAAGATGAGGCCGGAGCGTCGAACCCGAACTCCGAGGGTCAGCGCCAAAAGATAATCGGACGGTTTATCTAAATATGGATTCCGCAGTGGCCGGCAACGTGCAGGGTCTCGATCTGAAAGTTGATATTCGCACGGTCCTCTCGAAGGAGTATTTCGAGCAGGAACGCGCCGGAATCTTCCGTCGTGCGTGGCTGCCAATCAGCCACACCTACAGTATCCCGCGACCGGGCGACTATCTCGTACGCAAGCTGCCGGGACTGGATACCGCGTTGCTGATCGTGCGAGGCAGTGACGGCCGGGTGCGCGCCTTCCATAATATCTGCCGCCATCGCGGAAGTCCGCTAGCGGCCGAGCCTGGCGGCAATCGGAAGGCCTTCGCCTGCGGCTTTCACGGCTGGGTTTACGATACGGCGGGCAAACTTTTGCGGGTCACCGATGAAGAGAACTTTCATTTCGACAAATCCGGCCTCGGCTTGATCCCGGTGCACTGCGAGGAATGGGAGACCCTGATTTTCGTCAACCTGGCGTCCAGGCCGCCCATGACGCTGCGGGAATGGCTGGGTGAAGAGCTGTTTGATGGCTACGCGGGTTACTTCGACGGCTTCAGCCCGACGCCGCCGTATCGCACCGAGGTGAATTGCAACTGGAATCTCGCGGTCAATTCGTTTACCGAAAACTACCACACGCTTTATCTCCATCGACATACGATGCCCGATTACCAGGGCGGCGAGGAAAATCCGCTGCGCCATCTGCCGGCGATGGAGTTGATGAAGCGGCATGCACGATACTCGACGCCCGCCAATCCGTACCATCGCCAACGGCCGGCGGAGGCACTGGCATATAGCTATACGAGACCGGTGATACCAACCTTCGTTCAGGACTTCGCCGGACTGCCTCCCAACGTCAACTACCGTCGGGTCAGCAATTGGGCCTTCGACGTGGTCGAATTGTTTCCCAACTATGTATTCCTGACCGGCAAGAACTGGTTCGTCGAGATGTGGTTCTGGCCGCTGACTCACAACCGGACGGTATTCGAGGGTGCGCTATGCCTGCAGCCGCCGCGCAACCTGGCCGAAAAGGCCGCGCAGGCGATGCCGACCACACTCGCGCGCGAGGTCATCTGCGAGGATATGAGCCTGCTGGAAAGCCAACAGGCGAGCCTCGAGACGGGAGCGCTGACGCAGTTTCATCTGAACGACGAAGAGATCCTGCTGGCCCATCACTACCGCGTGTCGCGCGAGATGATCGCTGAATTTGAAAAGTCCAACCGCCACGATGGATCGGCAACGTGATGGCGTCCGGAATTCTGCCCACGCAATTTGCTGAGCTGGAGCAGTTCGGTGACTGGATCATCACCACCGAGCGCGGGCGGCATCTGAAGCGTCTCGGCTGCTCATTCGACGAAATCAAGCGATTCTACGACGCGATGCTCCCGAGGATGGATGAGGTGATGCGCGTGCTGGCGCAATTCGAGGTCGATGCGGCGGCGCCCGCCGAAGCGACGAATCTCTATCTGCTGGCGCTTTCGTTTATGGAGGTATCGCATCCGATCGAGCTCAGATGGTCGAGCACGAGCAATCGCGGCGCCTTCCCCAGTATCCGACTCGAGATTCCGGATCGAAAATAATCGCCGGCTGGGTTATGGACAGGCGGGCTGGCTGCTTCATCCGATCGGCCGATCCCGCGCACGATTTTCTATAATCGCAGCGGCATCACACCATCTTTTTCGGCATTGACGAATACCGCGGTCCACCCCTGCTCGTTTTTGATCGCGAGGATGAGCACGGTGGCGCCGGTTTTGAGAAGGCTCCGATCGCCCGGAACAAAAGCTACGATCGGAGTGCCGGGCCGGACTATGGTTTCAGCTTCGCCACCCTTGTATTTGAGCTTCAGGATACCGCCCTGTTGGGTAACCGCGGTGACGGTAGCGTTGGTCATACTGCGAGCAGGCCGCGATGCGACCGCACTAACGGAGGCGTTGGTCATGTTGCGCTCGGGATTCGGTCCCATCGGGCGCTGGCCTTCAGCGGTGCCGCGCATATCTTCCGGGAAGATGTGAACCTCCTGCGCGTACAGCTTGCCATTCGCCTCCTTGATTCCCGCGGAGCCCACGAAGTCGCCGGGCCGAATGTCAGCGAGGGTGCGCCGGACATTGGCGACAATCTTCAGCTTCGGAGCCAGGGTGAACGAAACGTCGCGGCCATCTTCTAACATCACCGATAGGGCTTGGCCGTTGAGCTTTTTAACCGTGCCACGAAACCATTTGGGCGGGGTCTTTTGACTGGTTTGCGCCCACGCAGGGCACGCCAGAAACAGAACCAAGGTGGTGGCCAGAAATGATTTGAGCTGCATGTTCTTTCTCCCGCGGAAACGACGGCTCCTGAATGAGGTTCTCGCGTCGGCGTACCGGCGCCTGGCATTTAGATGGCTAGCCTACTTTTGAATGGAAGCACAACCGGCAACGCCGGCATCACGGCTCGCTCAATCGTGCGTTTATCTCGCGGATGATCTGGCGTGATATCCTTGGGCGGGTAACTCATTCATCATGCCGAATTCGATACTTGAAATGCGGCGCGACCAGATGTTCCCGGTCCTGGAGCCGAACGAGATCGAACGCCTGCGGCCGTTCGGCACGGTCGCCGTCTACGCCGAAGGGGACTCGCTCTTTCGGGCCGGTGAAATCGGTTTGGGGATGTTCATCATCCTGAAGGGCAAGGTCGCGGTGACTCGCAAGGACGTCGTGGGCCGCGACCAGTTGATCGTCGAGGAAGGTGCGGGCGCATTCCTGGCGGAACTCAACCAGCTCTCGGGCCGTCCGGCGCTGGTCGACGCGCGCGCCAAGTCGGCCGTCGAGGCGCTGGTAGTCTCGGCCGAGAGGCTGCGGGCCCTGCTGATCGCGGAGGCCGAACTGGGCGAACAGATTATGCGTGCGCTGATTCTGCGGCGTGTCGGCCTAATCGAAGAAGGCGCCGGCCCGATCATCGTAGGTCACGCCGCGCAGGCCGGAGTGCTTCGCTTGCAGGGTTTCTTGGCCCGCAACGGCCAGCCGTACCACCATCTCGATCCCGATTTCGACGAAGTGGCGCGCGCACTGATCGGCCGTTTTCACGTCACCGAGGCGGAGCTTCCGATCGTCGTATGTCCTGATGGGCGGCTGCTGCGAGGTCCTTCCGAAGGCGAGCTGGCGCGTAGCATCGGTATGGTCGACCGCATCAATCCGGATCGGGTCTATGATGTGGCGATCGTCGGGGCCGGGCCCGCCGGATTAGCGACTGCGGTCTATGCTGCCTCCGAGGGTCTATCGGTCCTGGTCCTGGACAGCCGTGCCTTCGGCGGCCAGGCTGGCGCATCGGCCCGCATCGAGAATTATCTCGGCTTCCCGACCGGCATCAGCGGCATGGCGCTGATGGGGCGGGCGCATAGCCAGGTGCAGAAATTCGGCGCGACCGTGGCGATACCGGATGAAGTTGTCTCGCTGGAGAGCGCGCCCGATCGCGACCATGGCCGTTTCCTGCTGACCCTGCACGGAGAGGAACGCGCGAGCGCCCGTTCTGTGGTTATTGCCAGCGGCGCCAGTTACCGACGTCTCGCGATCGATAATCTCGATGCCTTCGAAGGCACCAGCGTCCATTACTGGGCGTCGCCGTTGGAGAGGAACCTGTGCGAAGCCCAGGAGGTCGTCCTGGTCGGCGGCGGCAATTCGGCCGGCCAGGCAGTCGTCTACCTGGCTGGCAAGGTGGCCAAGCTATGGCTGATCGTGCGCGGTCCGGGGTTGGAGGCTTCGATGTCGCGCTATCTGATCGAGCGTATCGCCGCGCGGCCAAATGTCGAGATGGTGGTCGATAGCGAGGTTGTTGCGCTCGAGGGCAAGAACGGCGTCCTCGAGGCGGCGCGCTGGCGCCATCGCCGCTCAGGCGCCGAAACGCAGCGAAATATCCGCCATATGTTCCTGTTCATCGGTGCGGAGCCCAACACTTCCTGGCTATCGCACTGCGAGGTAGCGCTGGACAACAAGGGCTTCGTGCGCACCGGCACTGAACTCGGAAGCGATCGGCCGGCACTCGCGACCAGCCGCCACGGCGTGTTTGCGGTCGGTGATGTCCGCGCGGGCTCGGTCAAGCGCGTGGCTGCCGCGGTCGGCGAAGGCGCGCAAGTGGTAGCGGCGCTTCACGCCTATCTGGCCGCGCCGGAGGATCGGCCGATCTCGTAAGCCGAGGCATCCGAGATGCGTCGCGCCGCGAGGCCGCCACGAAAAATGCGACTCGCGCCGAAAAAAAGCTAGCTGCGAAGCTTGCGGAGAATGGACTTCAAGGCGGCCACGTTGTCAGCGCCCAAGCGCCGGCTGACTTCCTTCTGGGCTTTTTGCCAGGCTGGATAGCCTTTACGAATCAGGTCCAGGCCCTTCTCAGTCACCCTAATCAGGTGGCTTCGGCGATCGACACCGCGCTCGAGCCGGAACCATCCCCGCTCGCACATCCGCTCGACGTTGCGGCTGAGAGTCGACTCATCCATCTCAAGTAATTTCGCCAATTCCGCTGGTTTGGCCTTTTCCCGATTTACGGCTGCCACCAGCAGGTTGAACTGGCTGGCCTTCAATCCCACCCCGGCGAGGGCCTCGTCGTAGATCGCCGTAATCATCCGGTTCAGCATGCGGACCCGAAACCCGATGCATTCGCGTCCCATTCGGATGGTTTCTTCGGTCATCCTTATATGTATGTACAAGCGATAATGTCCCGGTCAACGACATCGCGTCGACACACCTGGATAACGATGCAGCCCGCAGTTGTCCGTGAACCCGCGCCCACCAAAAACCCTTCTCTGGCGTGACGTGCAGAGACGCCTATGCTACTTGAATCCTCGATGGTCTGGCGCGGCTGTTGATGAATTGCCGGCTTCGTTGTGATTGACGTGGGCGCCGTACAAAAGGCGTAATGATCGGCGATTCGCAAGCTGACGCCTTGAAAGGGAATTATCAGAGTGGCCCAAAAACGCTTTCATCTTGGCTGGTTCACCAACTTCACGACCGATGGATGGAACAAGCCGTTCGCCAACGGCGGATCGCCCTGGCGCGGCGATTTCTACGTCGAAATGGCCAAAGCGCTGGAGCGGGCGTGTTTCGATTACATTTTGATCGAGGACAAACTGTCAGTCTCGGAAGCGTACGGCGGGACTTCGGAGATTTACCTGAAGCACGCGCTCGGACAGGTGCCCAAGCATGATCCGGCGCCGCTGGCCGCGCTGATGAGCGCCGGGACGACGCGGCTGGGCATCGTCATCACGATGTCCACGCTGGCGTATCCGCCCTTCATGCTTGCCCGCCTGGCCTCGACGCTCGATCACATTTCAGGCGGACGTTTCGGCTGGAATATCGTCACCAGCGCCGAGGATTTCTCGGCGCAGAACTTCGGCATGGACAAGCTCCCGCCACGCGAGCTGCGCTACGAGATGGCGGACGAATATGTGGATCTGGTCTGCAAGCTGTTCGATTCCTGGGAGCTCGACGCGATCGTGATCGACCGCCAGCGGGGCATCTACGCCGACTACAAAAAAGTTCATCCGATCAATTTCAAGGGCAAATATTTCAGTTGCCGCGGTCCGCTCAACACCGCGCCTGCGCCGCAGGGCAGGCCGGTCTTTGTGCAGGCGGGCGGTTCCGATCGCGGCCGCGAGTTCGCCGCCAGGCACGCCGACTCGATCGTTTCGATCGCCGATGGTATCGAGGGCATGAAGTGGTATCGCGACGACGTCCGCGGGCGGGCGAAAAGGCTGGGCCGCAATCCCGACGATATCAAGGTGCTGTTTCTAGTCTGTCTTAACCTCGCGGAAACCGAGGCCGCAGCACGCGCCAAGAAAGAGGCGGCTATTGGTACGCAGGAATATATCGAGCAGACGCTGGGGCTGATTTCGTCGATCACCGATATCGATTTCTCGATCTACGATCTTGATTCGCCGCTGCCTCATCTCACGACCAACGGCGAGCAGGGTTCGCTCGACAAGTTTCAACAATCGGGCAGTGGCAAGACGCTGCGGCAACTTTTGATCGATGCCGGGGACTTTGCCACCTCAATTGAATTGACTGGCACCCCCGACCAGGTGGCCGACCGAATGGGCGAGGTCATGGAGGCCGTCGGCGGCGATGGCTTCCTGATCACCACGCCCGCGCAAGGCGTGACGCGGATGGAGATAACAGAAGTGACCGATGGGCTCGTGCCGGCGCTGCAACGGCGAGGACTCGTGCGCAGCGCCTACACTTATCCGACGCTGCGGGAAAACTTGCGCGATTTCTGATTCATCAACCAGTCTCGGAAGCGCATAACATACGACGGCGAATTTCCTTCCTACTAACCCTCGATGCTTTCGACTTGTCCGAGAAGATAGACCAACCCCTCGGCCATTGTCGGGTGAGCGAAGATCGCGTCGCGCAACGTGGTATACGGCAGTCGCCCAACCATCGCGGTCTGAACTGCGCTCATCAGCTCGCTTGCCTCGATACCGAACGCGGTGAAGCCGACGATTTGATCGCTGTCTTTGCCGATCAGCATCTTCATAAAGCCGCGCGGCTCGGCAATCGTGTGGGTGCGGAGCACATTCGCCATCGGCAGTGTCGCAACGCGATATTTAATTTTGTCGCGCTTCGCCTCCATCTCGTTGCGGCCCACGCGCGCCAGCTCGGGATCGGTGAACATACAGAACGGCACGATGCGATTCTTCGTGGTTCGATTGCCGCCCTTCAAGTTGTCACGCACGACGCGAAAGTCGTGGTACGCGACGTGCGTGAATTGCGGACTGCCCGCACAGTCGCCCATCGCCCACACGTTGGATGCGGCCGTCTCCAGGCGGTCGTTGACCTTGATATAGCCACGCGCGTCGACCTCGACGCCGACTTGCTCCAGTCCTATCGCTTTTGTATTCGGCGTCCGACCCACGGAAACGAGAAGATCGCTACCTTCGATGATTCGGTCACCGGGGCCGTCTTTTGCGTGGACCCGAACCTCCTTCCCTGAATCTCCCTCAACCTGAAAGACCTGAGTGCCGAGCAACACCTCGATTCCTTCGTCGTGAAACAAATCAAGCAGAGCTGCGCCAACGTCAGGATCTTCCCGCTCGGCGAGCTGCGCGCCTCGTTCGATCACGGTCACCTCAGATCCGAACCGTCGCATCGCCTGCGCAAGTTCAAGGCCTATATAGCCGCCGCCAATCACTATGAGATGACGTGGCAGACGATCGAGATCGAGTACCTCGATATGAGTCATTGGATTCGACGCGGCGAGCCCGGGAACATTGGGCATGGTTGAGTGCGAACCCAAGTCGAGGAACACACGTTCGCCGACAATCCGTCGAGTGCCGCCATCGTTAAGCGCCACCTCGACCGTTCTGGGAGCGACGAAGCGCGCTTCACCCATCATCAATTCTATTCCGGCGTCCGCGGTACGCTGCGCGTGAAACTGATGTTCCTCTTCGACCATCTTGCGTTTGCGCTGCTGGACGCTGGCCATGTTGATTCGGAGTTGATCCATCTCTAGTCCGAATTCAGCTCCGCGCCGCGCCAGCGACGCTACTCGCGCGGAGTAGATCACGTTCTTGCTAGGCAAGCACGCGATATTTGGGCACGAACCACCGAGCCATTTCCGCTCGACCATCGCAGTGCGATAACCCTCAGCGGCCATCGTCCAGGCTGTCCACTTACCGGCCTCTCCGCTTCCTACGACCAGAACTTCGCATTTTTCTGCGTCAGGCATTGAACCGTACCCCATTCCATCGCTACGTGATGTTGCCGGTAAATGGAACCCAGAACCCCAGAATGACTAATCACTGGGGTGGCTCGATCTTCAAACTAGTATTCCCACTATCGCTCCTTGCGACTGTCGAGCATCTTCAACCCGGCCACGCCGAAGTCGAATGCTACTCACAGCCTTTCGGGCCAATCAGTAAAGACCGGCGATCAGATGCTGATCGCTTCCCCAATGGCTTCGTGGATGATCTCGTTTCACTGTCTTGGCACTAATGCCGCCCGATCGGCGCGAGGTGTGGGCGCACTTGAGTTGCGAAATCAGCCAGCAAGAAAATCGCGAATTGCCGCCGCGATCTCGGCGGCGTGCGTCTCCAGCGCGAAGTGACCGGTATCGAAGAAGTGCACGCGTGCGCCGGGAAGATCCCGCCTGAAGGCCTCCGCGCCGGGCGGCAGGAAAAACGGGTCGTTCTTTCCCCACACCGCCAGGAGTGGCGGCTTATGGTCTCGGAAATACTTCTGGAAAGCCGGGTAACGAGCCACGTTGCTCTTGTAGTCACCGAATAGGTCGAGTTGCAGCTCATCCGCACCAGGTCGGGCCAGATAGAAATTATCGAGCGAGTAGCCGTCGGGCGAAACCCTGGTCGCGTCGGAGACGCCGTGCGTGTATTGCCAGACTGTGGTCTCGGGCTTGAGGAAAGCGCGGAGTGCGTCGCGGTTCGCCTGCGATGGGTCTTCCCAATATGTCCGGATCGGGTTCCAGCCGTCGCTCAATCCTTCCTCGTAGGCATTACCGTTCTGGGAGACAATGGCAGATACACGGTCCGGATGCTTTAGAGCAATCCTCAAGCCCACGGGAGCGCCGTAGTCAAAGATGTAGATCGCAAAGCGTTTCAACCCGATAGTTTCAGTAAAATGGTCGATCGTCTCGGCAAGATTATCGAACGTGTATTTGAAGGTGCGCCGTGAGGGCAAGTCCGACTGACCAAAGCCCGGCAGGTCAGGCGCCACGAGATGAAAGCTGTCGGCGAGGAGTGGAATCAAATCACGGAACATGTGCCCGGCAGTTGGAAACCCGTGCATCAACAGCAATGTTGGAGCATCAGTCCGACCCGCTTCGCGATACGAAATCTTGACGCCACCAATATCTGCGGCCCGGTAATGGATCGTTTCCATTGGGCGTGTTCCTCTTAAAATGTTTGGTAATCTGAGGGATCACTTCTATCTGTTCCTACTCGAGTAGTGACCTGTCAAGCGCTGGAAGAGCGATCAGGTTGAACGGAGTGCAGCACCTTCGGTTGCCAAATTGACAAGCATGTGACGTGGCGAAAAGGCCGCCAATAATGTCGGCCAAACAGGGTCCGCGCGAGTGTCGAGCGGTTACGTCTTTGCTCTCCAATCGTGCGGCGGACATAACCGCGCCATCGGGAGCAAAAGTAGCGGCGGAGCGCCACGCAGGGCGCGACCGCCGGATCGTCAGCGCGGCAACGCGACGATCGACTTCTTCCAGCCGGCCAGTTCGGTGAGCGTGGCATACCAGCGGCCGATTTCGCCGAACCCGGTCATCGGATACTGGCCGAACTCCGACATATTCAGCCATGCGCCGATCGAAAAGTCGGCGACGGTGAGATCGTTGCCGGTCACGAAACGGCGGCCTTTCAGTGCGCTGTTGAGTACTTCCCCAAAGCGGCGGAAGTTGGTTTCAGCCTTTTGCACCTCGGCCTGATCGGCTTCGCCCATACCGAACAGTTTCTTGACCCCTTGCTCCCAGACCAAGGCGGCGCACGGAGGATCCCAGTTCGCTATCTCCCAGAACTGCCATCGATTCACCTCGGCGCGCCGCCGCGGATCCTCCGGGACGAGACCGGCGCCCGGCTTCTTCGACGCGAGGTACTGCGTGATCGCGTTCGATTCCCAGAGCACGAAGCCATCGTCCTCTAGTACCGGCATCTTCTTATTGGGATTCAGTGCGGCGAATTCCGGACGCATCTGATCACCCTTGGCGAGATCGAGCGGCTTGAGCTCGTACTCCAGCCCAAGGTAATTCGCGAGCGCGATGACTTTGAACGCGCGGGGCGACGGCGGTGCAACATAGAGCTTCATCGATTGCCTCCTGTGATGTTTCTTCAGCCGCTTAGTTCATCGTACAACTTCGGCCGCGCCGGTGTGCGATTCGAACTGGCCAAGAATGAAGTCCCAACCTTCGCTGTAACCCTTCGCTTCCTTGCTGATCGTCGGTCCCTGTTCCCAGCCGCTGTGCTCGAGTTCGACCCGCGTGCCGCCGCCCTCGGCGATGAAGCGCACATCGACTTGCGTGGCCGCCTCCCAGGCTGGAGCCCGCCAAGTGAACGCGACGCGCTTCGGGGGCTCCCAGGCAGTGACTCGTCCGACTTCGAATTCAGAGCCATCGTTGAGCTGCTCGTAGAAGCGGCCGCCTACGCGATCTTCGAAGGCAACGTTGGTCGTGCGCTGGCCGTTGAAGGCAAAACCCTGCCTAATCGGCCACCAGCGTCCGATCTCGTTGCAGAACGCATGAAACACCGCCTGCGGCGGCCGTTCGATCCGGATCGACTTGCGAATCGTCATGGTTGCTCCTCCACGTATTGCTTAAAGGCCTTCAACGCCGAATCCCAGAAATCCTGGACCGTCGTGAGTTCGACGATCAGCCGGCCGATCGCTTCGCGTCCCCCCGGCGCGAGCTCGTAGATTCGCTCGCGACCGTTTTTTTTCGCCCGAATCAGACCGGCGCGGGCCAGTACGTGCGTATGCTTGCAGATCGCCGGACGGCTGATTGCAAAGCCACTCGCGAGTTCGGAGGCACGGCGCGGTTCTTCGCCAAGCCGGCGGAGCAACCGGCGCCGGGTGGGATCGGCAAGTGCAGCGATCACATTGTCCAGCTTCATTATCCAAATAATACGTAACCTTCTGGTTACATGTTGTCAAGCCCTAATCGATGCGGTTCCGAGCGCAGCAGGCCGCATTCGGCTTGGCCACTGTGATCGATCAACCTGAGAAAGTTAAGCCGTTTTTAGATGACTGCCTTCTGGCCCACGGCGCACTTGGTACGATGACGCCGGGTTGGCGATTTCGTCAGCGCCAAGTGTCGCGCTATGCCTCTTTCGTGTAAAAACATGGCTGTGAAAGGACGATCATTGCGTGGTGCGAGCGCTGTTTGGCTTACGGCGTGCCTTTCGATTGTTACTTTGACCGCATGCGACCCGATCATTACGATCGCGGGCGCGACTTTTCCAAGCTGGCTCTTCTGCATGATCGTGGGCGCGATCCTGGCCGCTATCGTGCGCCCGCTCTTGGTACTGGCGCGTCTTGAACCGCATCTCGGACCGCTCACGATCTTCTACCCGAGCCTGATTGCGATGTTCGCAATGATTGTTTGGGTGACCTTCTTCAATCGGATCTGACGGAAGATGGTAACCGGCGGCAGGGAGCTCGCTCGCAACATAGCGGGGAAGATTCTCGCGGCTGCGGTCTACGCCGTTACGATACTGCTCGCACTTTACGTCACTCGCATCTATTTCGCCTATCCGCAAACGGACGACGCTTATGTGCGGGCAAACACCGTGGGTATCGCGCCGCATATCAGCGGACCGATCATCGCCCTGCCAATTCGCGACAACCAGCGTGTGAAGCAGGGCGACCTACTTTTTATCGTCGATCCCCGCCCATATCAGGCTGAACTCGATTCCGCCCTGGCTAGTGTTGAGCTCACGAATCTACAAATCAGCGCGCTCGACAACTCGATTTCCGCGGCCAAGGCCAGGCAAGCGCAGCTGGAAGCCGATCGCGGCTACGATCAGCAGTACCTCGATCGAATCACTCCACTGCTCAGCGAAAATTTTGTTACTGCCAATGATGTCTCCAGCGCCAGGAGCAAACTCCTGGCCGCGCGGGCGGCGGTCGAAAGCGCAAAGAGCGAAGTCGCGCGCGCCATCAATGAACTCGGCAAATATGGTGATATCAACGCGCGCCACAAAGCGGCTGAAGCCGCAGCCTACAAAGCCCGTCTGAACGTTGAGTACTGCTACGTGAAGGCGCCGTTCGACGGCTACGTCACCAACCTCAATATCGCGGTCGGCCAATACGCCAACGAAGGCAGGCAGGTGGTGAGCCTCGTCGATGATCGCCACTGGTATGTGCTGGCGAATTTCCGCGAAACCTTTCTGTCACGGATCCAGCCTGGCATGCATGCCAAGGTCTTTTTGCTTGGCTATCCCAACGTGCGCTTTCGCGGACGGGTCGAGGGCGTGGGATGGGCGGTATTTCAGGACAACGGTGCGAGCGTGGAAGGCTTGCCGCTCGTCGAGCCAACTCTTAACTGGGTGCGCCTTGCGCAGCGCTTTCCCGTGCGCGTGACGCTCGAGAATCGCGATGTGCGTTATCCGTTTCGAATGGGCGAAACTGCGGTCGTGACAATCCAGGGCTATCAGTAAGTTCCGTCGCGGCAGCTTTTTCACGCGACACTTGAATTACGGGTTCGCTTCAGGAGGGATCGCTCCCGTTGCGTATCGTACTGCGGCCGCCGAGATCAACAACTCCGCCTTGCTCTGAATAATCGTGAAGCGCGCTGCGGCTAACTCGCGCTCAGCCGACAAGAGATCGACGATCGTGGCGAGCCCGAGCCCGTACGATCTGAAATTGGAATTGTACGACGACTGCGACGCCACCAGCAGCGCCTGGGCGAAGTCATACTTGCGCTGCGCGGTTCGATACGTGAAGTACGCACGCCAGACGTTAGCCGCCACGTCGAGCTCCGCGCCCTTAAGGTCGGCACGTGCGGCGTCGCGCCGCGCCTCGGCCTCCTTGATCGAGTTGACACGCGAGAAGCCCGTAAAGATGTCCCACTTGAGCGACACGCCCGCTCCGTATTCCGGTGCCATCGCGGAGAACGTCGGAGTCTCCGGATTCGACAGGCGATAGGTAAAAGCCTGCTCACCGTAAAAGCTCGTGAGTCCCAAGGTCGGATAGAGGGACGCATGTGCCAAATCGACGTCGGCCTGCCGGGCACGCACTGTCGAGACCTTGGCAGCAAGATCGGGGCGTGCACGCATCGCCGAATCGATCAGATGCTCAACATCGGCACCGAGCGAGTGCGGCAACGGCTGGTCCTTGAGCAACGCGACCTCAGGTGCATTGTCGGCCCGCACTCCCAGGGCGACCGCGAGATCCGCCTGCGCGAGACTCACTGCCAAGCGGGAGTTTTCGAGATCATAGTCCGCCTGTGCATCGCGCTGACGCGCGAGCAGCACCTCCGGCGCCGTGGCCAGCCCGTGCTTCCGACGGAGCTCGGTCGCTTTGCTATCGGTAGTCGCGAGCTTCACCGTGGCATCCGCGGCTTCGACCCCGGCCTGCGCCGCATCGACTTCATAGAAAGAGCGCTCGACATTGAACACGACTTCCTGTACGTCGCGATTGAACAGCAGATTCGCGGCTACGAGTTCGTTCAGTGCGGAGCTCGAGGCGGCGTCGCGCCGTCCAAAGTCAATCAGGTCGTAGTCCAGTGAAAGGATGTTTCTGCTTTGCCAGGTTTTCAGCGTGCCCCAATGTTTTGGAACGAGATCAACGAGCCGCTGATAGCCACTATCGCTCTGCGCACTGATGATCGGGTAATAAGGAGCCCGTGCTTCGCCGGCGACGGCTGCCGCGGCCTCAGCAGAACGCCACGCGCTCCGGGTCGAAGGATTATTTGCAAGCGCGTAGTCGAGCAGCTCGGTCAATCCTAGACGCTGGCCGGTGGGTGGTTGATCCGAATGCAGCGCTGCATTCGCGGCTGAACCGACGAGCACACGTTGGTCGGGCGCCGGCGCCCATTCGCGCTGAACCCTTTGCGGAGCCCACGCGCCCGGATTCACCTCGGGCTGTTCTGCGTATTTGGCACATCCGCCGAAGGCAACCATCGTGCAGATGCTCGCGCGAAGTGCGCTGCGAAAGATCTGTGAGGCCTTGGGCCGCTGGCTGACGGTTCGATAAAGATGCATAAGAATTCCACCAATCGAATGGCTGTATGTATTCAACAATTCGCGCGGTCCTAAGCTCTTTGAAAACGCGCCCGAGGTCCAGTGCCGTTCTCGCGGCGATTAAGCGATGGCATCGCTAGGCGCAGCGTCAGGCAGCATCGAGCGTCAGGTCGAGCCAGACGCCCAGTCCTTCCGCATGATGTTAGGAGCATGGCGCGCTGAGCTCGCGCCGTTTCCAAATCGCTGGCGCCGCGCAGCGCGCGTCGCGTTCGTGACGGCTCTGGGAGCAGCCGTTACGGCAATCCTCCAGATCTCGAATCCGCTTGGGCTGACGATGCTTCTCAGCTTCGCTGCACCCGAGTATGCCTTCGGTCTGGTGACCGCGATCACGTTCCTGGTTGGCACTGCTGGCATGCAATTGCTGATTCTCGCTGCGATTGGCGCACTGGTAAACGCTCCAGTCGTGCATGTCTGCGTGTTTATCGCTTATACCTTTATCAGCACGTATCTGATCTACGGCGTGCCCGGTCTGGGCCGCCTTTGGATATGGACGCAGATCCCGACAGTGACGGCCTTTTATATGGTGCTGTTCGACCATCGCGGGCTGGGCTGGGATAACGCGCAGATGTTTGCCGGCCTGGTCGTCGCGGTCACGATGCTGTGGCTGTTCGACAGCGTCATTTGGCCGAAGCCCGCGGCTGCGGTGCTATCTGACTCGCTTCGGAGCACGCTCGAACGGTCTCGGCTGCGACTCGAATTGTTGATGCGCATTTTTCTGGCCGAGGACGGTGCGATTCCCAAGCAGGATCATGGGGTCGCGTCCAAGCTCGCTTACCATCTGACGTTGCTGGAGCCGTCCATTCGCACGCTGCCGACGTTCGTGAACCCGCGCAGCTCTTGGCGACCATCACTGTCGCAGAGCGGATTCACAATGAAATCGAGCGGCTACGTGTCGTCGCATCGACTCAGCTTGGCGCCGCACTCGACGAAACCAGCAGGCTCGCTGTGCGCGAGGCAGCGCGCGCGCTCGACGCCGGGCTCGCGGCCCACATCTTCGGAAGCGACGCTATTAGCTCGCAACCCGAATTGCTGGCGAGAGTTGACAGCCTGCGCGGGGTGCAGGCAGCGCCTTCGCAGCGCGAGGCGCTGGCGGCATTCCAGGCTCATTTTGAAAATATTGCCGCGTTGCTTGCGGCTCAGCCGGACGAACTACCGCGGGTATCCGCGAAATGGGCGCAGCCGCTTCCAAAGCCAGCCTTTCACCTCAATAGTTTCCTCGTTCGCTTCTGCGCCCGGCATACGATCGCAATGACGATCGCGTTCGTGGCCGGGCTCTTCGATAACAACGCCGCCATTCACGCGGCGCTGTGGCTGCTTATGATCGGTGGTCCGCCCAGCCATGGTGGAACGGCGAAGAAGTTCACAATGCGCGCGATCGGCGCGGCTGGCGCGCTGCTCATAGCTGCCCTAGGAACGATCGTCCTGGCGCCGAACTTCATATCGCTGCCGCCCTACATGCTGGCGATATTCATAGGGGTGGCGTTGATGACCTATATCGGGGAAGGCGGCGGTGCGCTGTCGTACCTCGCGATCGGCGGCACGGCGTTCATGATCGCTTTCAGCGCGCCAGGCCCGCGTCCGGAAATGGTGGCGTCGATCTGGACGATCTGGGGAATCAGCC
>DATJRJ010000263.1:0-9280 GCA_035504735.1 Binataceae bacterium (SeqCode)
ACCGTGCGCAAGAAGAACTGCGGCTTCGTCGGCTGCACCCAGTCGCTGACCGAGATCGTCAACAGCCCGTACTGCGGCCTGCTGCTGGAATCCTGCCCCGGCCGCATCTACCTGCCCAACCACGAGGCCCGCGGCGATTACGTCCGCGACGCCTATCACCGACTAGGACTGAACGAGCATGAAATCTCCATCATCAGCGGCGCCAGCCCTCAGCGTGAGTACTACTACCGCAGCGCCATCGGCTCCCGCCTCTTTACCCTCGCGCTCGGCGACCTGGCAAAGAACCTATGCGCTGCCACCGGCTACGATCAGGTCCAGCTCGCCCGCCGCATCCTGGCCGAATCACCCGATGGTCACTTGCTCGATGCCTGGCTCAGCGAGCGGCTTCCCGATTGGCAATATCGTTTACCAGTCACTGCAGCGGCCGAAGCTGCTGAGAGGCGGTGAGTGGCAGCTCTCGCTCATCAACAACCTGCTGGCGGCCGGCCTCGGCACCATGGCGCTGGTCACCTGGAACTGGCGGCTGCTTCTCGGCGCCGCGTTCTTTGCGTGGCCGGTGCAATGGCTCATCCGCATGCTCGGCCGGCACGACCCGCAGTTCTGGCAAATCTACTTTCGCACCCGGCAGCGCCCGCTCATCCGCCAGGCCCATGGTCGTCCCAGCGACCGGCCCGTCGCACCGCCACGTATCCTGCCGAAGCTGCGGAAGTTCCTCGCCTAAACGGATATCAGGAGACACCTATGAGCGAGCGACACTGCGGCGATGACACGACCATCACCCTTGAGTTCCCGGCAGACTTGGCGGCCCGCCTGGAAGACTTACGCAAAGAGTTTGGCGACGAGTTGGTTGCCGACCTCCATGCTGAAGGCGGTGGGCCACTGCAGAAGGCAAGCTCGCCCTGCGAGGCGACCTGCCCGCAAGCAACACAAATAAGGAGTCGAAATGAAGATCACCATCAAATCCAAAGCCGAGTCTACCGTACAACGTAACCTGAGAGTCCCGGTGTCGCTCAATAAACAAATGAATGATACGAGCGCGCTTGCTGACCAACTCGGCGCCGATTACCATGCCACGCTGATCGCCGCAATCACACAGTTTGACAGTGAGTTCCGTGCCCGCCTGCTGGAGATGAAGAGCAATGGTGAACGCGCTACCACTTCCGGTATCACGGCTGGTAGCGCTTCCCTACCAGGCCCGGTAGAGCAACCGTCTCCGCCAAGCACCAATGGCGATCCTATTTCCGCAGGACAATCTGCAGCATCGTCGTCACTGAACCTGACCTCACCTGACCCCGCACTGACCCACAACAACGGCGTGCAGAAGGAACGGCCATGAAGGCGATTTTCGTGCGGACCACCAGACAGGCACGGTCAGGCATACGCCGACTACAGGGGCGATTTGCCGTGGTCGCGAAGACGCGATTTTCGGAATCATACTGCGCTCATCCCCTTCGGGAAGACACGTTGCAGAATCCGCAGCGGAAGCGGCCCAAGGACAATCTAAGCGGCAATAACTAGAAGTTAAGATAGAATAACAGCCAGTAGACCAGCACGCAGCCGATCAATGCGCCTCGCACCCTCACCCGCCGCCCAGTTCCAAGCCATGAAGACCCGCGCCGTGCTCGGCGTCCAGCTGATCTGGCAGGCGTTTATCCTCCTGATGACCGTCTGGATCGTGCTCACCACCTTCATCATCTGGCATCAAGTGGGAGTCTATCTGCGAGAGCTCGATCACGCCTTTTTTGGCCGCTGGATTGTCTGCTCGCTTCTCACCGAGACCCCGTTCCTGAATCGGTTCACCGGCTGGATGTGGATCCCGATCAATGGCACTTATCCGCGGGTCGCGGCACTGAGCGCGTGGCTGGCCAGTCCCGCAATGTACCATCACACCTTCTACCAGGCCTTCTGGCACACCGCCGGAACCGGTTGGGGATTGGCCGCCGACCTCGTGCCGCTCTCGCTCGCCGGACTGTTGCTCGCGTGGCGCTGGCGTCAGAATCCGGCGAGCGGCGACCACCTGCGCGGGCTGCGCCTGCTGACTCCACGCCAGCATAACCGCACGATGCACGGCGGAGCGATCGCGCGTCTGTGGCACGGCCAGCCGCACGGCATGTGCCTCGGCCAAAGCATCGTCCCCGAACGCAGCGAGTGCGAGCACTTCCTCATCACCGGCAACCCAGGCGCCGGCAAATCGACCGCGATGCGCGCCATGCTCAAGCAGATCAGCGAGCGCGGGCAGGCCGCCATCGTGATCGATCCCGAGAGCGAATATGTCCAGGAGTTTTATTCTGAAGAACGCGGCGACTGGATCTTGAATCCGCTGGACCGCCGCTGCCCCTACTGGTCGCCGTGGTCGGAACTGCGCGAGGAAAGCTTCAGTGTCGACGCCGCCGCCATGGCCGCCTCGCTCATCCGCGGCCGGCCGCGCAGCGAGAGCGAGAAGTTCTTCCAGGACTCAACCCGCACAGTAACCGAAGCGATTCTGCATGTTGTGCGCGACCATGGCGACGCCGGCGAGCTGCTCAAGCTGGTGAGTCTGCCGCGCGGCGAACTGCACGAGGCGCTCAAAGGCACACCCGCCTATGCGCTTATCGATCCTGAAGCGCACGACCAGGGCGCCGGCATTCTCGGCACCGCGACCAACGCCATCAAGACCTTCATCCATCTGCCCAAACTGGAGAAGAACGAGCGCGGCTGGAGCGCGCGCCAATGGGCCGACAATCGCGGCTGGATCTTCCTGCCTTCGCGCGAGGACATCAACGAAGCCATTCGCGTGCTGCAGGGACTGTGGCTCGACTGCCTGGTGCGCTGGCTGATGACCGCGGAAATCGACACCGATCAGACCTGGGTCATGGCCGACGAACTCGCCTCACTCGGACACCAGCCGCAGATCGAGAAGCTGCTCACGCGCGGGCGCAAGCGCGGGCTCGCCGTCGTGCTCGGCCTGCAAAACGTCTCCCAGCTCCAGGCCATCTACGGCCGCGAGGGCTGCATCACCCTGACCAGCTCGCCCAGCACGAAGGTCATCTTGCGCGTAGACGAAACCGAAACCGCGAAATGGGCGAGCCAGCTCATCGGCAGCCACGAGATCGAGCGGCTCTCAATGACCCAGCTCGCCGGTTTGAGCACCTATCGCGAAGGCATCAACCTCCAGCCGCAGCGCAGCATCGAGCCTTTGGTGCTGCCCGACGAGATCAAGCTGCTGCGGCCCTTTACCGGCTACCTGTGCATCGCCGGCCATCACCGCACCACCATCCGCATCCCCGAATCCCATCTCACCATGCGGCATCCGGCTTTCATCCCGCGTGGGTTTAAACCGCCGGTCCTCGCCGCGATCGAACCAGACGACGATGAGATCGCCGAGCAAATGACGGCGCGCGCGATGCCGCCAACCGGAGGGTAAGCGATGGTCAGCGTGAGCGACGACCTCACCGTCGAGAACGCGGGGAGCTACTACAGGGCACACTACTCGGCAGCAGCAGAGTATTACGCCCCGACCAGTGCAGCGGCCATCGGCCAGGCGGTTGGCAAAGGCGCCGAGGCGCTCGGCCTCGCCGGCCCGGTCACGGCGGAGCAGTTCGAGACGCTGCTGCGCGGCATCGATCCTAACTCCGGCGCCGTGCTGCGAACCGGCCCTTCGCGGCCGGACGCGACCCAACGCGCGGGTTTTGACATGACCTTTTCGCCACCCAAGTCGATAAGCATCCAGGCGCTGGTCGCCAACGATACGCGGCTGATCGACGCCGCCCGCAAGGCCGCGTTGCGCGCACTGCAAGAGACCGAACGCTGCGCACTGGCCCGCCAGCATGGCGGCAGCGAATGGGTCCAGACCAACAACATGTGTGCCGTCGTCTTCGAACACTACGACGCGCGCGAATCCGTCACCGGCGCGCACGGCCCAATGCCACAGCTGCACCACCACAGTTTCGTTACCAATCTCACCCAGCGGCCCGATGGCCAATGGCGCAGTCTCGACCATGAACAAATTTATAAGGCACGTGACTTCGCCGATGCGGTCTACATGACCGAGCTCGCGCGCAACGTCCAGCAGCTCGGTTATCAAATCACGCGCGGCCCCAGGGGCAGCTTCGAACTTGCCGGCTACACCCGCGAACAGATCGAAGCATTCTCCGAACGCTGCCAGGATATCGAACGGCTCAAGGCCGAACGGGGCATCACCAACGCGCGGGCGACACGCGAAATCATCATCGAGACCCGCAAGGCCAAGCGCCAGCACGACCCGGAGGCTCTGAAGACGGAGCGCGAGGCGCTCGCCGCCCGGCACGGCATCAATCTGAACCATCAGCCCACAACTCCCGCGCGGAGTTTCGTGGTCACTCCCGATATCCAGGCGGAACGCTCGCTGCAATTTGCCCTGGCCCACACCACCAATCGCCACGCCGTCCCCGACTACCGGGAAATCGCAGCGACGGCTTTAAGAAACGGGGTTGGGGCCACCGACCTCGACCATCTCAGTGAACGCATCGAAAAACAGCAGTCGGTACGAGAACTCATCGCCGCCGAAAAATCACATCTTCACCCGCTGGGAAGTTTTACTACTTCCGAGATGGTCCGCCTGGAGCGGGAGAACCTGGCGCTGGTGCGCGACCGGATAAATCTCGGTCAGCCGATCGCGGGTATTGCGGTGCGCAGCGCGATCAACGGTAGCATTTCCACCATCGGCACTGAGCATGTGCGCGAATGGACTGCAGCGAGCAAGCTCCTGCCTGATCAGGCAGACGCCGCGCTGCTCACCCTTACCACGCCCAAATGGGCCAGCGCCATCGAGGGACTCGCCGGCACCACCAAGACCACTACTGTCGGTGCGGTGAAGGAATTTGCCGAAAGCCAGGGCTGGACCGTGCGCGGCCTTGGCACTACCAGCGGCAGCGTCAACGCGCTCGCCGAGGCCGGGATAGAAAGCCGCACTGTCGCCAAAGCCCTCGCCGCGCCCCTGCCTCCCAAGGCCGGCCGGGAACTATGGATCGTCGACGAATCAAGCCTGCTCGCCACCCGGCCCGTCAACTCGCTGCTGAAGCTGGCGCACGAACGCGGCATCGAGCGCATGGTTTTCGTCGGCGACCAGAAACAGCACCTCGCGATTGAGGCAGGCTCACCCGTGCGCCAGTTTCTCGCCGACAACCTGGCAGTAGCCCGGCTCACGACAATAAGACGCCAGCAGGACCCGGAACTACGCCGCGCGGTCGAGCTGGGCGCCTCCGAACGCATCCGCGAGGCTATCGATCTCCTCATTGAACAGAATCGCGTCAGCGCCATCCCTGACCCGGCAAAACGCTACGAGCGAATCGCCGCCGACTACCTGCAGGCCCACAAGGCCGGGCAACGCTGCCTCGTGGTCTCGCCCGCCAATGACGAACGCAAGGCCATCAATAACGCCATCCGGTCGACGCTCGTGGCGCACCACTACGTCGCCAGCATTGGCCTGGAGCACCAGATCCTGATTCGCCGCGACCAGACGCCCGCCCAGCTCAGGGACGCCCGCAGTTACCACGAAGGTGATGTGCTCTACTTCCGGCGCGGCAGCAAGAGGCAGCAAATCCCCAAGGGCGCTTATCTAACAGTCAGGGCGGTCAACGAGACGAGCCTCACCCTCGCCGGCGAAAACGGGCGCCGATTCGAATTCGATCCCAGCACGCTCAAGGCAACTCAGGCCTACAGTACCGAGTCGCGCACCATCGCGGTCGCGGACCGCCTCCAATGGCGCGAGCCGGATAACCAACGCCGGATAGCCAACGGCGAATACGCCACTATCACCAAACTCGACCCGCACCAGATCGAGGTTCAGCTCGATAAAGGCCGCAAGCTATCGACGCCGCTCGCCGAGGCCCGCAAAGTTGACCTGGGCTACGCCTCTACTTCCCACGCTGCCCAGGGCGCGACCGTGGACCGCGTTCTGGTCAATATCGACTCGAGCCGCAGCGCCCAGCTGGTCAACGACCGGATGTGTTATGTCGCGATCTCCAGAGCGCGCCTCGACGCCCGCATCTATACCGACGACCATGAGCGCATGCGGCGGGCCGTCGCGAGGACGCAGCAAGAGCAACTTGCCGTCGACGTAGTCGACCGATCCCAGCGTAACCGCATGAGAATGGGCTTTTAAAGCGGTGCGGCATGGCTTTTCCGCAAGCCCGCCAGCGAAACACACTGTCGCGCTTGCCGTTGCGAGCCCGGCCAGTCGCCAACATCTCGCCAACCGTCCCTCTGGAAGAGTGGGAGGGCAATTAAATGATGTTTTTTTGAGAGAGGCAGCGGCGACGGATAAAGCGTGGTAGTCAACGCGAGGTAAAACCATGGAGACATGTCCAAAATGCGAAGGAAATTCTCAGCACGTCGCGATCATGTGCGGTTCGGGTGGTTGCCATGAGGCGGTTCTGAATGGATTGCGCTATTTGGGTCCGCAAACCCGAGGTCCGGCTGACCGGATGCGCCTCATCTGAAGCGCGCTGACCCAGTGATGGAAGACTCCAAAGTGCCTCTATTGCGCCCTGTTCTCCTGAGCACATAACAGATAGCTGTAATTCGGGTTCCACAAACCAACTGTGCTCATGGTCGATCGCTCCATCGTTACTTATTCTTAGGCTTCACGGCGGTCTTTTCCGCAATCCTAATGTGAGCTGAGCAGAGCTTGCGGCCATCAACTGCATTCTTGGTGCAACGGCCAGTCGGTAAAACCTTTCGACACTTCGCTATAACCTCAACTTCTCCTCTTAGCAGCTTTTGCTGCTTGCAGCGGCCACGGTAGCAATTACAGTCTTAAATTTCTGAATCATGCCATAATCTGCGATTTTTCAATTATGCAGAAGTAAAACCGAGCGGTTTAAGTGGTCTAAAATTCTGACAGTCATCGGCCCAGCTTAGGCATGATTCTCTTCATAAAACCGTCGAAGAGAGGCACTGTGAACGTGGTATCGCCGTGGGCCGGACTATAGATCAGGCCTTTGGTGATCAGCTCGTTGCGGACGGGTGCTACGCTTGTCACGGCTTTACCAAGGCGTTCGGCGATATCGCCTGAGCGATGGGATCCGGGACCGAGTTCCGCCATCGCACGGAGATAACGCTTCTCCGCGGGCGTCAGTTTGTCGAAGCGCACCCGGAAAAAGCCCGCGTCCAATTCTGCAAGAGCCAATGCAGTCGCCCGCCGCGCGTCAGCTCGCGAGATTGGTGATGCATCCGCGAGATTCCACGTGTGCCTTCCCCACTCCTGGAGAAAGTACGGATAGCCCATCGTATGGCGCAGAATCTCGGCTATGGCATCTTGCGCAAAGGCGACGCCTTCTTTTTCTGCAGGCACGCGGAGAGCGGCGCTGGCGGCTTTGTCATCGAGGCGATCAACAGGCACGAATTCAAACAGCCTTTCGGCATATGATTTCGCGCGACCCATTTGCCCAATCAGTTGTGGCAATCCGGCGACAAGCATTGTGATCGGAAGCTGGCGCTGACTGGCGCTGTGTAGTGCCCTGATCAAAGAAGCGAGCTCACCTTCGCGCACATACTGAAGTTCATCGACAAAGAGCACCACTGCCGTGCGGCATTCAAGAGCTGCATTCCCAACGGAAGCCAGGAGATCGGTGAGGTCCGTATCGAGGTCTCCACTATCGGCGAGGCCGCGCTCCGGCTCGAAGTCCGTGCTGACCTCAATGTCCTTGTATTTGAGCTTGAGAGCCTTGGCGAATCCCGCCGGCGCTCTCCCTGCTTTCGCGAGGTTTGCCCGCATCTTCCGGCCGCGATCCAGACGCACAGGGCCACTCGCAACGCCGGTATTAGTAGAGCGGGTAACGACCTTTGCTCGGGCGCCTCGGCTTTCACACAAGCGAAACCTCCGGCCTCGGCGTCGATCTCTATCCGATTCAGGAGCACGGTCTTTCCTACACCGCGAACGCCGTGCAGAATCAGACTTCGTGCGGCACGGCCTGCTCGGATTCTGTCGAGTGCGATTGCCGCGCGTTCGATCAGGTCGTCCCGGCCAGCGAGCTCGGGCGGCGGCGTTCCGGCTCCCGGTGTGTATGGATTCTTGCGAGGGTCCATCTATAGCTAACTTAGCAATCTTATATTCGAGAGCTAAGATCCCTTAAGAACCCGATAATTCAACGCTCGGCTGGCTTATGGGCGCGCCAGGATCTCGCGATACATTGGGGCATTGGTCCTACCATCGAATTGACCGTTGAGTGTAAGCTGTGCACCGGGCCGGACAAAAATGGCATCAGCCACAGTTGATCGCTTTGAGTTCACTTCGGATCTATCGATCGGCCGAATTTTAAATGGACTCTGGCAGGTGTCGGGGGCGCATGGAGCGATAGATGCCATGCGCGCCGTCGCTGAGATGTTCACGTATCACGAGGCAGGATTTACCTCGTGGGACTGGCGGATCATTGTGGGCCCTTAAGGAATAGCAAGACCGTCTGTGGAACTCTGGGTTGGAACTACACCCGGACAAGACGCGCCTGGTTGAGTTCGGCGGCGATACGCCGCCGAACTCCGCAAGCAGCGCGGCGAGGGCAAACCGGAAGTATTCAACTTCCTGGGGTTTACCCAACATATGTGGCAAAACTCGGAAGACCGAGAGGTTCATCGTCAAGCGCCGGACCATCCAGAAGCGACTCTCCGTCAAGCTCAGCGAAGTAAAAGGAGAGTTGCGGCGATGCTGGCACCAGCCGATGGCGGAGGTCGAGGTAACGGTTGAAGTCAATCGTACATGGTTACTTCAACTACCAGCAGTGCCCGGCAACATGGATAGTCTGAACAGCTTTCGGGCCCAGGTAATCTGGCGCTGGTACCGTATAGGCGCGGGTAGCCGAGCACCTGCTGAAAAGGCGGGAGCAACCGTGCCGTAAGGTTTTATTAATGATCTTGGATACCTGACGAGCGGGCTTCAAGCACCGTCGCAGTATGACCTTGGCGTGCTTCAATCATAGTGGCATTACACACCGGAGGAGTCGCACTAATGCCCCCGACGCATTCAAAGTCTCCATTGACTGGTACGTACAGCTCCGATGTGGCATTGCCGCTGATGGAACCACCGGCTACTAGAACGCTTCCCGCATCAGGTCCGGTTGGAAGAAGCACAGCCGTGTGGAGAGCGCGAGGTTCCGTAATAGTTCCAGTTCCCGAGAATACGCCCCCAGATAACCGTGGCACCGTAGCCGGTGGGAAGCCTTCCGCTATCATGCGTGCCAGTACGTTCTGCTCTGGCTCGTAAACTTCGGCCTGAAGCATCCCACTCTTCAGCAGTGTCGCTGTATGGTTGACTCGAGCGGTTGTC
>DATJRJ010000264.1:0-5613 GCA_035504735.1 Binataceae bacterium (SeqCode)
CGCGGCCAGCAGGGCCGAATTCAACGGGCGCAAATCATCGAGGATTATCTGCGCACGTTCTTCGTCGACGTCGAGCTTGCCGCGCACCACCACCGGCTCGTTGCCATGAATCACCGCCTCGAATTTCTGATAGGTCTCGGGCCATACGATCGCCTCGACCGCGCCGACCCGATCCTCGAGACTGAAAACCGCATAGCGCTTGCCGCTCTTGTTGTTGCGCAACTTGACCGACTGGATCACGCCCGCAACGTGAACCTGGCTGCCGTCAGGCAGTCCGGGCAGGTCGGCAGTGGTCAGGCGACTCACGCGGCGCACCTCCTTATCGTACTTGTCCAGCGGATGGCCGGTGATATAGAAACCGAGCGCTTCTTTTTCGTACTTGAGCTTTTCCTTGGGGTCCCATTCGGCGATCGTTTTCGGAATCGGCAGCTTCACCGACGATTTGCCGGCGCCGCCGAACAAGTTGGCCTGATTGCGAGCAACTTCCTCGCCGGCCCGTTGCGCTATCCGCAACGCATCCTCGACCTGCGCAGCGAGTCCGGCGCGCGCCACCCCCAGCAAATCGAACGCACCGCACTTGATCAGCGCCTCCAGCGCACGCCGATTGATCATCTGCGTGCCGACGCGGGTACAGAAATCCGCCAGGTTCTCGAATGGACCGCGCGCTCCGCGCTCGGCGACGATCGCCTCGGCGGTCTTGGCACCGACGCCGCGAACCGCCCCGAGACCGAAGCGAATCGCCTCGTCCGCGACCGTAAATTTCACCCGGCTCTGATTCACGTCCGGCGGCAGAATGCGGATACCCATGTCGCGCAGCGCCGCGATGTTCTTGTAGGTCTTGTCGGCATCGTCCATGTCGAGCGTCATCAGCGCCGCCATGAACTCATGCGGGAAATGGGCTTTCAGATAGGCGGTCGTATACGTGGTGAGCGCGTAGGCCGCCGCATGCGAGCGATTGAAGCCATACGAGGCGAAAGTCTCGATTTTCTCGAAGATCGCCTCGGCCAGCGCCCCGTCGACGCCGTTGCGCTTGGCGCCCTCGATAAAGCGTTCGCGCTCGCGCTCCATCACGACCTTGTTCTTCTTGCCCATCGCGGCGCGCAGGATGTCGGCTTCCTCCAGCGTGTAGCCGGAGAGCGCCTGCGCCACGCGCATCACCTGTTCCTGGTAGATGATGACCCCGTAGGTATTGCGTAACACGGGCTCGAGCAGCGGATGGTCGTACTCGACGCGCTCCTTGCCATGCTTGCGCCGGATGAACGGCTCGACCATCCCGGCGTCAAGCGTGCCGGGGCGGAACAGCGAGATCGCCGCGATCACGTCCTCGAAATTCGAGGGCTTGAGCTCGGTCAGAAAGCGACGCATCCCCGAGCCTTCCATTTGAAAGACGCCGACGGTGTCGCCGCGCGTCAGCAAGCGATAGCTTTCCGGATCGTCGAACTTGAGGCGCGTCAGGTCGGGCGGCGTCTTGCCGCCGCTTTCGATCAGATCCAGCGTGTTGCGAATCAAGGTCAGATTCTTGAGCCCGAGGAAATCGAACTTGATCAGCCCGATATCCTCGATGCCCTTCATCGAATACTGGGTGATCGAAAGGCTGTCCTCCGCCCGCTGCTCCTTGTCGACGTAGAGCGGCACCAGCTGGTCCAGCGGCTCATCGGCTATCACCACCCCCGCCGCGTGGCGAGAAGCATGGCGCAGTAATCCTTCGAGCTTGAAAGCGTACTCGAAAAGCTCCGGATGATTGTCGCGTTCGGCGCGCAGCCGCGGCTCCATCTCGAGCGCATCCTTGAGCGGAAAGTCGCGGCCCTGCTTGGGCGCCGGATAGAGCTTGACGATCTTGTCGGTTTCGCCGAACGAAAGCCCCAGCACGCGGCCGACGTCGCGGATGGCTTGCTTGCCCTTGATGGTGCCGAACGTGATGATTTGCGCGACCCGATCGGCGCCATACTTTTCGCGCACGTAGGCCAGCACCTCGTCGCGGCGCTCGAAACAGAAATCGACATCGATGTCGGGCATCGACTTGCGGCCCGGGTTTAGCCAGCGCTCGAACAGCAGCTTGTGCTCGATCGGATCGAGCTCAGTGATTCCCAGCGCGTAGGAGACCAGGCTGCCGACGACCGAACCGCGGCCGGGGCCGACCGGGATGCCGCGGCTGCGTGCGTAGCCGATAAAATCCGCCACGATTAGCAGATAGCCCGAGAAGCCCATCTCGCGGATGATTGGCAGCTCGCGATCGATCCGCTCCTGGTACGGCGCTTCGTCAAGATCCTCCCGGCGGCCGCGGATCTCGGTCAGCCGGCTGCTGAGCCCCTCGCGCACGCGTTCGGCCAATAATTGATCAAGATCCTGCTGCGGTTCCTCGGCCTGATAGCGCGGGAAATGAAATTTGCCGAAGTCGAACTGGAAATCGATTTGGCGCGCGATCGCGACCGTGTTGCGGACCGCCTCCGAGTCGGCGCCGAAGGCCGCGGTCATCTCCTCGGGCGTCTTGACGTAAAGCTCGTCGGTGTCGAAGCGCCAGCGCGTTTCATCAGCCAGCGTCTTGCCGGTCTGGATGCAGAGCAGCACCTCGTGGGCGCGGGCGTCGTCGCGATGGAGATAGTGGCAATCGTTAGTTGCGACCACCGGCAGGCTGAGTTCCTTGCCGAGCCGCGCCAGCGAATCGTTGAGCGGCCCGTGCAGCCGATTGTCCTGGAGTTCGAGGTAGAAGCGATCGGGAAAGATTTGCGCGTAGCTCTGGGCCAGCTCCTTGGCTTTGTCGTAGCGGTCGGCACGCAGCGCCCGCGCGATTTCGCCCGAGAGGCATCCTGAAAGCGCGATCAATCCCTCGGACAGTTCGGTCAGGATTTCCTTATCGATGCGCGGCTTGTAGTAAAGGCCTTCCTTGTAGGCCGCGGTCAACAGCCGGCAAAGGTTGCGATAGCCGGTCCGATTCTGTGCGAGCAGAATCAGGTGGAAGTTTCCGCCGCCGTCGAAATCGTCGCTGCGCGGCGTCTGGGTGCGGTCGGTCCGCTTGCCGGGTGCGAGATAGGCCTCGCATCCGATTATCGGCTTGATGCCGAGCTTGGTCGCCTTGCTGAAGAACTCGACCGCGCCAAACATGTTGCCATGATCGGTCATCGCGATCGCTTCCATGCCCGAGCTTTTTACGTGCGCGAGCAGCGGATCGATCTTATTGGCGCCATCGAGCAGGCTGTACTGGGTATGAACGTGAAGATGGACGAAACTCATGGCTGACATACCACCCCCTCACCTCAACGGCCGATCTGTGATGGCGGCGGGTGCGCGGAACACGCGCCCGCCCGCCATCGCGCAGTCCGGCTACTGCTTCGCTGGCGCGGCAGCCGGCGCGCTGCCGGCCGCGGCCGGCGCAGCGCCACCCGCTGCCGGGGCGGCGGCGCCTTCGACCGGAGCGCCCTCGGCAGTAACCTCCGGCGCGGCGGCCGCGACCGGAGCCTCGGCGACAGTCGGCGGCAGCACTGATACCACCGCTAAATCGCTATCATAGAGCGGCTTCACATTGCCTGAAAACTTGAGCGCCGAGATATGGATGACGTCGTGAATGCCGAGCGGAGTCACGTCGACGTCGATGAATTCGGGAATCTCCAGCGGCGGACATTCGACCTCTACCTCGCGCACCAACGGCTGCAAAATTCCGCCATCGATAATTCCCGCGGCTCGGCCGGTGAATTTCAACGGCACCGAGAGCCGCAGCGGCTTACTCATATCGACTTCATAGAAATCGACATGGATGATCTTGCCGGAAACCGGCGCCCGCTGAATCTCCTTCAGGATTATGTGGCGTTCGTTGAGCTCCGGCGCGGCCGACTTGAGCCGGATGAGCCGCTGCCGTGAAGTCCCGGCCATCCCGCTCCTTAGTTCCGCGGCATCCACCGCGACCGGCACAGAGGTGCCCTTGGCTCCATACATCACGCCGGGAATCCGGCCTTTTTGCCGTAGCTCCGTGAGCTGTCCTTTGGGACGGGTGGCTCTCTTTTCGCAAACCAGTTCCGGGGTATCCATCATCGCCTCGACTGCTTGGTAATTGGCGCGCTCAATTGAAGAGCGAGCTCACCGACTCTTCATTATGAATGCGGCGCACGGCCTCCGCTATCAGGCTGCCCACTGAAAGGACCTTGAGCTGCGGCAGCTCGGCCTGGGCTTTGGCGCTCAGCGGGATAGTGTTGGTGGTGATCACTTCCTTCAGGTTGGAAGTGTTGAGCCGCTCGCAGGCCGGATCGGAAAGTATCGGATGGGTCGCGCAGGCCAGGACCTCGAGGGCGCCGGCTTCGAGCACCACGCGGGCCGCGGCGCTGATCGTGCCGGCGGTATCGATCATGTCGTCGACCAGCAGCGCGATTGAGTCGCGCACCTCGCCGACCAATTGCATCTCGGCGACCTCGCTGGCGCGCCGGCGGCGCTTGTCGATAATCGCGAGGTTGGCGTTGAGCCGCCGTGCGAAGGCGCGGGCGCGCTCGACTCCGCCCGCATCCGGCGACACCACCGAAACCTTCTCGCTGTCGACACTCTTGCGGAGATATTGGCTCAGCACCGGCATCGCGTACAGATTATCGACCGGGATATTGAAAAAGCCCTGAATCTGCCCGGCATGGAGATCGACCGTCAGTACGCGCGAGGCGCCGGCCGTGGTGATCAGATCGGCGACTAGTTTGGCGCTGATCGGCACGCGCGGCGCCACCTTGCGATCCTGGCGGCCATAGCCGAAGTACGGGATGACCGCGGTGATCCGGGCCGCCGAGGCGCGCCGCAGCGCGTCCATCAACAGCAACAGCTCCATCAGGTTGTCGTTGGGTGGCGTGCAGATTGACTGGAGCACGAAGCAATCGCCGCCACGCACGTTTTGGCGAATCTCGACCATCACCTCGCCGTCGGGAAACCGCCCGACTTCGGCCTGGCCGAGTCGCACTTGAAGATTTTCGCAAACTTCCCGCGCCAGCGCGGGATTCGAGTTGCCGGTGAAAATCTCCAGTTCGTCTTTGGCCCGATCAGCCATCCGGTTTTTCTCCACGGCGCAAATCCCGCTCTCTCACAAATGTCGTATCGAATCGCTGCTAAGCGATGTCTTGGGTCCGCCGAGAGGTGGGTGATGGCTGGGCGGGAAGGATTCGAACCTTCGAATGCCAGGTCCAAAGCCTGGTGCCTTACCAGCTTGGCGACCGCCCAGTGCGATTCCGCTAGCCAAGCTCCCCCTCGCGCGAGCTCGCACTCCCTAGGCTATCTCAAAATCATCGCGTCCTAAACGATCCGACGGATTTCGCCCATCGCCATGCGGATCAAGATTCGCCCGGTTTGGCGGTGCACAAGAGCCGCTCGCGTGCTCTTAATTTTCAATCGCCGGTTAACACGATGCTTACGGCCCCGAAACACTCAGCGATGTTATTGTTAGCTATTTTGGCTGTCAATGTTGAGACGGCCTGGGTTGTTGAGAAACTTACAATTTTGCCAGTTCGGACCGGGAAGCCACGGTGTGGACCGCGAATACCGCAGCCGAAGGAGCTCGCTCGCGGACCAGGTCGGCTCCCCGTTGAGCCTCTGCGGCGTTACGGAAAACCCCGAACACCGCGCCGCCGCTGCCGCTCATGGCCACCGCGC
>DATJRJ010000265.1:0-13204 GCA_035504735.1 Binataceae bacterium (SeqCode)
GGGCGGCGAGCGCCTCGCGCTCGACGCGCCGCCGGCGCATCGCTTCCTTAAGCTCCTCGGCCCTGCCCGCGATCTCTTTCTCCGCCGCGATCAGCTCGGCGCTCTTCTGCTGCACTTGTCCGCTCAGTTCCTTGAGTCGGGCCGCGCGCGAATCGGCCGCTTCCATCTGTACCAGCAGCTCCGCTTCCCGCCGTTGGTTGGTGTCCTTCTGTGACTCCACCTCATGGGCGAGCGCCTGCAGTTCCTTGTCGTTGCGGATCAGGTTCTGGCGCATGCGCTTGTCCCGGATGCGTGCTTCACCGTCGGCCAATTCACGCTCGAGCTCGCGCCGCGCGATCTCAGCCTGTCTATCTTCCTGAGTGACTTGTTCGAGCTCGCGTCGAGCTGAATCGGTTTCTGCGCGCAGACGATCTACACCCTGGGTGACTACGGCGAGCATTTCGGCCCATGTCTGCAGCTCCTTGTCGATTGTCTGCAGGGACATGAGCCGCCCTATTTCTTCACGCAATTGCTTCCTCCATTATGCCACGGCGTCGGTTCACCGGGACTCGGTGGCCGGCCGCCCGCCGGCGCGATCCTGTCGGATAGACTGTGGGCCCACCAGGATTTGAACCTGGGACCAGCCGGTTATGAGCCGGCAGCTCTAAACCAAGCTGAGCTATGGGCCCTCGCGCAGGCATTTAGCTCCCTAATGGTACCAAGTCCGGGCACCCGGTTTAAGGGCCGAACAGATTTTCCATTCCGCCTAAGCCGGATCGCCGGAAGCGCCACGGCGCAGCGCGATGACCTCCTGAGCCTTGCGCGCGGCGTCTGTGTCAGATCCTTCTTTAGCGGCATGTAGTAATTCCGCTACTTCACGCCTGTCTCGTACCTTTCTGTTCAGCGTAACCAAGCAACTTAAGACGATAGCATTCGCTCGTTCATCTTCGGAGAGGCCCGTGCCTGCGGGCGTCCCATTGGGCCAAAGTTTTTCGTCGAGCTCTTGGAACTCCTTAATGCTGGTAAACGGTCCGCCGTTCGCGGACGACTGATCCGACTTGTCGTCTCGTAACAACAGGTAAGCAGTAAGGGATTCCTTGTCCGGCTCTCCCAAGGTGCTCGAAATTTCGACTGCAAAATCGCTTGACGGTTTATCCGAGGCACAGACGGTGCCGATAAGATGAACTAAACGAGCATCAAGGGAGTCTGCGATGCACAGCCCATTGATAATCTTGGCACGCAATTTTGGAAATCGCAGAGCAACAGCCAACAGTAGGATTTGAGCGTTCCTTATGGGATCAAGCGGCGTTTTCGTCGATTGGCTTTCTGGATTCTTCAGGATCGTGCGCTTCTCTCTTGCGCGCCTCCTAACAACCTCCTCTTCACGCGGCCCCAGCCCCAGAACAGAAACCGCTTTTCGTACGAGCAAATTGAATTCAACTTCGCTGGGTATGAGACGCAACTTCTCAGCAATACGTTCCGCGCTTTCGATTTTGCGTTCGAGCGGTGCGAGAGGGCTGACTCCTTTCGTTCTTTCCTCGGCAATGAATAGGTTAACCAGGAGTTCGGAACTTGCGACCAGCTCGCCGAAGCTCTGCGCTCCGCGCTTGAGAATCAGAGTGTCGGGATCGAAGCCGGACGGAATGAAGATGCCGCGCCCGAGCAATCCGGCGCCCAGGAAAATCTCGAGCGCCCGCATCGACGCCTTGCGCCCGGCCTCGTCGCCGTCGAAGCAGGCGATCACGTTGCGCGTATAGCGCGCCAGTATCCGGAGCTGCTCGACGGTCAGCGAGGTGCCGAGGCTCGCGACCACTTCCTTGAAGCCGGCCTGCGACACCGCGATCGTGTCGAAGTAGCCCTCGACCACGATCGCCCGGTCGGCGCGGGCGAGGGCCTGGCGTCCTTCATACAACCCGTATAGGTTTCTAGCCTTAGAGTAGATCGGCGACTCGGATGAATTGATATATTTGGGCAGCCGTTCATCGAGCACCCGGCCGCCGAAGGCGACTACCCTGCCCTGCGTGTCGCGAATCGGGAACATCAGGCGGCCGATGAACAGGTCGCGCAGCGCGGCGCCCTCACCGCGAACCAGCCCGGCCTTGATCGCGCCCTCGAGCAATCCGCGCCGCTTGAGCGCATTAGCGAGCACGCCGGGCTGCGTCGGGGCGAAGCCCAAGATGAACGCACGGGCCGTCTCTTCGCTAATCGAACGCGCTTTCAGGTAGCCGCGCGCCGCCTCGCCGGCTGGCGTTTTCCACAACAGATGACTGAAAAAGGTCGCGGCGAATTCGTTGGCGCGGTACATCGCCTCGCGCTCGCCGGGCGGCGGCGCGCCGGGTTCCTGCGTTTCCGGCAAGGTCACGCCGTAGCGGCGCGCCAGCGATTGCACCGTTTCGGGGAAGTTCAGCCCCTCCAGGCGCATCACGAAGTCGAACACGGTGCCGCCGACGCCACATCCAAAGCAATGGAAGAAGCCGCGCTCGGCGTTGACCGAAAACGAGGGCGTCTTCTCATTATGAAACGGACAGAGCCCGACGTAGTTGCGGCCGGCGCGCTTGAGGCGGACGTGGGTGCCGATGACCTCGACGATATTGGCGCGATCGCGCAGTTCTTCGAGCTTGTCCTGTGCGAACCGGGCCATCAACTAATCAGCGCGTGCAAGCGATCGGGGTAGTTAGTCATGATTCCGTCGACACCGTTCGCGATCATGCGGCCCATAAGTATGGGCTCATCGACTGTCCAGGCCAGCACCTTGAGATCATAGCGCCGGGCTTCCGCCACGAGCGCCGCCGTACAGAGATCATAGCGCGGATTGACTGCCCATGCGCCGAGCGCGCGGGCAGCCGCGATCATCGTGTCAGCGTGTTTGTCGCTCAGCACGCCGATGCGAACTGCCGGGTCGGTGGCCTTGACGCGTGCGAGCATGTCCCAATCGAAGCTCGAAACGATGGTGGTCTCATGAGCCCGCCGCGTGCGTATCATCCTGCATATGGCGCCCGCCGCGCTCGCCTTGAGCTCAAGATTGAGACCGCATCGATCGCCGAGCGTGTCGAACACTTCGTCGAGGGTGGGAATGCGCTCACCGGCGAATCGCGCGCCGAATCGCACTCCCGCATCGAGCAGCTTCAGCTCCTTGAGTGTCAGCTCGGCGACGCGGCCGCGGCCGTTGGTAGTGCGATCGACGGTTTGGTCGTGAATTACCACCAGCGTCTCGTCGCGCGCGACCCGGACGTCGAGTTCGCACATCATCGCGCCGGCCTCGGCCGCGGTAATGAACGCGCGAAGGGTATTCTCAGGGCAGGTGCCACTGGCGCCGCGATGAGCTATGTTGACCAGTCCCTTCCCGTCCTCGGTCACAATCCAAAGGAGTTTAACTGCGCCGACCCGACCATCTCAATCGCCCGCGCCTCGATCTTTCGACAATGCCACGAGGGTCTCGCCAGCGCAGAACTCGTGGTGCAATATTCGATGGTCAGGATAACGGATGGAATCGAGTGCTAATCGCGGCGGCCGGACTTATTTTAAGGCCGCCTTTGCCGTCAGACCGGAGCTCGCCGACGAAGCGGCTGCGATTCTGATCGCCCATGGCGCGTTGGGATGCGCGGTTAGAACGAGCGCCGAGTTTCGCCGGTCGAAGATGGAAACCTGGGACGATCGCGACGAGCCGGCGCGGGCCGCGGATGCGGCCGGCGCTCCCAAACGAAAACGCAAGATGACTCAGGTCCTGGAGGCCTTCTTCGTCCGAGTCACGAGCGCACAACTTGCGCAGATGAATCGCGCGATGGTTGCCGCCGGCGTAATCGATAGCGGTCGCGCGCCGCGCGTCTCGCGGCTCGCCGATCCAGGATGGTCGACGCGCTGGATGAGCCGCTTCAAACCGCTGGCGGTCGGCCGCCAGCTGTTGATTGTACCGCCCTGGAGTCGCACCCGACGCTTGGGCAGGATGCGCTTGTTAATCAATCCTGCGCAGGCTTTCGGTACCGGCCATCATGGCTCGACTGCCGGAGCGCTGGTTATGATCGAACGGCTGTGTGGGCAGCTTCATTTTAGCCAAGGACTCGACGTCGGTTGCGGCTCGGGAATCCTGACGATCGCCATGCGGATGTTTGGCGTACCCCGCCTTATCGGTATCGATTCCGACCGGGTCGCAATCCCTAACGCCCGCGAAAACAGCAAGCTGAACGGGATTGCATCGATTCGATTTTCGTCTGCGCCCGTGGGGAGCATCAAGCAGCGCTTTGATTTGATCGCCGCCAACATTCTGAGCTCGACGCTCATCGGCCTCGCTCCGGTTCTGATCCGCCTGATGAAACCCGGTGCGCGCCTCGTCCTTGGCGGCATCCTGGAGCGCGAACGCGCCGAGGTCCTGCGCCATTTCCGGCCCAAACTGACGCTCGACGACGAGCTGGTCGACCGCGGCTGGGTAACGCTCGCGATGCGCCGATGAAAACCGCGCCGCGCTTTCTCGCCGACCAGCCGTTGACTCGCGATGCGCCCGCGAGTGTGAGCGGCGCCGAGCTGCATCATCTGCGCGATCTGATGCGGCTGGATGCCGGCGATCGCGTCACCCTGATCGATCCGGACGGCGGTGGCAGGTTCGCCGGACGGATCAGAAGCGTCTCGCGCGACCGTGCGATCGTCGAGATTGGCGCGCCGCTTGCCCCGGCGAAGCGAATCCTGTTGATCCTCGCGATGGCGCTTATCAAGGGACCGCGGATGGATTTTATCGTCGAGAAGGCGGTCGAGCTGGGCGCCAGCGAGCTATGGCCGATCATCTCGGCGCGAACTCAGATGGCCAGCGTCGGTGCCGAGCGGCAGCGTCGCTGGAACCGGCTCGCCGCGGCCGCTGCAAAGCAGAGTCTGGCGCCGGCGCTTCCGTCGATCCGTGCGCCGCAGGGATTCTCTGAGCTGATCGGCACGCCTTATCCCGACACGCTCGTCCTGATCTGCGTGCCGGGTGCCAAGCCGATCGCGCGGGTGCTGGATGCAAGCCGTCCTGCGCGGCTGATCCTGGTATGCGGGCCGGAAGGTGGTTTCGATCAATCGGAGCTGGCAGCGGCCGAGCAGGCCGGCTTTATCGCGGCTGGCCTCGGGCCTGCCCGATTGCGCTCGGAGACTGCGGCGCTGGCCGCGCTGGCGATTGCCGCCGCCGCGCTCGACGCTGAAGGGAGTTAAGATCTGTGCCGTACAAATTCGCCTTCGTGATGGACGCGCTGGAAAAAATCGATCAGTACAAGGACACCACCTTCGTTTTTATGCTCGAAGCGCTGGCGCGCGGCCACGAGCTCTATTTCCTGGCTTTGCCCGATCTGTTCGCAAGCGGGAATCGCGCGATCGGCTTTGCGCGCCGCTGCGCAGTGATGCGCGAAGGGGTGCACTATCGATGGCTCGACACGGGCAGCGATTATCCGCTCGACACCTTCGATGCGATCTTCATGCGCAAGGACCCACCGGCCGACGCCGCCTACCTTTACGCAACGATGCTCCTGAGCCTGGTCGACAGCCGCCGCACTTTCGTGCTCAATCATCCGGCCGGACTGCGCGAGGCCAACGAGAAGCTTTATACGCTGCATTTTCCCGAGGTGATTCCGCCCACGGTCGTCAGCTCAAACCTCGCGCGCCTCAAGCAATTCATCGCGGAACAAGGCGGCGAGGCGATCGTGAAGCCGCTTGACGGCCATGGCGGCGAAGGGGTTTTCCTGGCCAGCCAGACCGATCGCAATTTCAACGCGATCCTGGAAACCGTCACCCAATTCGGATCGCGCCTGACGATGGCCCAGCGCTACATCCCGGAAATTCGCAACGGCGACAAGCGCGTGATCGTGCTCGACGGCGAACCAATCGGCGCCACGCTGAGGGTCCCGTTGCCAAGCGAGAACCGCGGCAATATCCATGTCGGCGGCCTGTGCGTCAAAGCCGAGCTGACCGAGCGCGACCGCCAAATCTGCCGCATCCTGAAACCGCGCCTGGCGCGCGATGGGCTCTATTTCGTCGGCCTCGACGTGATCGGCGATTATCTGACGGAAGTGAACGTCACCAGCCCGACCGGAGTCCAGGAGATCGACCGGCTCGACAACGTCAATCTCGAGAGTCGCGTGATCGACTTCGTGGAGTCGCAGGTCCGCACGCCGCGTGGCTGAGCGCGGCTCGCGCTGTTGCAAGCGCGAGCCTGGAAAGCTACCAATTAAGTCCGCGCAACGGTTCACGCGGTGGGCAGGTAGCTCAGTCGGTAGAGCAGAAGACTGAAAATCTTCGTGTCGAGTGTTCGATTCACTCCCTGCCCACCATTAAAATCCCCATTTCGATTCAATGAGTTACGGCCGTTCGTGGTTACCCGACGGGGGCGGGAAATCGTTGCGAACGAGCGGCTTGCGATCGTTTTGAGATCGAAAAAATGCAACGCGTTGAGTTTCAAGGCGACGAGTGCACCCGGATGATTCGAGATTGATAGATTTAATGTAAAAGGTTAAGGATCTGCGGATGGATCGACGAGACAATTCTCGCGCAAAGCGCACTGCGTCCTGGTTGATTGGGGCCGGCCTTTTTTCCCTGGCGATAGCCTTTCCGGCCGGCGCGGCTTCGTTCAAGTCGCTTTACAGCTTTTGTCCTGGCCGCTCTCCCTGCACCGATGGCCGCACTCCCGAAGGCGGATTGCTGATCGATTCCCACGGCGATCTGTTCGGCACGACGCCTGGGGGCGGCGCCTATAACAGCGGGGCGGTGTTCGAGCTGACTCTGACTCCCAAGAAGACCTATACCGAAACTCCGATTTACAGCTTTTGCTCGGGCGGAGGAAACTGCACCGATGGGGAGGCTCCGCAAAGTAATCTGATCATGGATTCCTCGGGCAATCTCTACGGCACGACGGCTGGCGGCGGCTTGAATAATCGCGGAACGGTCTTTGAACTCAGTCCTGCCGGCGGCGGCGCCTATACGGAAAACGTGCTGTATAGCTTCTGTTCGACGGGTGGCGAAAGCTGCACCGACGGTAGGGGACCCTTCGGTGGAGTGGTGATGGATAGCGACGGCGACCTCTATGGGACGACGAACACCGGCGGCACGCCCATTGGCGCGGACACTGGCCCGGGCGTGGTCTTCGAGCTGATCCCCAACGAGAGCAAGACGTCATACACGGAGCAGGTGATATATAATTTTTGCGCGCAGAGCGGGTGTTCGGACGGGATTACGCCCTATGCCGGATTGCTGATGGATAGCTATGGCGACCTGTTCGGCACGACCGCGGGGGGCGGCAACAGCAACAGCGGCGGCGTTGCCTACGAATTGACTCCGAACGAGAGCAAGACCGCGTACACCGAGTCTGTGCTGTATAACTTCTGCAGCCAGGGCGGAGATGCGTGCACCGACGGCGACGACCCTAGTCCGTTCGCGCCATTGACCGCCGACAGCGGCGGCAATCTCTACGGCGTCACCCTCGATGGCGGCGCGCACGCCGGCGGCGTCGTCTTCAAGTTGACCTATGACGCAACCACTACGTCATACTCACCAAGCACGCTTTACAATTTCTGTGCTAAGGGCGGGAGCAAATGCACCGACGGCAGTCATCCGCAGGCAGGTCTGGTAGTTGATACGTCGGGTAATCTCTACGGCTCAACCTACTCCGGAGGCGGCGGCAAGGATAAGCAGGGGACAGTATTCGAGCTGGCCTTTAAAAAGAAGAAAGACACCTACGCCCAGAGCATCCTACATAGCTTCTGCAGCACGTACAAAAAGGGCATATGCGAGGATGGGGGTAATCCCGTCGGCACGATGGCGGTGGACTCCTTGGGCAAACTTTACGGGACTACCAACCGCGACGGACCTTACGGCGAGGGCACAGTCTTTCGGGTTATCAAATAAGTCCCGGATAAATCGCTTACGTAGCTTCCTTCGTTGAGACTAGTTTTCAGCGCTTGCTTTCCGGAAAGTCGCAGTGGTCGTCGGAAGCCTCGGCGAAGGCTCGTTCAACCGCTTTCGCGGCCTGGATCGAGGGTAACTTCGCACGCTGAGCGGCATCCCGCCAATCGCGAGCGGCGCGAGTTCCCAATCCGCTCGCATCCTTGCTAGCATCCGGCCCGACGGGAGGATCTAATCGCATGACTGCGGCGATGAAAGAAGTGGCGGGATTGCATTCCGGCCGGATTGCCGATTTGCGGAATACCCTGGAATGGTTGCGCGGCGCCGGCGATCTGATCGAAAGCGATCGGGAAGTCGATCCTAATCTCGAGATTACCGGTATCCAGAAGCATCTCGACGGCAGCTGCCCGATCGTGTTCAACCAGGTGCGCGGCAAACCGCGGCATCGCGTGGTCACCAACGTCTTTGCCGACAGCAACGTGATCAACAAGATTTTCGGCTGGCAGAGCGATGCCGAGCGCACCCGCCAGCTCGCCTACGCGATCTCGCATCCGCTGCGGCCGATCGAAATCGCGCAGCAAGAGGCCCCGGTCCAGCAGGTCGTGATCGAGAAGCCCACCGATGTCAACGAGTTCATGGTGCCGATCCGGCATACCGATCTCGAGCCCGAGTTTACGGTCGGCTCGGGTATCCGTCTGATCTCGGGCGAGCAGTTCGACGGCGGCACCGACGTCGGCTACAACCGGATGAATTTCCGCTGGGGCAATGTCGGTAGCTTTCAGATCTCGCCCGGCTCGCATATGTGGCAGGTGGTATCGCGCTATTACAACAGCGGCAAGCCGGTGCCGATTACGATGGCCTTCGGCGTGCCGCCCTCGTGCACGCTACTGGCGGGCGCCGGCTTCGACTACGTAATTCTGCCGCAGGGATGCGACGAGTTAGGCGTCGCGGGCGCCGTTCAGAAGGCGCCGATCAGGATGGTCAAGGCGCGGACGGTCGACGCGATGGCACTGGCGGATGCGGAAATCGTACTGGAGGGCTACGTCGATCCGCGCGATCGGCGTTATGAGACGCGCGAGGCGGAGGAGGCCGGCGTGCAAGGCCGATTCCATTTCCACCCCGAGTGGGCTGGCTACATGGGAAAATCCTACAAGGCGCCGACCTTTCACGTGACCGCGATCACCACGCGCCAGCCCGACCCAAAGCTCCTGGTCCACGTGCTCGGCGTCCACATGCTCGACGACAGCAATATCGATACGACCGTGCGCGAGGCGGCAATTTTCGAGCTCTGTCATCGGATGCAGCCCGGGATCATCGAGGACGTGCACATCCCGTATTCGATGACTGATTGGGGCGGCTGTATCATCAAGGTCAAAAAGCGCAACCGCATCGATGAGGGCTGGCAGCGCAATTTCCTCTCCGCAATTCTCTCGACCTCGCAAGGCATGCGCCTGGCGATCGCGGTCAGCGACGACGTCGACATCTACGATATGGACGACATCATGTGGTGCCTCACCACGCGGGTAAATCCCCGGACCGATATCCTGAACCCGATTCCGGGCGGACGCGGTCAGACCTTCATGCCGGCCGAGCGCATGACTGCGGGCGAGAAGCAGTGGACCGCCTCGAACACGCAGTTCGAGGGCGGGATGGGGATCGATGCGACGGTGCCGTTCGGCTACGAGAGCGACTTTATGCGGCCGGTCTACCCGGTCGACCGCGTCAAGCCGGAAAACTTCTTCTCCGCCAAGGATCTGAACAACGCACGGGCGCGGATGAAGGGTTGGGTGCTCTCGCTGGCCCGCACGGGACGTTGATGGATCGCAGCTCGCCCCGTGCCGATCAGGCTGTGCGCTCGCTCCGCCATTCGGCAGCGAGCGCCTTGCGATCGAGCTTGCCGCGATCGTTCTTGGGCAGGCTCTCCCGGAAGAAAATTTCTTTGGGGATTTTCAGCGCCGGGAGCTTGGCGCGGCAATGCTCCAGCACCAGCTCCGCACTGAGCTTTTCGCCGGGCTTGCTTACCACGTAGGCGACGACTTCCTCGCCATAGATCTGATCAGGGACTCCAATCGCCGCCGCTTCGGCGACGCCCGAAACTTCGAGCAGTATGTTGTCGATTTCGAGTGGCGAGATGTTCACGCCGCCGCGGATGATCAATTCGCGGGCACGCCCGGTCAGATAGAGATAGCCGTCGGCGTCGAGATAGCCGATATCGCCGGGCCGGATGCGCCCGGTCGAAGTGGTCTCGATGGTGCCGTCGTAGCACAGATATCGATAGCGCGTCTCCGGATCGCCGCCGACTTCGACCTCGCCGGCCTCACCCGCCGGCAACGCAACGCCGTCGGGATCGACGATCGCGATTCTCTGGCTGGGGAACGGTCGGCCGACGCTGCCGAAGCGGCGGCTCTTTTCATTACTGCACGCGATCCAGAGCGCCTCGCTGCTCCCGTAACCCTGCGCGATCGGGATTCCATACATCGCTTCGAAGGTCCGCCAATGTTCGGCAGTCAGGGCGGCGGAGCTCGACGTGATGAAACGTAAGCCGGGAAGATCGGCGGCGGTGATCGGTACCGGACGGTTCACGAGCATCGCAATTCCGGTCGGATTGCAGATTCCAATCGTGGCCCGATAGCCGCGCAGCCATTCGAAATAGTGGCTTTGCGAAAACTTTCGCGCTAGCATCAGCGTCGCGCCTCGGAAGAGCGGTGCGAGTCCGCCCAGCTCCTGGGCCGAGACCCAATTGAGAGATCGGAATTCCAGCATCCGGTCATCCGCCCCGAGCGCCAGCGTCTCGGCGATCGAGTCGACGTTGATGGCCAGCTCCGAATAACCGATCACGGCGCCCTTCGGCAGCGAAGTCGTACCCGAGGTATAAACGATCACCGCGTCGTCACGAGCCTCGCAGACCGGTTCGATTAGCGTGCTCGGCCGCCCGGTCAATTGGCTGAACAATCCGGTTCCTCCCGCGGGCTGCCAGTCGCCCAACGCCTGCCATTCGCCGACCGGACAATCCGCGAGTCCGTCGATTAGCGTCGCTTCCTCGAACAGCACTAGCTTCGGCCGAAGCGCCATCAGAATCTGTGGCAGATAGGCGCGATTAGTATCGGTATTGATCGTGCAGATCGTGCCGCCATAACGCAGGACACCCAAAAAGACCACCAGGTGCTCGAGCGAGTTGCCCGACAGCAGCGTCACGCGCTGATTCGCGCCGAACCCCTTCGCGGCCAGGAAGCCGGCGAGCTGATTGGTCAGATTATCGAGCTGGCCGTAGGTTATCGACTTGCCCTGGTCGACGCTCTCGAGGAAGATTTTCTCGGGAAAACGTTGCGCGTATTCTTGTATGCGGCGCGCAAACGGATTTTGATAAGCCATCCAAAACCCCCGGGCAAGTATCGCGGGTATTGTTGAGGCTTCAGCCAAGATCGTCAAGGAGATACGCTACCTCGCGCAGGCAGTTCCTCCACTCATGTCGATATCCGACCTTTTACGACTAACTGCCCGTGAACAACCCGCGGCCGAGGCGATCGTCGATCGTTCGCGGCGGATAACTTATGCGGAGTTCGACCGGAGCGTCGATTCGATCGCGAGCGGCCTGCTCCGCGCGGGGGTCCTTCCGGGCGACCGCGCGGCCCTTTGGCTGCCGAACCACGCCGAGTATCTATTGATCTATCTCGCTTGTCTGCGAGTCGGAATAGTGGTGGTGCCGATCAACATCCGGCTCGCCGACGACGAAGTGCAATACGTGCTCGAGCACTCCGGGGCGTCGATCCTCTTCAGTATCGGTCAATTCCAGGGGCAGGATTTTCTCGCCCGCAGCCGCGCGCTCAAGCGCCGGGTCGCCGGACTCGGCCGCGTGATCGCCGTCGATAGCAACGCGGATGCCCATGACGATCAAACGCTCGTTTATCGGGAGTTGCTGGCAGCGAGCGATACTGCCCGAGTTCGTGAGCTCGAAGAACGCGTCGCGGAATCTGAGCTGGCGCTGATCATCTATACGTCGGGCACGACGGGACGCCCGAAAGGCGCGATGATCACACACGGCGCGCTGCGGTTTTATGGCATCAAGGCAGCCGAAGTCGGCCTGTTCCGGAAAAACGACAGAATTTTGCTGATGGTCCCGTTTGCCACCGCGGCGGGCTCGATCATCCAGACCATCCCGGCGCTCCAGGTCGGAGCGACGCTGGTGCTGATGGAGACCTTCAAGGCCGCGGCCTCGCTCGAGATGATTCAGTCGGAGCACATCACCTGCCTCGCGGGTCCGCCGACGATCTACATCCTGCAAATGAACGTCCCGGACTTCGATCGTTACGACCTCTCTACTCTCCAGCGCGTATTGGTCGGCGCCGCTCCGGTCGCCTCGGAACTCGCGGCCGAGCTTTGCCGCAGGATGCCCGCACGAGTGATCAATGCCTATGGTGCGACTGAAACTGCCGGTCTAGTCACCTGGATGCCGCCCGGCGTTTCGATCGAACAAACCACAGGCACATCCGGACAGCCGATACCGGGCTTTCAAATCAAAATCGTGGACGCAACCCGTCGCGAGGTCGCGGCGGGAACAACCGGCGAAATCGCGGTTCGCGGGGGCTCTATCACGAAAGGCTATTATCGTGACGAGGAACAGAGCGCCAAGGTGCTCGATGCCGATGGCTGGTGGTACTCAGGCGATTTGGGGAGCATGGATTCCAGCGGTTTTCTCACGATCGGCGGGCGTCAGAAGGAGATGTACATTCGCGGCGGTTTCAATGTCTATCCGGCCGAGGTCGAGGCGGTATTACAGAAACATCCGGCGATTCTGATGGCAGCCGTCATCGGTGTTCCGGATCCGGTGCTCGGCGAAAAAGGCCGGGCCTTTGTCGTGTTGAGAGAAGGCAACCTGTTGAGCCCAGAGCAGGTACGGGAATTCTGTCGCGCCAAGATCTCGGATTACAAGCTGCCGGACGAGGTAGTCTTCCGCGACTCACTACCTATGAGCGGCCTCGGAAAGGTACAGAAGAGTCGCCTCGCCGAGGAACCATAATATCACTCCGAGATTTTAGTTCTTATGACTTACTATTTCTTGATATAGCGCGCGAACTTCTTTGCGATCCTATCCATCTCCTCGCGGCTCGGCCGTGCCACTTTGGCGAACTCGGGCCCGGCTTCCGGCACTTTGATCGTCGCGTCGATTCCCACCTGCTCGGTAACCAGCGTATTTCCCTGCGGTCCGCGCGGCGCAGAAGGATCGAGCACCAGCGCGCCGCCATATTCGTTGAACATGAAATCCCGCTTGGGTTGAGTCCGCGTCACCATCGCGATCAGCACGTCGGTCAGATTGTAAGGGTCGATGTCCGGACCAACCACGACGACGTATTTCATCATTCTCGGAAAACGT
>DATJRJ010000266.1:0-10350 GCA_035504735.1 Binataceae bacterium (SeqCode)
AAACCGCCCGCGCTCGCACGCGCGGGACTAAAACTGTACCGAGTCCGCTGGCGGGCAAGCTGTTCGATGATGATGGTGAACCACTCTACGCCTGCGGCGCCGCCAAGCGGGTAACGCGTGCTTTTGATTCCAGTACTTAGACCTTTGATAACCCACTGGCTCATGACTGCTATCCCCGCGCGCTACCGATCGTTCTCATGAACTGAGAGCGCAAAGGTTGCCAGGATTATCGGAAAATCCTGAAACGCAAAGTTTTCGGCAGCGAGTCTGAATCCGTGCCAATTCGCGAAAGACGGCGTCACGATTCTGTATCTATCCACGATGCCGTCCTCGCCGAGGCGTACCCAATGGAGTGCTGCACCGCGCGGCGCTTCAACCCAGCCAAGAGCTGCGCCCGGCCGCAGTATCACTTCGGGGGCACGAAACGCGCCCCCCGGAATCGCTTCCGCGATCTTCGCGATTATTTGAGCGGACTGAGCGGCTTCTCTGAAGAACATCCGCAAGCGCGCGAAACCATCGCCCTCGGATTCATGTGGAACCTCAAATTCGATTTGCTCGTAACCGGAATACGGCTGCGCCTTCCTCAGATCTCGCGATACCCCTGACGCGCGCGCGATCGGACCCACCAAGCCAAACTCGCGCGCATAGTTTTCGGAGACACCGCCGACTTCCTCGAGCCGATCGAGGAAGCTACTCGATGCGCTCAACATCCGCTCAAGCTGGGAGAGCTTCGCAGCCACCTCGCCGACCTGCGACGCAGCCCCATTGCAGACTGGATTTTCGAGATCTATCGTCAGGCCGCCGAAAGTATTCAGCCCGAATAAATAACGGTGACCCGTCAGCACGCCGGAAATCCGCAGGAGGTCCTCTTCGAGGATCGCAGCCTGGGCGCCCGCAACCGCAAGAGCCGTGGATTCGCAGATTCCCTCGATAGCCGCCACGTGATGGCGCAGGCGTTCCAGCTCCGCGATGAATATCCTCAGAGCGCGCGCCCTCGGCGGAAGCTCAATCTGGCAAACACGCTCGACGGCCTGACAGAACGCCAATGAGTGCGCGAATGCTGAGGTTGCGCTGATACGCTCCGCTATCAGCAGGACATCCTCGACCCGGCGCCCTTCAGCAATCTTTTCGAGGCCGCGGTATGCATAGAACAGGCGCGGCCATGCGCGGATCACGTCCTCGCCCACCGTCTCAAGCTGAAAGTGTACCGGTCCGGTTGCTGCCGAGAAGATAGGTCCGACCGGCATCAGGAAGGCGCCCGCCTCCTCAACAATCTGGCGAGGCCTCCAATTCAAGTCGGGCTCACGATGCAGCACAGGCGTGGCAGCATCGAAGCTCTTGCGCATTGGATTGATGCCTTCTTGCCAGGCGTCATTATGAAGGACGAAATCCCCAAGACGTGGGTGCCCCTCGAAGACCAGCCCGAACAGATCCTCCGCCTCGCGTTCGTGCCAGTCGGCGGCGTGAATCTGTCTGCTGATACTCGGTAGCCGGTGTTCGGAAGCAGACAAATGAGTAAGCACGTGGACCCAACCGGCTTCGCGCTCGCCATAGAAGACATATCGCAGATTCCATCGCGCTCTCTGCTCGACAATGAGACCGCCGAAGCTATAGTGAAGGCCGGAAAACAACCACTCGCAAATCTCCAGTAGAATGTCCGGCTCGCATTCGAGCTGACAAGCAGGATTGGCGCCGTCCGTTACGCCCGCGGCAACTCCGCCGGCCCATCGAGTCTGAGCATCCTCGACCATTTGAATCAGCACAGCGGGCATCGCTTATCTCGACAGGCCGCTGGCTGCCATCTCAAGAAGCCTATGAAGCGGCTGCGGCATGTAGACGCCGAGGATGATGATCGGCGCGCTCGCCAGAATCAGGGTGAGCACGCAGCTTCGCGGCAGTCTTATAGGAACGCTATGCGTCGTTGATGTTACTGGTCGGCCAAAGACCATACGGTTGAGATGATAAAGAATGCCGAAAAACGCCACGATAACGAACGCAGCGAGCAGGCCGGTCGCGACATAATGCTGCTCAGCGATTCCCGAACGTAGAATCGAGAATTCGCTCAGGAAAACCGCCAGCGGTGGCGCCCCGGCGATCGCGATTCCACCGAACAGCAAGGCAACTGCCGCCGATGGCGAGGTTCGGATCAAGCCTCGCACATCGGCGATCTGTCGCGTATCCACTGCCAGCAGGGTTGCCCCTGCCGCATAGAAACAGAACGACTTGGTTAAAGCGTGGTTCAGTATTTGATAGACCGCACCGTAATGCCCGGCGACCCCGCCAATTCCAGCGGCGGTCAGGATGATACCCATGTGTTCGACGGTAGAGAATGCGAACAGGCGCTTATAATCGGTCACCTGGATGATCAGGAACGCTGCGATGCCTACAGAGAACAAACCTACAATCATTGCCCATGCGTCGACGTCGACCTTTCCCGAGGCGTTCAGCACGGGCACCAAACGCAGGATCACGTACAAGATGACCGTGGTCTTGATGCCGGAGAGCAATGCGCATATTGGGCTCGGCGCCTGACTGTGTGCGTCGGGCAGCCACGTGTGCAATGGAACGAGCCCGACCTTGGCACCAAAGCCTACGAGGATTGGCACGAACCCGGTCGCAAGCACGGCTGGCGAAACTCGCGGCGCCAATTCGACCAACGAGTGCCATGTGTATGCGCCTCCGGGATACTGGCCCCGCGTCGCGGCGAAGAGCGTCAAGAACCCCAACAGTGCTACCGCTCCTCCCATGATCGTCAGCACCGAGTACTTCCATGCAGCTTCGAGTGCCTCGTGGGTATTTTCGAAAGCTACGAGGTAAAGGGAGAGGATCGTGGTCAGTTCCACGCCCGTCCAGACCAGGTTCGGCTCCGCCAGCATCGGCACCGAGAGCATAGCGAAAACAAACAGATTGTAATTTGAATAGTAGCGGCGCAAACGCCGCGCGCTCGGTTCGCGCGCCATGTAGCCCCATGAGAAGAGCGCGGCGGTACTCCCAACCGTCGCGACCAGCAGGAGTATCAATGCGCTGAGCCCATCGATGTCGACCCAATTCGCGATCGCGACGACTGAGCCGCCCGCCGCCACTCGCATCGCCGCCGCGATCACCATCGCGAGTTCCAATGCGCACGACGTCAGGGTCACTGCCGGCGCCAATCGGCGTCCGAGCGGCAAACACGAAATCAGCGCGGCCAGCAGCGGCACGGCAAGGATGACGATCAGAATCATTTATTCCCGCCTTCCTTAAGGGTCGTGAACGCGCCGACTTCGGTAGTTCCAACGCGTTCCTGCGTTATCCGCGTGAGAATTCCGATCACCAGTGCGATGATCAGCATGTCGAACGGGAAAGCCATCTCGATGACCAACGGCAGCGTGGGTGCGATGGCGAAGCCGCAAAGAAGTGCCCCGTTCTCGATGCCGAAGATGCCAATGAGTTGAGGTACAGCCTCGCGCCTTACCGTCAGCGTGTAGACTCCGATGAGAAGTCCCGCAAGCCCGATCGGAAGATTGATCGCACCGATATTTCCAGCCGCGGGCGGCAGATATTCGCTCAGAAAAAAAGCCAACAGGGTCAATCCGAGCGCGATCAGAAGCGAGCTGGGAATATTCAAGACCTGATCGATCTCGCGTCTTCTGAAAATCTCCTCGGGAACCGTGCGCTTAAGCAGATACGGAATGACGATCGGCTTCATCACTGAGTCGAGCGCGGCCACCGCGAGCAGATCGGGGGCGTGCAAACCAAGCCCGAGCAGCAGTGCCGATACAACCAGGCAGATGGACTGAGCGATATAAAATCGCTGGCATCCCTGCATCTGACGCGTCGCCGCCAATCCGAACGAACTCATCAGGAACAGGCCCGCGGCGAGTCCGTTCAGCGAGGTCAGAAGCGCGTAGGAGTTCGCCATCTCAGCACTCTAGAAGTTCAGGAGTCCGGTGATCATGGCGACCACCGAGGTTACAAAGGCGGCGCCCAGAAACTCGCTCACGCGAAAGAGCCGCAATTTCGAGAGCGATGATTCAATCGCAACCAGCACCAATAGAAAGATTCCCACTTTGAGCAACACGAGCGGCGCCGCCAGGAGAACCTTCGCGATGCCCGTGCCGCCCGCGAGTCCCCAGGGCGTCACCAACACATTAAGCAGGATGCACATCAGCACCAGCAGCTTCATCTGCCCGCCCCATTTCATCAGCGCCATGCCGGTGCCTGAGTACTCGAGACTTTTCGACTCGTCGATCATCGCGAGTTCGAAATGACCCGTTGGATTGTCCACCGGAATCCGCCCCGCTTCAGCGAGGATGAGCATCACGAAAGCGATCACCAACAGCACATGCGAGGGCGCGAGGAAGTTCGACAAAGGAGTCACCCAGTGCTGCTGAACGATATAGGGAATAGTAGAACCGGCGACGAACGAGACCGTGAAAAAGACAATCATGAAGACCGGTTCAGCCAGAAAGCCGACCATGCGCGTCCGGCTCGCACCCATCGGACCGTAGGGATTGCCGGTATCGACTGCCGCGAGCGTGGCGAAGAAGCCACCCAGTGCGAGCACAAAACCACCGCCGAGCATGTCTCCCATGAAGGCGAAGAAGAGTGGATAGCTGGTGAGGACCGGAATTAGCGTGGCCACGAAGATCGGTACAATAAAGACCACGTAGGGCGTCACCCGAAAAATCCAGGAGGCCTGTTCCGACACTACTTCTTCTTTATGGAACAACTTTCGAAGGTCGCGATATGGCTGGAAAATGCTGGGTCCGCGCCGTGATTGGACGATCTCCTTCAGGCGCGACAATACACCCGCCACCAGCGGGGCGAGCGCCACCACGAACAGCACCTGAAGCAGATTAAACCCGATCGAACGCGCCATCTGCACTACGCCTATCAAACGCGGCGTTATGTCCCGCTCCGCCGACGCATCGTACACGCCGACTCGCGAAAGGATTCAGTTGACCGGGTAGGGAACCTGAACAATCAAACCCCTACCAGCTTACGCCTCGGTAGGGGTTATCAGCCCTGCTCAGGAAAGGGCGGTTACAGCGGTGAACCCCATCACCAACTCTATTGACCGAAGTTTAGCAGCAGCTTCTTCACAGTCAACCGCGGTGCGAGAATGTCAAACTCAAATCCAACTGCCGAGTATGATCCCGCCGATCGCCGCGATGCCACCGTCGACCATGCTCCCAATCATTTAGGCGGCGCCGAGTAGACTTTGCCAGAACTTTGACGGAACGTGCGGGGCAGGACGGGTAAGATACGGCAGCACATACGCGTGCCGGCGACTGAAAAGCCTCGAATTGCCGACGTGGACAGATGAGGGCATACTCGCGGGCGCTCGAAAAGATCCTAAGTCCGGCGCGTCTCCCATTCCGCCACTCTGGCAGCAGCTTCTAAGTTATTAGCGATGGAGGGCTCATCCTACAGCTCCATCGGATCACGGAAGTACTCGCGGAAAATTCGTGAGCGATGTTCGAGCAGCAACGGGTCGAGTGCTGCCTTGATGACCGGGTCGCTAACCACGAAGCTCGGACGCCGATCTTCCGGCATCGGACACTGTTCTTTCGGTAAGGGGTCCAGCAAATTCGCGAAAGCGGTCCAGTAGATGTCCAGCGCGCTCAAGGCGTCGCCGATGAAATAATGCACGCCGCGCGCATACTGTGATTTGATTTGCGAGGCCAGCGCCCGCAATGATGCGGCGATACGCTCGCCGGCGGCTTTCGTGTCGGCTTCGTTATATCCATATTTACTGCCCATTCGGCCGACGTTCGGAGGGGGATTGCCGGACGCATAGGCTGGGGCAAACAGTTGCAGACGCCGGTTCCAGCCGATACCCATTTCCCCGCAGATTTCGTGCGACAGACCGATCATCAGCGCGCGCTGCGTGGCGTCGGTCGGGAGCAACGATGGCTTGGGCGCCAGCCGTTCGGCCAAATAGAGGATATCGATCCAGCGGTTGATCGGTTTTTCCTTCGCCCAGGCCACGATCGGCGCGCTGGCTTCTCCGCTCCAGGCCACAATGTCGGCGTTGGGTTCACCCCCCAGCCACGGAGCGGCGACATAGTCGAGCGCCTTAATCTCGAAAATGGTCTTGGCCGCCTGTCCCCACGGGCTGGGCATGCCTTTGACCAGCACGATACGCAAGCCGGGATGATCGATGATTTCGCTGAAAGGCCGGTAGTCCAGCATCGCTTTTCCTCTGTTATTTGAAAGACCGTTTCTAACGGGTTACAAATTTCTGCGCCGTTTTCACCAATCCTGCGTTATCATTCCGATCGCAAGGTTGCCAGACCGTTTGAATGCGCCCGTAGGTTATAGCCTAAAATTTTTTGTCGTCCATTTTCAGGCGACCCGCGCCCCAAGGGTCGACGCTTCCAAGCTGGTTGGGATATCGTGGATAGCGCCACGAGGCAACCACGGAGGAACGACATGATTGATCTCTACTTCTGGCCGACCCCCAACGGAAAGAAAATCACTATCCAGCTGGAGGAGACGGGCCTGCCGTACAACATCAAGCCGATCAATATCGGACGCGGTGACCAGCTAGCTCCCGACTTCCTGCGGATTTCACCCAACGGCCGGATGCCGGCGATCGTGGATCACGAGCCGATCGGCGGTGGCGCGCCGATCACGATTTTCGAGTCCGGCGCGATCATGGAATACCTGGCCGAGAAGAGTGGAAAGTTCTGGCCCCAGGCACCGCGCCAGAAGTACGAGGTCGTGCAATGGGTCTATTGGCAGATGGGCAACCAGGGACCCAAGATGGGTGAACAGGGGCACTTTCGCCGCGCCGCGCAGGAACCGAAAAATGGCGATCAGACTTATGCGATGTTGCGTTTTGACAACGAAGTCAACCGCATCTACGGAGTGCTGAACCTGGGGCTGCATAAGAAGCGCTATCTGGCCGCGGAGCAGTACACGATCGCCGACATGATCAATTACCCGTGGGCGAGCTTATGGGAACTCCGCAATGTCGACCTCAGCGAATTTCCCAATGTCAAACGATGGCTGGACGAGATCGGCGCCCGCCCGGCGGTCAAAAAAGCCATGGCGGCAGGCCCCGAGTATCGCGAAGACCCGGCGACCATCCCTGCCGATGAGCAGGCGCGGCGTGCAAAGCTTCTGACCCATCAGCGGGCCCAAAAAGTTCCCAGGGAGTGGGCCTAGCGGACGCGATTTGCAACCCAAACCGCGCGGCGGAGGCCGCAAGGATTTCACAGTGGGGCTGCGGTCCTTGACTCAATCGCGATGCCGATACATTGATGTTAACTGTAATCGGTGATGGGGTTCCACCGCGAACCGCTCCATGAATGAGCTAATAACCCCTACTGGTGGCGAACACGGTAGGGGTTTTTCTTTGTCTAAGGTCTGTGACGGAAGGACCATGATCTTTTTTGATCTTCAAGATCTTGCATCTGTTAGACTCCGACCGAGCATTTGGAGATGCCTATCAGGGGTTTCGCCGTAGTTGGGAGGGCAGTGATTCATGTTCACGGGGAGGGGTAAGCAGCTCACGGTCTTTGTCACCGAAACTGACCATTATCATCACCAGGCATTGTACATGGCGATTATCGAGATGCTGCGGCGCGAAGGCTGCAGCGGCGCCACTGCCGTTCGGGGCATCGCAGGCTTTGGTGCCTCGACACTGATTCACACCGCCGCCGTCCTTCGGATGTCGCTCGATCAGCCGCTCATGATCACGGTCGTGGACCGGCCGGCACGAATCGAACGAGTACTCGAGCCCTTGCGTGAAATGGCTCCCAGCGCGCTCATCGTCTTGCAAGACGTCGAAGTCGTTCAGTCAGGAGCACCCTTCAGAGAAGGATTACCGGACGTCAACGTGTCCGAGGTGATGCGGCGGAACGTTGCCACGGTGCATCCCGATAGTCCGATTACTCAAGTTGTCGAGCTCCTCCTAGACAAGGATTATACGGCCGTCCCGGTGCTGGACAACGATGGCAAGGTAGTCGGCATGGTCAGCGACAACGATCTTCTTACCCGCGGGGAAATGACGGTCACCCTTAGCCTCAAGCGCGCGACTGATCTCGATTATGTCCGCGAACTTCATGAGTCACTGGAAAGTCCGAATCGGACCGTGTCTGAAGTCATGACGAGTGATGTCATAACAGCATCGCCAGACATGATTCTTGGCCGGGCCGCTCGATTGATGGTGGACAAGCATCTCAAGCGGCTGCCGGTGGTGGATACCAACGGCAAGCTGGTCGGAATCCTCGGCCGCCTCGACGTATTGAACACGATCGCTGCCGTGCATCTGCCGGAGTGGCATCCAGGGGCCCGCGCCGTCAGTGCTCAAGCCGTAGTCGGCGATGTAATGACCCGCGAGGTTCCGAGCGTCCACGACTCCGCGACGATCGAGGAGGTCTTCGCGCTGCTGGTCTCTTCGGCCCACAAACGAGTTGTGGTCATAGATGACAAGCGGCACGTGGTCGGCATCATCGCGGATTCCGATTTGCTTTCAAGGGTAAGCCGCGAGACCTGGCCCAGCACCATGGAAGTCCTGGTCTCCAAGGTCCCAATTGAACGGATCAGTGGAGCGGCGCGAAAAAATATTCAGCGGCTGCACGCGCGATTTGCCAGAGAACTGATGACGCGAGATGTGATTACGGTCCGAGAGAAGATGCCGGTCGCAAGTGCCCTTGCACTTTCTGCCGAAAAGCGAGTGAAGCGCCTGCCGGTGGTGGATGCTGAAGGCGAGCTGATCGGAATCGTCGGCCGAACCGAAATGATGCGGGCGTTGCTCGCTCGCAGCGACGAGGGAAAGGGCGTGTAAGGTGCTGGCGGTTCTTCTGGTTGCGTTGGGCGGCGGTATCGGATCGGCAGCGCGGTATTTAGTCAGCGGCTGGTTTGCCAGTCGCTTTGGACCTGCGTTTCCTTACGGGACCTTTGTGGTCAACATCACAGGTAGCTTCATTATCGGGCTCCTTCTCGCGTTCGCTCAGGAGCGTGGATCACTTAGTGCCTACTGGCGGCTTTTCTTCGCCGTAGGTTTTGTCGGTGGCTACACAACCTTCTCGACCTTCGAGTACGAGTCGATTCGATTGCTGCAGGACCGGGAGATGCTGCTCGGCGCCGTCTATCTAATCGGAAGCGTAGTCACCGGCGGCGTCGCCGTGTTCATGGGAATCGCCCTCGGCAATTGGATTTGATTTTCGCGGCCAAACTTGAAGAGCGGCTGCGCAATCCGCTCAAATAATCGCGCGGCTCGCGGAGTGCAACTGGACGGCCCGGTTTGCGCGCCTAAGCAAGGAGTCTGGCTGCGATGAGAATCTGCATCATCTCGGATCTGCACGCGAACCTCGAAGCACTTTTGGCATTGCCGCAGGATTTCGACCAGCTATGGGTGCTGGGCGATCTGGTGAATTACGGTCCCAACCCTAAAGAGGTAATCGACTTCGTGCGCGCCCACGCATCTACGGTGATCCGCGGCAACCACGACCACTCGGTTGGATTCGGCACCGACTGTGGATGTTCTCCGCGCTTCCGTGCGATGGCGGAGGCGACTCGCGATTATACAGCGTCGGTCCTCTCGGCGGCTGACAAGCAGTATCTTCGCGACCTGCCGACCTCGGTCTCCCGGCAGATCAACGGCGAGGTCTGCTTTCTTTGTCATGCGACGCCGTCAGATCTTTTATACGAGTATCGCCCTCCTGACTCGCAACTCTGGGCGCGAGAAGAAGAGGCAAGCTCCGACGCTAACATAATCCTGGCGGGCCATACCCATCTGCAATTCTCGCGCACTGTTGGAGAACGATTGATTGTGAACCCGGGAAGCCTCGGACAATCCAAGATGGGAGATCCGAGGGCGCGATACGCAATCTGGCAGGAGGGTAAGATCGAGCTCCACGCGCTTGAGTACCCGGTCGAAAGGACGGCCGCGAAAATTTCCGCGCTTGACCTTCCCGCTGAGATTAAGACCGATCTAACCGCGGTGCTGAGGACCGGCTCTGTACCCGGAAGGTCTTCATGACGCTCGCTGAGTCGAACCCGGAATCTATGGTTATCTTATGGTCGAGTCCGATTGCGATCCTTACGCGGAAAACGTTTACGGGCTCCTTTTGAATGAAACCCCAGCGATGAATTGGTCTCATATCAGGAGGCTCTCGATCGTTATGCGGGCGCTGGAAGACGCCGCAATCGAAATTGAGGACGTCCTGGAGACTGTAATAGCCATCAACGCCTGATGACCACATTTGAGGATGACATTGCCGATTCGGTGAAACTAGTAGTCGTTGGCAAGTTGAGACGGATCAGGTCCGCGATAGAGGATTTGAAGAGTTACTACGGCTTGGACACGGAGACGGTTTCCAACCGGCGCCGCATTTCAACCAGGCTGGTAATCCT